>VGBH01000005.1 GCA_016870575.1 Actinomycetota bacterium
CTGGTGAGTAAATTGCATCTGCACCCCATTGGTCTTTGGTTGCATCATCAACTTCAATAATCTCAGTTGCAATTACCTTCATTCCAAACCCTTTAGCGCGCCGAGACAACTCGCGAGCACTTGCACCAAATCCAAGAAGTAACAAGGTTTGTCCATCTAACTCAGAACCCAAAGGGTTGCCCAGCACGCCCTCGGAAAGATTACGTAGTTGAGTCTTGTAATCACGAAGGACCAACATCATCAACAATATCGCGTGCTCTGCGAGCGCAATTGCACTCATTGGACCGGGACAATTTGCTACAAAGACAGGACGCTTTGACCAATACTGCATATCAAAGTGTTCAATACCGGTACCCATTATTTGCCAAAGACGAACATTTGGTGCGGCATCTAGCATCTCGCGAGTGCCGTACGATCCACCAAGATCAACTACTGCGTCAACATCGGCAAACTGAGGTTCAATGGGGAGTTTTTCATCATAAATTCGTAAATCATGATTTGGGGAAATAGCCTTAACAACTTCATCTTGCCAAATTGGATCTGCTCCACGACCTGGAAGATAGATTACTTTTAGTTGCTCTCCCATTTGTTTACATCACTTTCTTTTTGTTTTGCCAAAAGTATTGTAGATTCGATGATCGTAGCCGTACCATATCCACTCCAGGCAGTACCGCACAATCGAACAAAGGAATTTTTATGAGAGCTATTGAAAAATCGCTAAAACTTAAGAAGCGTATTTATGCGGGAGAGCCTGTTCTTGGAACACAACTATCTCTTCAAGACTCAGCAACAATGGAGATTTATGGTCGGGCCGGTTTTGATTGGGCTGCAATTGATACTGAACATACCGCCCAGACATTGGTGACTGTGCAGAATATGATTCAAGCAGCGCATGGGTGGGATATCGTGCCGTTAGTTCGTCCGCTTATTTTTGATCACGATCAAATTCGTCGGTTACTCGATATTGGAGCAAGTGGCCTGCTATGTCCCTTTATTGAAACAGCTGAGCAGGCAAAGCAACTAGTCGAAGCTTGCCGCTACAACCCACGCGGAAAACGTGGCTGGAATCCACTAAGGGCCACAAACTTTCACATCGATGATGACTATTACATGGAGAACTTCGAAGATTCAATCATCATTCTAATAATTATTGAGTCCCAAATTGGTGCAAACAATGCGCACGAGATTATGGCAGTTGACGGGATTGACGGGGTTACCGTTGGTGGTATGGATTTGTCGTTGGACTTAGGTGTCTTCCGGCAATGGGATGCACCGGTTTATCAAGAAGCCGTTGCAAAAATTCGTGCAGGTGCTCAGGCAGCCGGCAAAGCTTTTGGTACAGGTGCTTACAGTATGGATACTGCAAAGCGCTCGATTCAAAATAAAGAAACACTGCTACTCTCGCTGGGAGATGTAAATGTGCTCGCCCAAGGAGTTATGGATTTAGCTGCAGATTTACGGGCAGGAATAGCAAGCACCAATTGAGTAGTTTCAATTATCGCTGTAAATCATTTCTTTCATACAAATACATCTGCGATGTAAACTATTTAGTTAGTACTTCTTGGAGGTCGCTGGCAGCGCGGACACAAATGACTAGATCGAGTCATAAACTTTTCTCGACGAATTGGTCTAGCACAACGTAAACAAGGTTCACCAGATCGGCCATAAACATTTAAACTCACCGAAAAATATCCACTTTCCCCATTAACATTTAAATACTGGCTATCGAATGAAGTGCCACCTTGCTCAGTGGCTGCTTGCATAACTTTTTTTGCTGAATCAAGCAAGCTAACCGCTTGAATTTTACTAAGTAAATGGGCAGGCTTGCGAGGATGTATTTTTGAAAGCCAAAGTGCTTCATCTGCATAGATGTTTCCAATTCCTGAAATCAACGTTTGATCTAGTAACACACGTTTAACTTCGGAATTTCTCTTTCGCAGTCTCAAAGCTGTTAACTCCAAGTCAAAACTTGAGTCGAATGGATCAAGAGCAATATGTGCAACGCTTTTTGGTACGTTTTTACCATTTTTATCTGTAACTATCTCATCTATCTGCATTCCACCAAAAGTGCGCTGGTCTACAAAGAGCAGGTAGAAATTCTCATCTGCAAATTCAAATCTAATTCGTTCGTGCTTTAATCTCTCTTGATTAACTTTAACTAGACATTGGCCACTCATGCCAAGGTGAATTATTAATGCACGTTCATCGAAAGGTATCCATAGGAACTTTCCTCTTCGTTCAATTGAAGTTATCTGCTGTCCAATCAGCTGGCGAATAAAATCTTGTTTTCCAGCCAGGTGTCTCCGAGTTGCTCTCGGATGCAGAACTTTTACTGAAGATATTGCGCGATTTACAATTTCTTTTTCGAGGCCACGCTTAACTGTTTCAACTTCTGGTAACTCAGGCATTTGTTAACAATGCAAAAGCACTTGCAGCAGCCTGTTGTTCAGCAGCTTTCTTGCTTCGCCCTTCTCCTTGGCCCAGCACCTGCTCACCAAATTTCACTTGCGCAGTAAAACGTTTGTCATGGTCCGGTCCAGACTCGGTTATTAAATATTCTGGTGGCTCAACATGTCTGACAGCAGCAAGTTCTTGCAAGCTGGTCTTCCAATCAAGGCCTGCTCCCAAATCACTCGATGAATCAATTAAGTGGTCGAACAAACGCAGAATTAATTGGGTGGCTGCAGACAAACCTAACGAAACAAAAACTGCTCCTATGACTGCTTCGAGCGAATCGGCAAGGATGGAATCTTTATCCGCACCCCCTGAAGCCGATTCCCCGCGACCTAACAACAAGTGATTTCCTAGGTCAAGTGTTCTTGCAACATCTGCTAGTGCCTTGGAATTTACAATCGCCGATCGATATCGAGCTAGATTTCCTTCGCTAGCTGTTGGATTACGATTAAATAATTCTTCAGTAACGATCATGCCCAACACTGCATCACCTAAAAATTCCAAGCGCTCATTAGTTGGAATCCCACCGTGCTCATATGACCAAGATCGGTGAATTAGTGCAGGCGCAAGTTGATTAACTGTTATGTCTGTTTGCAAGACTTCAATTAACTCGGGCAATGTCGCGGAAACTAGGGCAATCACGTCAGCGACGGAATTGGCCTCGCCCCCGCGAGGGGGTGTGTTCGACACTGTTAGAGATCAAGCACCTGTCGATCGTTATATCGCCCATTGTCATCTGCTCGATGTGAAACCGAATAGACAACCCGACCGTTAACGATCTGCTTGTTAATTTGTGGCAACTTTGCTTTCCAAGTTGCACGGCGATGTCGTGTTCGTGATCGGGAGCTTTTCCGTTTTGGAACTGCCATGATCAACCTTCCTTAGTGTCGAATAAATCTGCTAACGCCTGCCATCTGGAATCTACTTGCTCGTGCACATGATTTGGGTTTTCAGCTAGCCGAACCCCACACTGTGCACACAAGCCAAGACACTCTTCACTGCACACTGGCGCAAGCGGCAAATCCAATAAAGCTGCATCGCGCAGTGCCGGCTCAAGATAAATCAATTCGCCATTCATGCGAAACAACTCATCTTCAGCTGAGATTGCAACATCTGGATAAAAATAGAGTTCCTGAAACTCAATTTCCGCTGATTGCTCAATCGGATCCAAACATCTTGCGCATTCACCTTGATAAGTCAATGCGGCAACTCCAGTTACTAGAACTCCGTCAACTACTGAATCTAAAGTTAAATCCAGTTTTATCGGTAGCCCTTCTGGCAACCCAATTACTGCATTACCGAAACTTGATGGCGCAGGGACGATAAGTGAGAACTGCTTGCGTAATCCAGCCGCACGTCCGAGGTCATGAGTAGAAATGACTAGCGGAGCTTGTGGATTTGACGCGCTCACTTGCCCTCCCGTCTGCAACCAAACGGCAGCTCAGCAATCGAGTTGCTAAGGGTAGCAAACCCGGCTATTTGCCTCCAGAGCGATCCTCTGTTTCGGTATCGCTGACCAAGCGCTCTCTACCTTTTCGAACGCTGGTTAATACTTTGGTTAGAGCAATCTCAAATCGAGCCAATTGCTTGTCAATATAGTCGTCTGTCTCAATTCTGAGTTTTTCAACTTCCGCAGCCACTTCTTGCCTCAGTGCTTCGGCCTGAGCAGCAGCTGTTAACAAAACTTCATGGTTTGATGCCAATTGATCGCGCTGAACTTCGGCTTTGGCGAGCACCTTTTCTGCCTGCATTTTTGCTTCCTGAATTATTAATTCACGTCTGTTTAAGATTTCTTCTGCATCAGCAACCACACTTGGCAGTAAAGCGCGAACATTTTCAACTAACGCGATTAATTCATCTTTATCGCCAATCACAAAGCCTTTTCCAAGTGACTGCTTTTTTGCGCTTTTAAGTTTACTAACCAAATCGTTTAGTAAAGCATTGACTTGCAAGTTAATTCCCAAACTTCAGTTTGAGTGCTTTTGCAACATTTGTCGGCACTAATTGATCTACTGAACCACCATATCTTGCAACTTCCTTAGTCATAGAAGATGAAAGGAAAGAGTAGGTGGGATTGCTGGACATAAAGAATGTCTCAACTCCACCAATTTGATGATTCAGTTGTGCCATTTGAAGTTCATAGTCAAAGTCAGAAACAGCTCTCAAGCCTTTAACGATAGCATTGATTTTTCGACTCTTGCAGAAATCAACTAGCAGTCCTTGAAAAGATGTCACTTCGATGTTTTTCCATTCTGCCGTTGCCACTTTCAGCATTTCCATTCGCTCTTCAACTGAAAAAAGGTTTGATTTTGCTGGATTTTGCAGCACTGCTATTACTACTGATTCGAATTGCTCACTTGCCCGCGCAAAAATATCAAGATGACCCAAGGTGACTGGATCAAATGAGCCTGGACAGATAACGGGTCCGCCTAATTTCGCGCTCATCGGGATTCCTTACTTTCAGCCAAGAAGATAAGACTATCGCCATATCCTCGCTCAAAAACTTGAGTATAGCCAGTTGGCCATTGGAAACTATTTTCTTTTCCACGTTCAACTAAAACTAGTGCGCCAAGTTCAATGCTTGGGGCAAACTGATTGAGTAACAACGTCAAATATGCATCTTCAATTGCAAATGGTGGATCTAAGAAGACCAAAGTAAATTTTTGTTGTGTTTGGAACTTATCTGCAGCGCCTAACACCACTTCACCTTGTGCACCAACTTTAGCTAAATTCTTAGCGAGAATCTCAGCGGTATGTCTATCTTTCTCTAAAAAGGTAGCACTACTTGCGCCTCGTGAAAGCGCTTCAATTCCTAATCCCCCAGAGCCAGCAAAAACATCCAAGACATGTTCTTCCTGCCAGTTTGCTATCCGAGAATCAAGCGCGCTAAATATTGCTTCGCGCACGCGATCTGTTGTTGGTCTCACTCCAGATTTAGGCACTTCAATTCGCTGCCCTTTGTATTTACCAGCAATTATTCGGGTCACGACTTAGCCAGCCAATCTGCACCTTCATCACCAACAATGGCATCAACTGCACTCTTTAATCCCTTGTGATTTGTTAATTCTGGATCAGAAGCCACTAATGCAAAAGCAGCTGTTCGAGCCACTTCAACTATATCGGCATGTTTAGTCACTTCAAGTAAGCGCAATTTTGATCGCATACCTGATTGATTTGCTCCCAAAACATCGCCTTCTCTACGTTGTTCTAAATCAATTTCAGCTAAAGCGAAACCATCGTTTGTTTCCGCAACTGCAGCTAACCGATCTCGAGCAATTGATCCTGACTCAGCTTCAGTTACCAAAATGCAAAGTCCGGGCAATCCGCCGCGACCAACCCGACCGCGCAGTTGATGAAGTTGTGCAATGCCAAACCTATCTGAGTCTAATACCACCATCATTGTGGCAATTGGAACATCTACACCAACTTCAATCACGGTGGTGCATACTAAAACATCTAACGATTCACTTCCAGTTAAGCTAAAGCGATTCATTAGGGCATTCTTTTCTTCAGTTGATAATCTGCCATGAAGTGCAGCAAGTTTCAATTTTGCTAGTGGACCTGAACTTAATTTTTCTATTACATCTAACACTGCAAGCGGTGGCCGTTTAGTTTCTTCAGATTGCATAGCGACATCATCTTCAGCCTCATCCCCGCCAATTCTTGGGCAAACTATGAATGTGTGATGTCCTTCTTTGGCCTCTTCATTGATTCTTTGCCATACACGTGCTAGATGCGCAGGTTGATCTAGTGCGGCAACCACATGTGTGGCGATTTCTTTTCGTCCTGCTGGGAGTGCGTTTAGTTGCGAAACATCTAGATCACCAAATACGGTCATCGCTACCGTTCGAGGAATTGGAGTTGCAGTCATTACTAACAGATGCGGTCGAGTACCAGCAAGCGCGCGACCACTTAATCGATCCCGTTGCTCAACACCAAACCTATGCTGCTCATCAACTACAACTAGTCCCAAATCTTTGAATTGAACTTTTTCTTCTAGCAGTGCATGAGTTCCGATCACAATTCCTGCTTCACCAGATGCCACATCAGCTAGCGCTTGCTTGCGAGCGGAAGTGTTCATAGCTCCTGTTATCAGAACTACTTTGGTAGCTAACTCATTTCCGCTGAGTAATCTGCCTACTCCTAAATCCCCCAGAATTGAGCTAACAGATTGAAAATGTTGATTGGCCAATACTGAAGTTGGTGCCAGCAGTGCGGCCTGCCCACCAGCAGAAACAACCTGAAGCATCGCTCGTAGTGCGACGACAGTTTTACCTGCGCCAACTTCACCATGTAGCAATCTGTTCATTGGTATGGATTTTGCTAAATCTGCTGAAATCTCTTTTGATACCAAAATTTGTCCAGGCGTTAACTGATATGGTAACTGTGCATCAAATTGAGTTACTAATTCATTTTTCGGAACTCTGCTTATTGCAGGCAATGCCATCGCTGCCATTCTTCGCTGAGCTAAAACAGTCTGTAGGACAAATGCTTCTTCAAATCTAAAACGCTCTATTGCTGCTGCTATATCTGATTTTGTAGTTGGCTTATGTATTTTCTTAAACGCTTCAGAAAAACCAATCAAGTTATGCTTCTTGCAAATATCTTCAGGTAATGAGTCATCTTCAAAATCTATTTGACTAAGCACGATTCCTATCGTGCGAGCAATTCTCCAAGAAGGCAATTTGGCGGTTGCTGGATAAACTGGAATGAGTGCATTTGCAAATGTTTCCGCAATTTCACTCGCTACATCTTCATCTTTTTCATTTGGAATTAACGCATATTCTGGATGTGTTAGTTGCCGTCGTCCGCGAAACTCACCCACCTTGCCTGCAAATAACCCTCGAGCACCAACCTTTAATTTGTCGCGATGCCAGCTGCCATATGCAAAAAATGCAAGGTCTAAATTTGCAACGCCATCGGTCACAGTAACTTGCAATCGAGATCCAGCTTTTCCTCGACCAGGGATCTCAACAACTTTTGCCACCTCTGCCATAACTGTTGCGTGCTCGCCTGGATCTAACTGTGATAAATCTGTTAACTCGCCACGTTCGGCGTACCTTCTTGGATAATGCCTGAGCAAACCTTCAACATCGACTATGCCAAAGCCGCTCTTAAGTGCTTTTGCAGTGGCATCACCAATGAGCCCACCCAGCTTCATGCTTAGGGTGACTTTGGGCAATGAATCTCTGGCCATAGTGGTGAGTATCTCGCGATTTAGGGGTGTGCGTTAGTATTCCATCCTGCTCGATAGGGGTGTCCCTAGTTACGGGCAATACATGAGGAGAAGAAGATGGCTGCGACGTGTGAAATCTGTGGCAAGGGACCACGTTTCGGGAACAACGTTTCGCACGCCGAAAACAAGACCCGACGCCGGTTCAACCCAAATATCCAAAAGGTTCGAGTCGCTCAAGGCAGTAATTCAAAGGCAATTTACGCCTGCACCTCTTGCATTAAAGCTGGTAAAACTCTTACCCATTAAAGTGTCGATACCCTAGTAAGTCTGCGGGTTCATTATCTAGCCATACTCCAGCGCCAGAAGCAACAGAGCCAATCTCAACAGCTCCACTAGGTAATTTCATTCCAGAAACTACAAAAGCGTGATCATCGCCACCAGACAAAACAAACTCAATCGGCTCGACCCCTAGTTCTTTACCGGCTACCTTTAGGTCAGAAGTAATTAGATTTTGCAACAAGTTACTAGATAAACTAATTCGAACATTTGAAGTTTTAGCAATATGCCCTAAATCAAGGAGCAAACCATCTGAAACATCAATCATGGCATTTGATGATTGCCAAGCACTCTTGCCAGTTGAATAATCAACGCGAGGTCTTTGATGTGCCAGAATCAAATCCAATGGTGCATATTTTCCAGATTGCATTAATTGCAATCCAGCCTGCGCGAAGCCCAGGCGACCTATTAATCCAACTTTATCGCCAACTCTTGCGCCTGAGCGCAGAATTGGTGTGCGGTTTTCACAATCACCAACTGCAGTTATAGATACAACTAATTTTTCACTCTTAGTTACATCTCCTCCGACTACTTGAGCACCAATTAACTGTGCTTCAGCAGCAATTGCCTCAGTTAAATCAAGAATATAACCAACTGCTGTTTTTTCTGGTATTCCAAGTGAAACTGTAAGGGCTTTCGGTTCAGCACCCATGGCTATCAAATCAGCTAGATTTGCGGCTGCCGCTCTAGTTCCTATATCAGCTGGTGATGACCAGATTCTTTTGAAGTGCACATCTTCTATCAAAATGTCCGATGTGATGGTTGGTTTTGCTAGTCCTTGTAAAACTGCAGCATCATCTCCAGGTTGAACTATTAGTGAGTTACTTTGAAATTTAGATAGGACATCTAGAATTAAAGAGACTAACTTGTGCTCATCAATTTCTGCAACCAAAGATTCTCTAATATCTGTCATAACTATCTATTAGCCTTAACACCGTGTTCAACTAAAGTACTTACCAGTGTTGGTAGCGATACCCCGGATGCAGCAAACATCCGTGGGTACATCGAAATTGATGTGAAGCCTGGCATTGTGTTTACTTCATTTAAGTAAATTGATCCATCGTTTGCCAATAAAAAATCCACTCGAGCTAGGCCAGCACAGCCAAGCGTGTTAAATGATTTTTCCGCGATTGCTGCAAACTCGCTTGATTCTAGATCGTTTAGTTTTGCTGGAACAATTAATTCTGCACCGTCGGCCAAATACTTTGCTTGATAATCATAAAAATCAAATCCCGACTTTAACTTAATTTCGCCACACACACTTATTTGTAATCTCTGATCTGGATGCTGCAGTACCCCTATTTCAATTTCCCTTGGAGCCTGCACAGCAACTTCAACTAAAGCTTGGTCAGTCAATTGAAAGACTTTTTCTAAAGCGCTTGGGATTTCTTTATCTGATTTAACGTGCGTAACTCCTAAAGATGAACCCCCGTGCCTAGGTTTAACAAACAAGTTCACACCCAATGATTCAATTTGACTCAGATGTTCTTGCCAATCGTCGCGGCTAACTGCAATCGCTTGCACAACCCTTACGCCAACTTCAGTTAACCGCTTTTTTGTTTCTGCTTTGTCCATTGCTAGTTCTGATGCGGCTGCATTTGAGCCGACATATGGGATTTCCAATTTTGTTAACTCGCGCTGCACACCACCATCTTCACCCCAAGCCCCGTGCAGTACTGGGAAAGCAACATCTGCCTCAATAGTTGATATTGCACCTCCAGACAAATCCGAAGTTGTCGGTAAGCGATTTGTTATTGACGCTAATTGTCCTGCAGCATCAGGCGTATGTCGCCAGGTCAGATCCAAATCAACAGCGATTGGCAGCACCTGATATCCAGCCTGGATTAATGCCGAGATGACTGTTTTGGCACTTAAGCAAGAAATCTCATGCTCATTACTTGGTCCGCCAAAGAACACAGCCACGGTTTTTCCCATACTGAAAACTTAGTGGTTGTCGCACGAGATAACCTGTCGCCATGGAAAACTCCCGGTCGAAACACTGGAAATTAGCAACCAGGCTGATTCAGGCTGGCCGCAGCCACGAACCAGGTGCGCCACTAAATCCCAACATCACTCTAAGCACTGGGTTTAGTGCCGGCGGAGATTTTGGTTATTCACGAAACAACCAACCAAATTGGGTAGCAACTCAAAGTGCATTAGGTGAACTTGAAAATGCAGAAGCCCTTTTGTTTAGCAGTGGGATGGCTTCATTTAATACAGTAATTGAGTTGTTACCACTGGGCAGCAAAGTCGTTGCGGGTGATGTTGGTTATAGCGGAATCGATAAACGATTAAAAGAATTAGCAGCCCAAAATAGAATCAACTTAACTCTCGTTCCAACCGCGAATCAAGGCGCAATGATCAATGCTGCAAAGGATGCTGCTTTAGTTTGGCTAGATACCCCCACAAATCCAACCATGCGCATCTGGGATATCCGAGCCATTTCTGCAGCTACATCTGGATTAACTGCGGTTGATAACACACTCGCGGGATCATTGCATCAAGCTCCACTTGATTTAGGGGCAGATATATCAATGCATAGCGCAACAAAGCAATTATCTGGTCACTCCGATCTGCTCGCTGGAGCATTGCTCACGCGCAATCCAGATTTACTAACAAAGCTAACTGAAATTCGCACATTAACTGGTGCTGTGCTAAGTGCATTTGATTCTTACTTATTGCTACGTGGAATGCGAACTCTACAGTTGCGTCAAGAGCGTGCGAGTGCAAATGCGCTCGATTTAGCTGAACGACTAAGTTCACATTCAAAGATTGCCAAAGTGTGGCACCTAGGACTTAAGACGCACCCTGATTTTCAGCTTGCAAGTGCGCAAATGTGCGGCGTTGGATCAGTTTTTTCAATCGAGATTAAAGGGGATGCTCAAGCTGCTGAGAAAGTGTCTGAAGCAACCAAATTATGGTCACACTCAACCAGCTTAGGTGGTGTGGAATCTCAACTTGAGCGACGCAGGCGATGGGCTAATGAACCTATTGGGGTGCCCGAAAATCTAATTCGGCTAAGTGTTGGCATTGAGGATGTTGAAGATCTCTGGCAAGACTTAGACCAAGCGTTAATGCAAAGTTAATCTAGTTCCGCCAACCATTCATCTTTAGATTTGCGAATCTTGGGTGCCTGAGCATTTCTAAGTTCAGCTAATAAGTTACTAATCTGCTGCATTAACTCATCAGTTGCTGATGCAAGTAACTCATCTGTGATGGGTTTACCTTGATATCTGGTCAAGTCAATGGGTAGACCAACATTAACCTGCATCGTTTTTCGGGGAATCAAACGCAATTTCGTTTTGTATGGAGGTATGACTTCTTGCGCACCCCATTGGGCAAATGGAATTAACGGTGCACCTGTTAACAGAGCTAATCTGATTGCTCCTGTTTTACCTTTCATTGGCCATAAATTTGGATCTCTAGAAATTGTGCCTTCAGGATAAATAACAACTGCTTCACCTGAGTTGATGCGATCGATTGCAATGGATAATGACTGCGCTGCATCTTCAGTGTTTCTTTTAACTGGTATTTGATCTAACCCACGAAGTAACGAGCCAAGCAACGCTACTTTGAAAACTGATTCCTTGCCCAGGTAAATTGGAGGTCGATTGTTCGCCCACATAAAATGAGCAACTGGAAATGGATCAAACCAAGAGATGTGATTACCAGCAAAAATTATCCCGCTGTCAATGTTTACCCTGTCAGCATTTCGCCAATCACGTTTTGTTAACAAAGTCATTAGCGGGCGCAATAGAAAAGCGACCAACCACCAGAGAAATGATTTGTCTTTTCGGTTAATTGCTGACATAAAACCTCACCCTAAAACATCTCGGGCGCCAAGTGCAAAACACCTGACGCCCGAGTTGGCTTAATCTAGCAAATTACTTGCGTCCAGCCTTCTTCTTGCCTGATACCAATCCCTTGAATTCTGCACCAGCTTTGAACTTAGGAACTGATGTTGCAGGGATCTTTACAACTGCACCAGTTTGTGGGTTGCGGCCATTGCGAGCAGCTCTTTTTGCTTTCTCAAAAGTACCAAAACCAACAAGAGCAACTTTGTCGCCCTTAACTACAGCATGAACAATGTTGTCCAAAACTGAGTCAATTGCCACTAGTGCCTGCTTACGCGAGATATCCAGATCAGCGGCTACGGCATCCGCCAGTTCTGCTTTGTTCACGAAGAACCTCCAAAGTATTTTGTCGATTACCTACCGACCTCATAAGCGTAGGGAAATTAAGCAGGAGATATTTGCGACACGCAGGAAAAACCTCACAACTGAAGGTTTTTTGGTCAAGAAATCGTTGTAGGTCGCCATTCTGCGCGATTAAGCTCAAATTCTGAGATTTTAGACAACTGCTGCATCGTGATGCCAATGTCATCTAAGCCCTCAAGTAATCGCCACTTCACATATGGATCTATTTCAAAACTCGCAGTTATCTCACCTGCCGTAATCTGCTGGGAAGGCAAATCGATAGTTATCTGTGCGCCTGGCTGATTTTCCAAATAAGCCCAAAGTTTCTCGGTAACTTCATGGCTGACTTGGGCAGTGAGCAAGCCACCTTTACCAGAGTTCCCTCTGAAAATATCAGCAAATCGAGGTGAGATCACTGCTTTGAATCCATAATCCATCAGCGCCCAGACAGCATGTTCGCGTGATGATCCAGTACCAAACTCTGCACCAGCAACTAGCACGGTTGCATTTTTATAAATAGGATGATTAAGCACAAATGAATCATCATATCGCCAAGCTTTAAAGAGAGCATCTTCATAGCCATGTCGAGTAATTCGCTTTAGGTATTCTGCTGGAATTATCTGATCAGTATCAACATTACTTCTTCTTAATGGTGCACCCATTCCGGTATGCGTGATGAATGCTTCCATTACATTCCTAAGTCTTTAGGTTCAGCAAGATGACCCAATAATGCAGTTGCAGCTGCAACGTGTGGTGAAACTAGATGAGTCCGTCCACCTGGACCTTGCCGGCCCTCAAAGTTGCGATTAGATGTAGATGCTGCACGCTCGCCTTTACTTAACTTATCTGGATTCATACCCAAACACATTGAGCATCCTGCGCTTCGCCATTCTGCACCAGCAGTTAGAAATACTTTATCTAACCCCTCAGATTCAGCTTGCAACCTCACGCGAGCACTCCCTGGGACAACAATCATTTTTAGATTGTTCGCTAGTTTTTTTCCTTTGAGGATTTCAGCAGCTGCTCGTAGATCTTCAATTCGTCCATTTGTGCATGAGCCCAAGAAAACAGTATCTACATAAATATCTTTTAACTTAGTTCCAGGGTTTAGTCCCATATATTGCAATGCACGTTCTGCCGCCACTCGCTCAACTGGATCTGAAAAGTCATTTGGATCTGGCACTGCAGCAGAAAGTGGTAAGCCTTGCCCAGGATTAGTTCCCCAAGTTACAAATGGTGAAAGCTCAGTGGCATCTAAAATTTCTTCACGGTCAAACTTCGCACCAACATCCGTTGGCAAAGTACGCCAATAATCTAGAGCAGCTTCCCAATCTTTACCTTTAGGTGCACGCTCGCGACCTTCAATATACGAAAAAGTTGTGTCATCTGGCGCAATCATTCCTGCGCGCGCACCACCTTCGATTGACATATTGCACATTGTCATGCGACCTTCTATTGAAAGGTTTCGCACAGCCTCACCGCGATACTCCAATACATACCCTTGACCGCCACCAGTTCCAATCTTGGCAATAATGGTCAGAATCAAATCTTTAGCAGTCACACCTTCTGGCAATTTGTTATTAACTGTTACGGCCATAGTTTTAAATTTCTTTAGTGGCAACGTCTGAGTTGCGAGCACATGTTCAACTTCGCTCGTACCAATACCAAAAGCAAGAGCGCCAAACGCGCCATGTGTTGATGTATGCGAATCACCGCAAACAATGGTCATGCCAGGTTGAGTTAATCCCATTTGCGGACCAACAACATGCACAATCCCCTGCTCAGCATGGCCAAGCGAGTATCTTGGAACGCCAAACTCATCACAATTCTTTCTTAGTGCTTCAACTTGTGCTCGTGAAATTGGATCTGCAATTGGTTTGTCAATATCTATGGTTGGAACATTGTGATCTTCAGTTGCTACAGTTAAATCCGGTCTTCTTACATTCCGGCCAGTAGCGCGCAAGCCATCAAATGCTTGAGGGCTGGTTACCTCATGGACTAAATGCAAATCAACGTAAAGTAAATCTGGTGCATCTCCTTCACCAGCTGCAACGATATGCGAATCCCAAACTTTCTCCGAAAGCGTCTTTGCCATTTATCTCCTATTTGCGGAAGCCAAGAATACCTAGTAAATAAAACAGCAGGTGGATCGCTTGATCTACCTGCTGTTTTTGGTTGTAGCCCCGACGGGATTTGAACCCGCGCTACCGCCTTGAGAGGGCGGCGTGCTAGGCCGCTACACAACGGGGCCAGGTGGAAAAAATCGCTGGGGTACCAGGATTCGAACCTAGACTAACGGAACCAGAAACCGTTGGGCTGCCAATTACCCCATACCCCATTGACACAATAAAGCTGCAAAAGCATACCTGAGCTAGTTCGATAACAATCAACTGCTGAGCGCTGCAGTAATGCGAGCCAAAGATCGAGTTTTACCCAATAATTCTAATGATTCAAACAGTGGTGGCGATACGCGTCGACCGGTAGCTGCAACGCGAAGTGCGCCAAAAGCATTTTTTGGCTTAAGTGCCATCGTCTCAATTAACTCAGCACGTAATACAGCTTCAATCTCAGTTCGATTCCAGTCATCTAACTCTTCAAGCACATTACTCGCCGCCACCAAAACGCTTCTACCAGATTCATCAGTTACAGCGGGCTTATCGTCAGGGTCAATCTCAAATTCATCATCAGAGACAAATAGAAAGCGCAACATTTTAACTCCTTGACCTAGAGTTTCAATTCGCTCCTGAATCAATTCAATAGATTTAGCTAAGAGATCTAACTGTTGGACAGTTGGCTTTTCTGGCAAAACTGCAGAAGTTGTTAGATAAGGCAGGAGGCGATTTTGCAGCTCAGCTGGACTTAGGCTTCTAATCCAATCTGCATTTATTGCCGTGCATTTTTTTAAGTCAAATCTAGCTGGATTAGGATTTACTCTGGTTATTTCAAAGGCAGTTGCCATTTGCTCGATACTGAAAAATTCTTGGTCTTCCCCCATCGACCAACCAAGTAGCGCTAAATAATTTAACAATCCCTCTGGTAGAAATCCTTCGTTGCGATACATTGACAAACTAGATTCGGGATCGCGTTTAGATAACTTCTTATTTCCCTCTCCCATAACGTAAGGCAAGTGACCAAATTCAGGAGTTATACCTTTGCCAACTCCTATGTCTTTAAGTGCTGCATAAAGTGCTATTTGTCTTGGAGTAGAAGAAAGTAAATCCTCACCACGTAACACGTGGGTTATCTCCATCAATGCGTCATCAACGGGATTTACTAATGTATAGAGAGGATCACCGTTAGCTCTAACCAAAACATAATCAGGGACGTGCTCTGCTGCAAAAGTTAACTCTCCTCGAACTAAATCCATCCACGTAAAGTCACTGCCAGGCATTTTGAACCTAAGCACAGGTTCACGATTGGTTGATTTAAATTGACCTAATTCTTCATCAGTTAAGTTCCGACACTTACCGTCATAACCTGGAGTGCGATTTTCTGCTTGAGCTTTTTCTCGCCGCTGTTCTAATTCTTCCTGTGAGCAATAGCAGTAATATGCGTGACCTGACGCCAGTAGTTTTGCGGCAACATCTCGATAAATCTCAAGTCGTTCAGATTGTCGGTATGGCGCAAATGGGCCGCCAATCTCAGGTCCTTCATCCCAATTGAGTCCTAGCCAGCGAAGCGAATCCAGCAACATTCGATACGAGTCTTCGCTATCGCGTGCGGTATCTGTATCTTCAATTCGAAATACGAATGTGCCACCTGTATGCCGGGCATAGGCCCAATTAAAAAGTGCAGTTCGAACCATACCAACGTGTGGATCACCAGTTGGTGATGGGCAAAAACGTACCCTGACGTTATTCATATGCCACTACTTTATTACGTAATGTGCCAATTCCAGTAATTTCAACTTCAACTACATCGGCAGAAACCATTTTCGACATTCCAGCTGGTGAACCAGTTAAAATCACATCTCCCGGTAATAAAGTCATGTGGTGACTCACCCAAGACACGAGCTCAGCAATAGTGTGCACCATTTCTGAAGTACTTGCTTGTTGAGTGATTGCACCATTTAACCTGCTTTCGATTTTCGTATCTTGTGCGTTTGATAGTTCAGTCTCAATCCAAGGGCCTAGTGGGCAAAAAGTATCAAAGCCTTTCGAGCGCGCCCATTGACCATCTCGAAATTGCAGATCTCTAGCAGTGACATCATTTGCACATGTGTACCCCAATATGACATCCGAAACACGTCCTAGTGGAACATCTTTGCATAATCGAGAAATCACAATTGCCAATTCTGACTCATGTTGTACATCGTTACTTTGTGATGGAATTCGAATAAAATCTTCTGGACCAATGATGGAAGTTGTTGGTTTGAAAAAGAATAAAGGTTCAGATGGTGGCTCCGTTCCCATTTCTAATGAATGTTCGCGATAATTTTTCCCAATACAGATAATTTTGCTGGGGATTACTGGTGCTAATAATCGAACATCACTTAAATCAAGAACTTCACCAGTGAACTGTAATTCACCAATTGGATGCCCACTTAATACTTTAACTTGGTTTGATTCAATAACAGCATAACCAAAATTGTCATTATGAGTAAATCGCGCCAAGCGCATTTATATCAAACCAGCCTTTAAATTAATTGGGTTTACGCCCTGCTTTAAGCAATCCATAGGCAACTGCATCACTTATTGCTTGCCAAGAAGCTGCCACCACATTTTCGTGCACGCCTACTGTATCCCACTCACTATCACCATCTGACGTTTTAATTAACACGCGAGTCACAGCCCCAGTGCCCTTGATTCCTTCAAGTATTCGCACCTTATAGTCAACAAGTTCTAATTTAGTTAACTCTGGGTAAATTGAAATTAGCGCTGTCCTTAATGAATTATCCAATGCGTTAACTGGACCATTTCCAATACCCGTGCTCACTAACCTTTGATTCTCAGCAATTATTACAACTGTTGCCTCAGAAAAAACAGCACCATCTGAATCTTGCTCCACAACTACTTTCCAAGATTCAACAGTAAAGAACCTTTGCTTCTTACCTGCAATCTCATCAAGCATCAGCAGTTCAAAAGACGCATCAGCAGCATCAAATGTCCAACCTTTTGCTTCAAGATCCTTGACTCGATCAACTACTCGACCAATCACCTGCTTGTCAGCAAGTTCGTACCCAAGTTCTTTACTCTTTAACTCAATTGAAGCGCGACCAGCCATCTCAGACACCAGCATCCGCATATCATTTCCAATCACAGCTGGATCAATGTGCTGATAAAGCATTGGATCTATTTTTACTGCACTCGCATGTAGCCCAGCCTTATGTGCAAATGCACTCATTCCTACATAAGGCGCATGCTGATTTGGATTAATATTGGTAATAGCTGAAATGGCATGTGATGTTCTTGTCATTTCTTTAAGATTATATATTGGTAGAACTAATAAATCTTTCTTCAATTGTAAATTAGCAATTACAGTAAACAAATTAGCATTACCACATCGCTCACCGTATCCATTTGCCGTTCCCTGTACGTGCGTTACACCAGCATCGACTGCACTAAGTGAATTTGCAACCGCACATCCAGAGTCGTCATGGCAATGTATTCCCAATCGAGCGGAAGTTTTTTGCGAAATCTCGTGAACAATTTCAGCGAGCTCAACTGGCAGCATGCCACCATTAGTGTCACAAAGAACTGCAACATCTGCACCCGAAGACATAGCAGTTCGAACAACCTCAATTGCATAGTCGGGATTACTTAGATAACCGTCAAAAAAGTGTTCCGCATCCAGAAAAACTCTGCGACCCTCGTTAACCAAGAATGACACAGTTTCAGAAATCATTTTCAAGTTTTCAGTAAGAGTCGTGCGCAAGGCAAGTTCAATATGTCGATCGTATGTTTTGGCTACTAATGTAACTACTTTGGCATTTGAATCTAACAATGCCCTAACTTGAGCATCTTCATTAACTTTAACTTCCGGCTTTCTTGTTGCACCAAAAGCTGTAAGTACGGCATTGTTAAGTTTTAACTCCGTTTGTGCTCTGCGAAAAAATTCGGTGTCTTTTGGAATTGCGCCGGGCCATCCACCTTCAATAAAACCAACACCTAAAGAGTCTAAATGTTTAGCAATTGTTAACTTGTCATGGACAGTTAGGTTTAAACCTTCTTGTTGTGCACCATCACGCAAGGTGGTGTCATAAATGTGAAACTCATCGTTTTTCATTAAACCAGCCTGTACACCCAATGATGTTTATCTGGTGCGATTCCAGTTTGAATATCCAATAGGGCTTTGCGCAGTTTCATAGTGATTGGTCCAGGAAGACCATCGCCAACCTTTATATTTCGAGTAGCGCTTTTAATTTCACCAATGGGTGCAATCACCGCCGCTGTTCCGCATGCAAATACTTCAGTAATTCGACCAGACTGAATGGATTCATAAAGCTCATCAACTGAAATCTTGCCTTCGTGAGTGTCATAACCTAGGTCATTGCCAAGTTGGATAAGTGAATCTCGGGTTACCCCAGGTAGTAAAGTTCCAGTTAATTCAGGGGTAAGCAATTGTGCTTCATCTCCACTGCCGAGAACAAAAAAGAGATTCATCCCACCCATTTCTTCAATCCATTTTCGCTCAATTGCATCAAGCCAGATAACCTGATCGCAGCCCTGCTCTTTTGCTTGCGCTTGCGCAATCAAACTTGCAGCATAATTACCTGCACATTTTGCTTCGCCAGTACCGCCAGGCGCTGCTCTAACAAACTCAGTTGATACCCAAACGCTAACTGCTTTAGTTGGATCAAAATAAGCACCAACGGGAGATGCAATTACTAAAAATAAATATTCAGTTGCAGGTCTCACACCCAGGCCAACTTCAGATGCAAACATAAATGGCCGGATATACAAAGACTTATCGCCTCCGCTTGGAACATAAGCGTTGTCAGTTTCTACTAACTTTTGAACCATTGTCAAAAACAAATCTTCTGCAGGTTCAGGCATAGCTAGTCGACGTGCCGAGCGTTGAAACCTTCGTGCATTCATTTCAGGTCGAAATGTGTAAACACTTCCATCGGGCCAACGGTATGCCTTCATTCCCTCAAAAATCGCTTGACCGTAATGAATCGCGAGCATCGCAGGATCCATTTGAAATGGTGCGTATGGCTTAACAGAAACATCATGCCAACCTTGCTTCACTGAGTAGTTAGCACTGGCCATATGGTCCGTAAACACTTTTCCAAATCCTGGATCAGCCACAATTTTTTTAATCTCTGTTGCGGAACGTCCGTCTTTATTTAATTTCTTGATTAACTCAACCATTACAGCCTCCCAGCAATTGCATCACCAATCTCAGATGTTCTTCGAACACCGGCCCGCGCAACTAAATCTGCTGCTACTGCGGCTTCAACTTTATTTGCAGCATCTAAATGTCCAAGGTGATCGAGCAGCATAGCAACACTCAAAATTGCAGCGGTTGGATCTGCGATTTGTTTTCCAGCAATATCCGGTGCAGAACCGTGAACGGGTTCAAACATACTTGGAAACTTTCCAGACGGATCTAAATTTCCACTGGCGGCAAGTCCAATTCCGCCAGCAATAGCAGCACCAATATCAGTGAGTATGTCGCCAAATAAATTATCAGTAACCACAACATCGAATCTCTCTGGTTGATTAACCATAAACATTGCTGCTGCATCAACATGCTGATAGTCAACGCTTACTTCCGGATAATCTTCCTTAATCCGATCAAAAGTTCTCTTCCACAATCCGCCAGAATGCACTAATACATTTGTTTTATGAACTAAAGTTAAGTGTTTTCGTCTTTTCATTGCTCGACGAAATGCATCATTAATAACACGCTCTACGCCATAGGAAGTATTTATTGATTCTTCAGTAGCAACCTCATGGCTAGTATTAAATCTTAAATTTCCACCTGCGCCCGCATATGGACCCTCAGTTCCCTCGCGACAAAAAACCATATCAATTTGACTGGAATCTTTATCTGCAAGCGGTGTCTTAACTCCAGGTAACAATTTAACTGGACGCAAGTTCACATGGTGATCAAACTCAAATCTAAGCTTCAACAAAAGTCCACGCTCTAAAACTCCTGGCGGAACCCTTGGGTCACCAACTGCGCCTAACACAATTGCATCACATTTTGACAATTGTGATAAATCTGCATCAGTTAAAGTTTCTCCAGATTTCAGATATCGGTTAGCGCCTAATTCAAAATCTTGAAACTCAAAAACTATCTTTGCTTGGTCAGCAACAACTTTGAGCACCTTGAGGGCTTCATAGGTGACGTCTTGGCCTATGCCATCGCCAGGAATCACTGCTACCGAATATCTATTCATCGGCCAACCTTATGAGAGCCGCACTCGATTCCCTAAACCGATGCGTGTAACCTTCGCCTTATGCGTCTCCGCTCCTTGCTACTTACCCGCCGCGTCGGGGCCTAACCACTGGCCGCCCCTGCGCGGCAAGTGCTATGCAAGCCGGTGAAATCCCCTAAAAACCATCGGAGGCCTTTTATGAATAACAAATCAGTTCACTTTTCAGAAGCTGCCCAGCAGCCCTCGGGAATGTCAGCAAATCGCTATCAACCCTTCATTCCAATTAAATTAGCTGACCGCACCTGGCCAAGTCAGCAGATAACTAAAGCACCACGCTGGTGCTCAGTTGATTTACGTGATGGCAATCAAGCCCTAATCGATCCAATGACCCCTGCACGCAAGCTTGCGCTGTTTCAGCTTCTGGTCAAAATGGGATACAAAGAAATTGAGGTTGGCTTTCCATCCGCATCGCAAACAGATTTTGATTTTGTTCGACTCTTGATTGAAGAGGGACATATTCCTGATGATGTGATTATCCAGGTTCTAACGCAAGCACGAGAACATCTAATTGAGCGAACATTTGAATCAATCAAAGGCGCTAAGCGGGTAATTGTGCATTTGTATAACAGCACCTCAACTTTGCAACGCAGAGTGGTATTTAATCTAGATAAACAAGGAATTATTGATATTGCAGTAGCCGGTGCAAAGTTGTGCTTAACTCAAGCTACTAACTTACCTGGTACAGATATTCTTTTTGAATATTCGCCTGAGTCCTATACTGGCACAGAACTTGAATTTGCAAAAGAAGTTTGTGATGCGGTAACTGATGTTTGGCAACCTACGCCACAGCGCAAAGTTATAATAAATTTACCTGCAACAGTAGAAATGGCTACTCCTAATGTGTATGCAGATTCAATTGAATGGATGCACCGAAACTTAAATCGACGAGATAGCATTATCTTGTCGCTTCATCCCCACAACGATCGCGGAACTGCTATTGCAGCTGCTGAATTTGGCTATATGGCTGGCGCTGATCGAATTGAAGGAACGTTATTTGGAAATGGTGAGCGAACAGGTAACGTCTGTCTGGTCACACTTGGGCTAAATTTGTTTAGTCAAGGAATTGATCCTGAGATTGATTTCTCCGATATTGCTGAAATTCGCAGAACTGTGGAATATGCAAATCAACTCAATGTGCCAGAGCGTCATCCTTATGGCGGAGATTTGGTATTTACTGCTTTTAGTGGTTCACATCAAGATGCAATCAATAAGGGTTTTGCAGCAATGAAACAAGATGCTCAAGCGGCTGGTAAAGAAGTTGAGGACTTTCGCTGGGAAGTTCCATATCTTCCAATCGATCCAAAAGATTTAGGTAGAAGCTACGAGGCAGTAATTAGAGTAAATTCCCAGTCGGGCAAAGGCGGCGTTGCCTACATTATGAAAACCGAGCACCGATTGGAACTTCCCCGTCGATTGCAAATCGAATTTAGTCGAGTTATTCAAAAGGTAACTGACTCTGAGGGCGGTGAGGTTACCCCAGAGCAGATGTGGGAGATTTTTACAGATGAATATTTACCACATCCAATAAATCGCTGGGGGCGTTTCCGCCTCAAGAATATTTCCCAGCAATCCGCAGTTGATGGAGCTACCAGCCTACAAGTCATTCTTGACGATAACGGCAATGAATATGAAATTGTCGGCTTAGGAAATGGTCCTGTCGCTGCATTTGTAGATGCTTTAGCTAAGCACGGCGTAACGGTGAAAGTCTTGGATTACCACGAACACGCAATGAGTGCAGGTGGTGATGCAACTGCTGCTGCTTACTTAGAGTGTGAATTAGGTGATGAAATTCTTTGGGGCGTAGGCATTGATCCAAGTATCGTAACGTCTTCACTGAAAGCAATCATTAGCGCGGTGAATCGCTCCGAGCGTTAATTACTCGCAAGCAACTCCATCTTTATCTCGATCTAGATGTTGATTTGCATTGTAGAGTGCAGAGTTAACACTTCTCCTAATTGGAGTTACTCCAGCAGCTTTTGCCATATTGCAGTTTTGATATCGCACGAGGGTTGGTTGCAGGTTTGGTGATGCACCATTAGCTACAGGGGAAAATTTTGGTGAGGTTTTGCGCGACAACTCGCCACAATCCATTAATTTATTTTCTAGTGTGCTGCGTTCAGTGGCATCAACGCGAAGATCCCACTTAACCTTAACTTTAACCCAAGCAACTAAGTAGGTACAGCGATAATCTTGATTTGGTGGTAGCCAATTTGCTACATCATTATCTGATTTACTCCTATTCGATGCTCGACTAACCGCAATCAACGTTTCAGTTAAATCAAGATCATTTGCAAAAGCCATTCTTCGCTGACCAGACCACATATTTGCGCCAGAGCGCCATGCTTCAGCTAGCGGAACAAAGTGGTCTACATCGAGTAGCGAAGCATTTGTGACTTCTTGATTGTCAAACAAAGAAATCCATTTGCCACCCGTAAGTTTGCAGTTAGCACCGATGGTTGGTGCAACAACTGCTTCAGCAATCAGAACTTCAAGCCGTGCGTTACAACCGTCTCGATCAGCATCTATCCAATGTCGGAAAAGATTTCGATCATAGCCGGCAGGTGTTTCATTAGCCACCAACAACTTAGAAAACTCAATCTCTAATTCAGTGCTTTGTGCAGTTTGGATTGGCGTTAAGACACTCAATACCAATACTACAACGCTTGTTGTTGCGAATCGGTACATAATTAAACTATAGCCCATTCACCTTAGAGTTACTAACTGATGAAACTTACTACCCTACCGGTGTGTCCATCAATCTCAGATGAAATCTGCTCTGCTATTTCAACTGAAACCGCGCTATCTAAAGTAAGTGCAACCATCGCGTGGGCACCGGCAGCTTCACGGGAAACCTGCATTCCAGCGATGTTGATTTCTGCATCACCCAAGATTCGACCGAGAATAGCAACTACACCTGGTCTATCGTGATACTTAAAAAATGCCATATGCGTCGCAATAGGCGCGTCTACTTCAAATTGATCAATTTGCACGATTTTCATCTTGTCATTTGGTGCAGTTACCGTACCTGCCACTAAAACCTGATCACCATCTGTTAGGGTCAAAACAATTCGCACCAAAGTCCGATGATCCGTTTCCTCGTGTACTAAAGACACCTTTGAGGCAACTCCTCGGTCTTTTGCCAATACGGGCGCATTTACATAAGAAACTGGGTCGTGAACTAAATTGGTGAACACTCCCTTGAGTGCTGAAATTTCCAACACCGAAATGTCAGACTGATGTGCCTCACCCACATACTCCACATCAATTCGCTCAATAGCTTTTGAAGTTAAACAAGCAGCAATTTGTCCTAAAGCTTCAGCAAGTGGTAGCAATGGCTTAACCAAATCAGCAATTACCCCACCTTGAACATTTACGGCATCTGGTACTAACTCGCCTGCCAACGCTAATCTAACTGAGCGAGCAACTGCAATACCTGCTTTTTCTTGCGCTTCGTCAGTAGATGCTCCTAAATGTGGGGTAACAACCACATTTGGCAATGTAAACAAAGGTGAGTCAGTGCAAGGCTCTTTTGCATAAACATCTAAACCAGCACCAGCAATCTTGTTCGATTTAAGTGCTTCATAAAGCGCTGCTTCATTAACTATGCCACCTCGGGCGGCGTTGATTAATAAAGCAGTATCTTTCATCATTTCAAATTCTTTTTCACCAATGAGATTCACTGTATCCGCAGTCTTAGGTAAGTGAACTGTAATGAAGTCACTTTCTTGAAGTAGTTCTTCTAGAGACACAACTCTCACACCAAGTTGTGCAGCTCTTGCTGGCTGAACATAGGGATCATAAGCCAAGATGGAAACGCCAAAAGCTGATAAGCGTTGTGCTACTAACATTCCAATTCGACCAAAACCAATCACACCTAAAGTTTTGTCAGCAATCTCAATACCATTGAATTTGCTTCGCTTCCATTCACCTCCAACAAGAGATGCGTGAGCTGCTGGAATATGCCGAGCTAACGAAATTAACAATCCAACTGCTAGTTCAGCTGCTGAAACAATGTTTGATGTTGGCGCATTAACTACCATCACGCCCGCTTGAGTTGCTGCCGCTACATCTACGTTATCTAGGCCAACACCGGCTCTAGCGACTACTTTCAGTTTTTTTGCGGCTGAAAAAACCTCTGCATCAACTTGAGTTGCAGACCTAACTAAAATCGCTGAGGCATCAACGATCTGATTCAACAATGCAGTTCTATCAGTACCATCAACATTCTTAACTTCAAAATCAGGACCGAGCGCTGCCAAAGTAGCTGGAGATAACTCCTCAGCGATTAATACGATGGGACGAGTCACAATTTCCCTTTCAATACAACTAGTTGAATCCTAGAGCGAAAGTTCTTTTTCGCTAGCCGCGATTTCTACGACAGCGTTCAGAACAATACTTAACCTGTTCCCAATTCTTAGCCCAGGCTTTCCGCCAGACCATCTCTTGGTTGCAAGTGAGGCAAATCTTTCGGGGAAGATCTGCTTTCTTAACTGCTTTGGGCATTATTCAGCAGTAAATCCAGCTGCCCGATGTGCGCCATCGCAAAATGGTTTAGTTTGCGAGTGACCACATCGACAAAGGGAGAAGTTTTCTTTTGTCTCAATGACATTGCCATCACTATCTACAAAATCAACTTCACCGGTAATGCGCACCGATCCGTTTGGCTTAACATAGATCTTTACACGATCACTCATTATCTTTCAGCCTTACCCTCTTCATAGTCATCAGTCTTCTTAACCCATGACATAAGCGCTCTCAAATCTCTACCGACCGCCTCAATTGGATGAGCTTCACCTTTAGCGCGTAAAGCTTTGAATTCCGATGCACCTTTATCTTGGTCATCAATAAAGCGTTTTGCAAATGCACCGTTTTGCACATCAGCAAGCACCGCTTTCATGTTTTCTTTGACTCGTGCATCTATAACTCTTGGACCGGAAATGTAATCACCATATTCAGCAGTATCAGAAACTGACCAACGTTGTTTTGCAATACCACCTTCATACATTAAATCCACAATTAACTTTAATTCATGCAGACATTCAAAATACGCAACTTCTGGTTGATATCCAGCTTCAGTCAATACTTCAAAACCTGCCATAACTAATGCTGAGGCTCCACCACAAAGCACAGCTTGTTCGCCAAACAAATCAGTTTCAGTCTCTTCAGTAAAAGTAGTCTTTATGCCACCTGCTCTTAACCCACCAATTGCTTTTGCATAAGACAACGTGAGCGGCCACGCCTCACCAGTTGCATCTTGTTCAACAGCAACAATTACTGGCACGCCGCGACCAGCATCATATTCCCGGCGCACTAAGTGTCCAGGTCCTTTGGGCGCAACCATACAAACATCTACATTTGCAGGTGGTTTGATATATCCATATCGGATGTTAAATCCATGTCCAAAAAATATTGCCTTACCTGCTTCCAGGTTTGGTTCAATATATTGCGCATAAAGACCACGTTGTGCTGGATCTGGCGCTAAAATCATTATGACGTCGGCTTCTTTAGCAGCAGCATCAGGAGTTAAAACTCGAATGCCCTGCTCTTCAGCCTTGCCGCGAGATTTTGATCCTGGCAGCAAACCCACCCGAACATCAACACCAGAGTCACGCAAATTCAGTGCATGTGCATGCCCTTGCGATCCATATCCAATCACTGCAACAGTTCGGTCTTGGATGATTGCCATATCAGCATCATCTTGATAATAAAGTTGTGCAGCCATTGCTTCCCTTTCAGTTGTTGTTAGAAATCTTAAGCGGTTCGATCTGCAATGCGTAAACTACGCTCTGTTATCGATTTATCACCACGGCCCATTGCCACCATTCCGGATTGCACCAATTCTTTGATGCCATATGGTTCAACAGAACGAAGAAATGCCTCAAGCTTGTCGCTGTTTCCAGTCACTTCAATTACTAACGCATCACTGGACACATCAACCACTTTCGCTCTAAAAAGCTGAACAGTCTCTAAAACGCTAGAGCGACTCTCTTTATCTACTTTAACTTTAACCAAAAGAAGTTCACGCTGAACTGATGTGCTCGGCTCTAACTCGACAATCTTTAGGATGTTGATTAACTTGTTCAATTGTTTTGTTACTTGCTCAAGTGGCAGGGTGTCTGCATTAACCGCAATGGTCATCCGAGAGACGCCCTCAATCTCAGTTGGACCAACTGCTAGCGATTCAATGTTGAATCCTCGTCGCGAGAACAGCGCAGCCACTCGGGCGAGCACACCAGGTTGGTCCTCAACTAATACAGACAGTGTGTGCTTACTCATTCTGCATCTCCCCTTTCCCAATCTGGTGCTAAATCTCTGGCGTATTTAATGTCATCATTTGAGGCACCAGCTGCAACCATTGGCCATACCATCGCATCTTTATACACCATAAAGTCAACAACAACTGGAGCATCGTTCAATGACATCGCCTTCTCAATTATGGCATCTATTTGATCTGGACTCTCGCAGCGCAAACCATGACAGCCATATGCATCTGCTAATTTCACAAAGTCTGGAATTCGATGGGTCTGCAAATCAGTATTGGAATATCTAGAGTTATAGAACAATGTTTGCCATTGTCTAACCATTCCCAGTGATTGATTGTTGATTAGTGCGACTTTGATTGGAATATCGTTAATGGCGCAAGTTGCTAATTCTTGATTAGTCATTTGAAAACATCCATCACCATCAACTGCCCAAACAGTTTTGTTTGGTGCGCCAACTTTTGCACCCATTGCTGCTGGCACCGCAAATCCCATAGTGCCAAGCCCACCAGAATTCAACCAAGTGCCCGGATTTTCATAATTAATAAATTGCGCTGCCCACATTTGATGTTGCCCAACGCCTGCGGTGTAAATGGTTTCCGGCCCAGTGATTTTGCCCAGTCGTTCAATTACTCGCTGTGGTGAAACAGACCCATCTGTTGGTAAGTCATATCCCAACGGATAAGTGGAACGCATTATATTTAGCTCACTCCACCAGCCCTCTTGATCAATGCGCTTACCAGTTTTCATTTCAGATTTTAGGGCTGCGATTAACTCAATTATGGTCTCTCGAACATCGCCAACAATTGGTACGTCAGCTTCGCGATTCTTGCCAATTTCAGCAGGATCAATATCGGCGTGAATCACGGAGGCAAATGGTGCAAACGAATCTCGTCTGCCAGTTACTCTATCATCGAATCGAGCAGCCAAAGTAATGAGTAAATCACTTTTCTGCAGTGCACCAACAGCAGCTACCGTACCGTGCATTCCAGGCATTCCTAAATGTTGCGGATGGCTATCTGGGAATGCTCCGCGAGCCATTAACGTGGTTACTACTGGAATTCCAGTTAGTTCAGCCAACTGGAATAGCTCTTTTGTAGCTTGTGCCTTAATTACGCCACCACCAACATAAAAAACTGGTCGCTTTGATTCCATAATTAACTTGGCAGCTTCTTTAACTTGTTTTGAATTAGGTTTAGTAACTGGGTTATACCCCGGAAGTTCAATTGCAGTAGGCCAGAGAAAATCTGCTTTAGCCTGAAGAGCATCCTTTGAAATATCTACCAAGACCGGTCCTGGACGACCGGTGCTTGCGATATGAAATGCTTCAGCGATTGCTTTTGGAATATCGGCCGCATTTGTTACTAAATAATTGTGCTTAGTAATTGGCATTGTGATGCCACGAATATCTGCTTCTTGAAAAGCATCAGTACCTATGGCCCCACTTGGTACTTGTCCAGTGATAGCAACCATTGCTACTGAATCCATATATGCATCGGCGATTGGAGTCACTAAATTTGTTGCACCAGGTCCGCTGGTTGCAACACAAACACCAACTCTGTTTGTTGCTAACGCATAACCTTGTGCTGCGTGTCCTGCGCCTTGTTCATGTCGCACCAAAATGTGACGTAACTTCTTTGAATCCATAAGTGGGTCATAGGCAGGCAGAATTGCTCCACCAGGAATTCCAAACAAGTCCGTTACTCCAGCATGTTCTAGAGATCGAACTAAACTCTCCGCGCCAGTAATAGCGCTGGTGTTTTCATTACTCATTGCTGTCCTTGCTGTTTACGATGCAGGTAACGCGCTTTTGGCAGCAGTGTGGTTCGCCGTGATTTAGCAAACTGGGTAAGTCCACTAATGAAAAACCCCCCGGCCCGGTTGGGCATCGGAGGGAGGCGCATCTGCCTGGTTGGGCTGATGCGCTATCTAACCACTACCTCACGGTTTAGCACAGGGAAAAGGTATCAGGCTAACTAACTAACTCGCACTGCTCCCCCACGTTAACTGAAAAAATCAGCGGTTTACCAGGTAGGGGCACCATCTGCAGCTGAGCCAACTGAACGAGCGTATTTCCCTAATATTCCGTGCGTATAGCGAGGTGCATTAGGTTTCCAACCCTGTTTACGCTTTTCAAGTTCAGCATTATCAACGAGTAAATCTAAGGTTCGACTGACCATATCTAAACGGATTCGATCACCATCTCTAACAAATGCAATCGGCCCACCATCAACTGCCTCCGGAGCAACGTGCCCAATACAAAATCCAGCAGTAGCGCCAGAGAATCGTCCATCGGTAATGAGCATTACATCTTTACCAAGTCCGGCACCTTTTATTGCAGCTGTTACCGCCAACATTTCGCGCATTCCAGGTCCACCTTTAGGACCTTCATATCGAATAACAACAACATCACCTTTAACAATTTTTCCTGCTGTTAGTGCATCCATAGCATCGCGTTCATCATCAAATACTTTAGCTACACCTTCAAAAACAGGTTCTTCAATTGATGCTGCCTTAATTACTGATCCATCTGGGGCAAGTGAGCCCTTTAAGATTATTAATCCACCAGTAGCGTGTAATGGTTTAGCTGTTGGTGCAATTATCTGGCCATCTGGATTTAGTGGCGCAATAGCCTCTAAGTTCTCCGCCATTGTTTTGCCAGTTACAGTCATCACGTCGCCATGTAATACGCCAATATCAAGTAGTGCTTTCATTACAACTGGTACGCCACCAATTCGATCAACATCATTCATCACATATCGTCCAAATGGCTTGACATCAGCTAAATGCGGAGTGCGATCAGCAATCACATTGAAATCATCAATGGTCAGCGGAACTTGAGCTTCACGTGCGATTGCGAGCAAATGCAAAACAGCATTAGTTGAACCACCTAAAGCCATCACAATTGCAATTGCATTTTCAAATGCTTTTCGAGTCATAATGTCGCGAGTAGTAATTCCTTTTGCGATTAGATTGACCACTGCTTCACCGGCATCAATTGCATCATCTTCGCGTCGTTTATCAACAGCTGGTGCTGAAGCACTGCCTGGCAGCGACATTCCTATCGCTTCCCCAATAGAAGCCATCGTGTTAGCTGTAAACATTCCGCCACATGCACCTTCACCCGGGCAGGCTCTACGTTCGATTTCACCCAACTCAGCCTCAGTGATTTTTCCGCGAGCACAAGCACCAACTGCTTCAAAAACATCGCCAATTGTGATGTCTTTATCACCATATCTACCTGGAAGAATTGAACCGTTATAAATCATCACCGATGCCACATCTAATCGTGCGGCTGCCATCAACATTCCAGGTAATGATTTATCACATCCAGCTAACGTAACTACACCATCAAGCCGCTCCGCAAATACAACCGCTTCTACTGAGTCGGCAATAATCTCTCGCGAAACCAAACTGGCACGCATGCCTTCATGACCCATAGAAATTGCATCAGAAACTGAAATCGTGCCGAACTCCATTGGAAAACCACCTGCATCGAAAACGCCTTCGCGTGCTTTGGCAGCAAGTCGTCGCAATGACATATTGCATGGTGTGATTTCGTTCCAGCTTGATGCAATACCAATTTGTGGTTTTGCAAAATCTTCATCTTTCATGCCGATTGCTCTAAGCATGGATCTAGCCGGAGCTCGCTCGATGCCGTCAGTTACATCTTTACTATGTGGTTTTAGGTCAGCCATAGCGTTATCCTAGGGCTCAATCTTGCGAAACACCAAGATAATCAAACAATAATTTTCTAACTTTTGCAGCATCTGCTTTTCCACCAGTTGCTTTCATTACTGCGCCAATCAGCGCTCCGGATGCTTGTAGTTTTCCGTCCTGAATTTTGCTTACCACTTCAGGCATTGCGACAATCGCTTCTTTAATGGCATCTAAAAGCGCAGAATCATCGCTAACCACAGCCAAACCTTGCTTTTGGACAATCTCACCAGGAGACCCTTCTCCTGCAATCACTGAACTAATCACTTGTCGGGCAAGTTTGTCATTCAGCGCTCCAGTTGCTACAAGTTGATCTATTTCGGCAACTTGGGCTGGTGTGATATCGATTTGTTCTAGTTCAACACCTCGTTCATTAGCGATTCGGGTGATTTTACCAAGCCACCACTTTCTAGCAGCAGAGGGGTCTGTGCCTAATTCAACGGTTGCTTCAATCAAGTCAAGAGCGCCTGCGTTAACAACCGCTAGCATTTCAAAGTCAGTAATTTGCCAAGCCTGTTTTAATCGCTCACGTTTAGCGGTTGGCGTTTCAGGTAACTCAGAGCGCAATTGCTCAATCCATTTTGAATCTGGTGCAATTGGCAGCAGGTCAGGTTCTGGAAAATAGCGATATTCCTCTGCCTGCTCTTTACTTCTACCTGGCGAAGTTGAGCCATCATTTTCGTGAAAATGTCGCGTTTCTTGTTTTACTCTTTCTCCTGCTTTAAGCAAAGCGGCTTGTCGTTGCATCTCAAATCTCACTGCCCGCTCAACTGAACGTAGTGAATTTACATTCTTAGTTTCAGTACGCGTGCCTAATTGATTACTTTCAATTGGCATCAATGAAACATTCACATCACACCTAAGCGATCCCTCTTCCATTCGTACGTCACTTACACCTAAATTTCGAATAAGGTCGCGCAAGGTAGCCACGTATGCTTTGGCGACTTCTGGAGCAAGTTCACCTGTGTCAGGAATTATCTTGGTCACAATTTCTACAAGTGGGATTCCTGCTCGGTTGTAATCAACAAGTGAATAATCTGCGCCATGAATTCGACCGGTAAATCCGCCCGCATGGGTGAGTTTTCCAGTGTCCTCTTCTAGGTGAACGCGTTCAATTCCAATTCTAATTTTGCTGGAATCATCCCCATTAGGCACTAGCACATCTAAAAATCCATCAAAGCAAATCGGTTCGTCGTATTGGCTAATTTGATAATCCTTTGGCATATCTGGATAAAAGTAATTTTTCCGAGCCATCCTTGACCAAGGCGCTATTTGGCAATTTAAAGCCAGTCCAATTTTTATAATTGATTCAATTGCCTTTTCATTAAGAACTGGAAGTGAACCTGGTAATCCAAGACAAGTGGGGCAAACATTTGTATTTGGAGATGCTCCAAAATTTGTAGGACATGAACAAAATACTTTAGTTTTAGTATTTAGCTCAACATGCACTTCTAATCCAAGAACTGGTTTAAAATCAGTAATCACATTTTCAAATTCAAATAGATTCATAATCTAGGTGCCTTATCTAATAGCAAGCCACCCCAACTAGAAACAAGAGCGGACTCAAGCGCACCAGCAACCCGATACATCCGGTCATCGCACATAACCGGAGCCATTATCTGCATTCCAGCAGGTAGATTGTCTTCATCTGCCAATCCGATTGGAACTGACATTCCACCCACGCCAGCTAAATTAACTGGAATTGTGCAGATGTCATTTAAATACATTGCCATTGGATCATTTAATTTTTCGCCTATTTTAAAAGCAGTAATGGGTGATGTTGGTGAAATTAGAGCATCTACTTGGGAAAAGGCAGCGTTAAAATCATCTGCAATTAATCTTCTAACTTTTTGAGCCGAACCATAATAAGCATCGTAGTAACCACTACTAAGCGCATATGTGCCAATGATTATTCGGCGCTTAACTTCTGGACCAAAACCTGCGGCTCGGGTGGCAGCCATAACTTGCTCTACGCTGCTATCTCCATCATCTACTCGCAATCCATATCGCATGCCATCAAATCGGGCTAAATTGCTTGAGCATTCACTCGGCTGAATCAAGTAATAAGCGGCTAACGCATAAGTAAACGAAGGACAAGAGAGTTCGACAATTTCCGCACCAAGATTGCGCAAGATTGCAACAGCCTCATTAAACCTATTGAGCACACCGGCTTGATATCCCTCGCCTGCAAACTCTTTGACAATACCCAACTTCATTCCAGCAATATCTTTGTGCTTTGCTGCTGCCACAAAATCTGGAATTGGTTGATTAATCGAAGTTGAATCTAACGGGTCATATCCAGCAATTGCTTGGTGTAGTAAAGCTGCATCTAAAACAGTTCTTGCAAATGGTCCTGCTTGATCTAATGATGAAGCTAATGCCACAATTCCATACCTTGAGATTCCACCATAGGTTGGCTTAACACCGACAGTTCCGGTTACAGCAGCTGGTTGCCTAATAGATCCACCGGTATCAGTACCAACAGCTAGCGGTGCTAGAAATCCTGCAACTGCAGCAGAACTTCCGCCACTGCTACCACCAGGAATTCTGCTGGTATCCCAAGGATTAGTTGTTGGACCATAAGCAGAAGTTTCAGTTGAAGAACCCATCGCAAATTCGTCCATATTGACTTTGCCCAACAGCACCATATCAGCGTTTTTCATTCGGCTGACAACAGTTGAATCATAAGGAGGGCGCCAGTTTTCTAAAATTCTTGAACCACAAGTAGTTGGAATATCCTTTTGCGTGAAAATATCTTTCACTGCAACTGGCACACCAGCAAGTGGACCAAGAAACTCACCTGATGCTAATTTCTTATCAACATTTGCTGCTTGTGCCATTGCCCCATCTTCATCAATGAACAAAAATGCATTGAGTTTCTTATCGACAGCTGCAATTTGGTCAAAGTGAGCTTTTGCAACGTCAACTGCTGAAAATTCTTTTTTCTTTATGCCAGCCGCTAAATCAACTGCGGTCATTCTGGTTAATTCCGTCACTTATTCCTCTTCCAGAATTCGAGGGACACGGAATCGATCGTCCTCACTAGCAGGCGCTGCTGCCAGCGCATCTGTAGCCGATAAGGAATTACCAACTACATCAGCTCGAAAAACATTATTGATGTCAAGCGCATGTGACATTGGCTTAATCTCATCATTTACAATTTCCTGGACTTTAGCAACCGAATCCAATATGACATCCAGTTGCGAACTGAATTGATCTAACTCTGCTTCAGTAAGTGCGATACGAGCTAAGTCAGCAATTGAGCGTAATTCATCCCGAGATAGTTTTGACATAGCCGTATTCTACGAGAGACCAAGATATGTTCGAGCAGCTTCCGGACCGCCACTTAATAATTGAGCAAATCCTGCTGCATCCAAGATGGGAATATCTAATTCCAAAGCTTTTTCATACTTTGACCCAGGATTTTCCCCCACTACAACAAAGTGTGTCTTCTTAGATACTGAACTTGCTACTTTGCCACCTCGACTTGTTACTGCCTCAGCAGCACTTTCTCTGGTAAACCCTGGCAAGCTTCCAGTTATGACAACAATTAGATCAGCTAGTTCGTCGGTTTTTTTACTTTCTATCTGAGTTTCCATTACGACGCCAGATCTCTGCCACTTTTTTACTACTTGTGCACGCCAAGGTTCGTTAAACCAATCAACTATAGATTCAGCAATTGTTTCGCCAACACCCTCAACCTGGGCCAGGTCAGTAATGGACGCTGTTGCAATTTTTTCTAATGAGTTAAATTCTGCTGCCAAAGCTTGAGCAGCGGTTGGGCCAACATGTCGAATTGATAAAGCAACCAAGATTCGCCACAGTGGTCTTTGCTTCGCAATTTCTAGCTGTGACAAGAGTTTTTCACCGGCCGAGTTTAACTGCGTGCCAGTTGATGAGGATTTTGTAAAAAAATTTGTCTTTTCAAGTTTATTGGCCGTTAAATCAAACAATTCTGCTTCTGAACTCAGAACTTGCTCGGCGAATAATGCTGCTGCAGCTTTATACCCAAGACCTTCGATATCAAGAGCTGCACGTGAACCGATATAAAACAATCTTTCAGTTATCTGATCTGGGCATGTTTGCGCATTAGGGCAACGAAGATCAACATCACCTGATTTCTCAGCACTAATTTTGCTTCCGCAAGATGGACAATTAGTTGGCATCTTGAATACTTTTTCATTTCCAGTTCTTTGCTCAATAACAGGCCCCATAATTTCGGGAATAACATCTCCTGCTTTGCGCAAAAAAACTGTATCGCCAATCAATATACCCTTACGTATTACTTCTTCTTGATTATGCAAAGTTGCCATCTCTACCATAGAACCAGCAACCTTGACCGGCACCATCTGTGCAAATGGAGTAATTCTGCCAGTCCTTCCAACGCTAACTTTGATATCTAGCAATTTTGTAGTGACCACTTCTGGCGGATATTTGTAAGCAATGGCCCAACGTGGTGCTCTAGATGTTTCACCTAATTTTTTCTGCTTTTCAAAGCTATCAACTTTTATGACGACTCCATCAATTTCATGCTCTACATCATGTCGATGTTGCTGCCAATACCTAATGAAGGCATTTGGATCAATTCCCACTTCAAAATATTTAGAAACGGGCAAACCACAATCTCTTAATAGCGCATATGCTGAACTTTGTGATTTCAAATCAACGCCAATCACTGAACCAATTCCATGAACCGTTACTTTAAGAAGCCCAAGAATGCGCTGTGCTTGAGCTAAATCTGCTTTTAAACTATTCAATTTAGCAGGTGAAGTCTTTGGATTGTTTGCTGCCTTAACAATCTCTTCATCTCGGCGATCTATTCGTTGACGCAAAGAACCGGCAGCAGCATTTCTCGGATTAGCAAAAGGTGATTTTCCTAGCGCCATAACTTCATTATTGAGTTGATCAAAATCTTTAAGCGTGAAATAAATTTCGCCTCGAACTTCTAATAGTTCTGGTGCTGATTTTGATAAACTCCTTGGCAAAGCGGTGATAAATTCACTATTAAAAGTTACATCTTCACCAACACGTCCATCGCCACGAGTAGCCATCGACACAAGTTTTCCATTTCGATAAACCAGATTGACGGCTAGACCATCGATTTTTAGTTCACCTAAATATTCTGGCTCAGTATCAAATTCTTTTTCAACGCGATTACGCCAAGCTTTTAGTTCATCATCATCAAACACATTATCCAATGAATACATTCGGTTCAAATGTTCAATGGGTTCAAATCCCTCAGCCTTTGTGCCTCCAACACTTAATGTTGGTGAGTCCGCCGTTTGCAACTGCGGGTATTTTTGTTCTAATTCAACTAGTTCTTTAAATAACTCATCGTATTTAGAATCACTTATTAGCGGCTTGTCTTTTAGGTAATAGTGCTTTCGATGCTCTTCAATCTGCTCAACTAATTCAAGCCAGCGAGCTTTAACTTTCTCCGGGATCTTTTCGCTCAACTTTACCTGCTGGATTTGGTGATAGTTCCAGAGCCTAGAACCCGATTTCCATCATAAAGCGCAAGCGTTTGACCGGGTGCCACACTTCTAGTTGGCAATCTAAGTTCAACTTCAATTTGATCATCAATTTGCTTTACTACGGCAGCTAGTGGCTCACCGTGAGCGCGAAGTTGAACATATACCTCACTACCAACTTCTGGCGCACTACCGCAAGTCCACTTGGGCCGATCCGCAAAAATTCTTGTCACGCTTAGTAAGGTTTCTGGGCCGACAAAAACTGTTTGAGTTTTAGTGTCTACATTAAAAACATATCTTGGTTGACCATCTGATGCGGGCCGATCAAGATGTAAACCTCTTCGTTGACCTACCGTGAATTGGTGCGCACCATCATGGCTGGCAATCGCTGAACCTGTTACTGCATCGATTACCTGGCCAACTTTTGGTTGGATTTGCTTATTAAGCCATCCAGCCGTGTCATTGTCGGGTATAAAACAAATGTCGTAACTTTCAGGTTTTTCTGCCACAAGTAAACCCTTTGCTGCAGCTTCAGCTCGCACTTGAGTCTTGGTGACATCACCTAGAGGAAACATTGAATGTGAAAGTTGTTGCGCAGATAACACACTCAATACATACGACTGATCTTTTGCTGAATCTACACTGCGGTACAACTGCTTTTGATTTGACTCATTCTTAATTTGGGCATGATGTCCGGTTGCAATTGCATCAAAACCTAAAGCAAGTCCACGTTCCAAAACTGCGGCAAACTTGATGTTTTCATTACAGCGTACACATGGATTTGGCGTATGACCAGATGCATATTCATCAATAAAATCGTCAATAACTTCCGCTTTAAATCTTTCTGAAAAATCCCAAACGTAATAGGGAATGCCCAAAACATCTGCAACTCGTTTTGCATCTCTAGCATCTAAAGGCGTGCAACATCCACGTGAACCAACTTGTCCATCATGTGTGCGAGCAAGTGCTAGATGAACTGCAGTGACATCGTGACCTTGTTCCACCATTCGTGAGGCAGCAACGGCGGAATCAACTCCACCTGACAGCGCTGCTAGAACTTTCATACCTGAGCAGCCACCTTGGTATCGCTAACCATTCCTGCCCGACGCGCACGAGAAACGACATCGGGTAATGCTGATATCAGAAAATCGATGTCAGATGTATCTGAAGTACTGCCCAAGCTAAATCGAAGTGAGCTTTTAGCTCGCACTGGATCAAGGCCCATCGCGATTAAAACATGTGATGGCTGGGGAATTCCAACTGAACATGCTGAACCAGTAGAAACTTGAACACCCTTTGCATCCAATAACATCAACATCGCATCGCCTTCAGCACCATAAAATGAAAAATGAGCATTACCTGGCAATCGATTGATTGGATCTCCGTTGTAAACCGCATCTGGCACAGCTGACTTTACTCGTTTCACTAAATCATCTCGCAATTTAGAAATCCTATTGAAGTTTTCAGTTTGGTTTCTAATAACTAACTCAACCGCAAGAGCAAGTGCTTGCGCACCAACTGCATTGATTGTGCCGGAGCGAACATCGCGTTCTTGATTGCCCCCATGCAAAATTGGATCGACCTTTACTCCAGTGCGTAACATCAAAAAGCCAACACCATGAATTGCACCAATTTTGTGGCCGCTAGCGGATAGCGCAGATAACTTTATGTCAGACAAATCAACTGGCAGAGTTCCAATCGCTTGAACAGCATCACTATGAACTGGAATACCGAACTTAGCTGCCAACAGAACGACTTCATTAATTGGCTGCACGGTACCCACTTCATTATTTGCCCACATCACTGAAATCATCGAAACCGATTCAGAGTCTTTTTCTAATTTTCGCTCTAACCACTCCAAATCAATCCGGCCAATTGAATCAACTGGAATCAGCACCAATTCTGCTTCGCCACGCTCTGCTAACCATTGGGCAGGATCTAGCACAGCATGATGTTCAACTGCAGAAATCAACAATTGTGGTCGACGACGTTCGCGCTGCCGCGCCCAGTGAATACCTTTTATTGCAACATTGTCAGCCTCAGTTCCACCGGCAGTGAAATAAATTTCAGACGGTCTAATCTTTAAAGCCTTAGCAATTCTTTCTCTTGCCTCTTCAACAAGTTGGCGCGCTTTGCGACCTGACTCATGTAAGGAAGATGGATTTAGTGCAGCTCCTAATTGCTCAATAAGTAATGACTTTACTTCTGGAAGCAAAGTGGTGGTAGCAGCGTGATCCAAATAGGCCATAACTCAATTATCTCAGATTTACTTTTGTTAGCGGATAGCTGTGCTCAATACAAGGCATTTGCAAGTTCACGCCGGGCTGCAAGCACGATTGCGTCAGTTGGGTCAGCGATTTCGAACAAATCTAGTAATCGTTGCTTTACCGTGTCGTGCTCTGCGCCAAAGAGGACTTTTATTGTTTCTATCAAAGCGCTATAAGCTTTTTCTGGATTACCTAACAATATCTGACCATCTGCAAAATCCATTCGCGCAGCAAAGTCAGTTACTTCTGGAAGATCCAAATTACTTAAGTCAATCTTTTCACTTCTACGTTGCAGTTCAATTAATGCAATTCCGGCTTTAGCTTCATTATCTTTTGGGTTTGCCGTTAATCGCTCACGATAAAGTCTTTCAGCGCCATCTAAATCGCCATCTATTAACATATCTTCAGCTGGATCTATAACTTCTTCAGTGACTTCTTCAGGTTCTGAATCAACAATTCCAAGGCCAGGTAGGTTAGCTTGCTCTGCCACGCCAAGCACTTGCTTAATCATTTCGCGTAAAAAGGATTCTGGCCTTAAGCCATTGAACATAGGTTGAATCTGTTGTACCAAAATCAAAAATACCGATGGAATACTTTGCACTTTAAATGTCTGACTAATTCTTGGGTTGGCATCAACATCAACTTTTGCCAACACCCACTTTCCATTACTTTCAATTGCTAATTTTTCTAAGAGCGGAGAGAGCTGCTTACAAGGTTCGCACCAAGAAGCCCATAAATCCAATATCACTGGTACTCGAGTTGAAACTTCAGTAACAAGCTCCTGAAAAGTTTGATCGGTGATGTCTAGAATAAATGGCGAATTAGTCTTAGGTATATCTGCTTGGACTTTTGCTGCTGCTAGGGCCGCCAAGTCAACAGCACCGTTCATTGGAATTTTATTCATAGTGCACTAATTGTATTAAGTAAATCTGCAACGCCAACTCCAGTTGTGGATATGGTTTTTACTACCGGTGGTTTATGTGCCATGCTAGACATCTCTAGCATGGCATTTATCTCAGATACTGTGCCATCTGCTCCATCTCGATCTGATTTATTCACCACAAAGATGTCCGCAATTTCAAAGACTCCGGCCTTAGCCGCTTGAATTGCATCGCCCATTCCAGGAGCAACTACAACAAGCACAGTTTGTGCTACAGATGCTATTTCAACTTCGTTCTGTCCTACACCAACTGTTTCGATCAAGACATAATCGAAATACAAACTTGATAGCAACTTAATTTGTGCGGATGCTGACTTGGCAAGTCCTCCTAAATGTCCACCAGCTGAGACTGATCGAATGTACACATTTGGATTTGTGGCATGAGTCTGCATTCGGATTCGGTCACCTAGTAGTGCACCACCTGTTATAGGGCTGGATGGGTCAACTGCTAGCACGGCAACTTTCTTGCCATCTGCTACTAGTTGAGCAATCAATGCATTTGTTAAAGTAGATTTTCCTACACCAGGAGAACCTGTGATTCCAATGGTTTTACTCTTTGGCTCTAATTCAAATTCATTAATGATATTTGGATCTGCCGTTACCAGAGTAAGTAATTTCCCAAGAGCACGAACGTCGCCTACTCGAGCAGAGACTAGTAAATCATTAACCATAATTAAACTTTAAGAATCAAGGCGTCGCCTTGCCCAGTACCACCACACAAACCAGCAGCACCAATTCCCCCGCCACGTCGCTTTAGTTCATAAATCAAGGTGGTAACCAATCGAGCTCCCGATGCACCTACAGGATGACCAATTGCAATTGCGCCGCCATTTACGTTAGTTATTTCACTTGTAATACCAAGTTTTTTCATTGAAACTAAACTCACTGATGCAAATGCTTCATTTATTTCAACCAAATCCAAATCAGAAACTTTTAACTTTGCTCTTTCCAAAGCACAATTAATTGCATTTGCTGGTTGCTCATGAAGTGCAGTATCGGGTCCAGCAACAGATCCATGTGAAATGATTTCAGCTAGATAAGGGATACCTAGTTTCTCGGCTTTAGTTTTGGACATAACTACCAACGCTGCAGCACCGTCACTAATTGAAGAAGAGTTTCCGGCAGTAATGGATCCGTTTGGATTAAATGCGGGTTTTAATTTAGCCAACGCCTCTGCAGTTGCATTAGAGCGAATACCCTCGTCCGTTTGAATTGAATGATTATCGACCTCAATAGGCGAAATTTCTTCAGCTAACCAACCTGCTTGAGTTGCAGTTGCAGCTCGTAAATGAGACTGCAGAGCTATTTCATCTTGAGCGCTACGGGTTAATTGATAGCGAGGATTGAAGTTATCTGTTGCAGTACCCATAGTTATATGTTCAAAACTGCAAAGCAGCGCATCGTGCTGCATAGAATCAATCACTACCCCATCACCATACTTCAATCCTTTACGGTAATTTGGCAATAGATGCGGAGCATTTGTCATTGATTCCATACCACCAGCCATTACTACTTGGTTTGCATCGCTGTTGATCAAATAGTGTGCCATTGCTATTGCACTTATTCCGCTTAAGCAAACTTTATTGATGCTTGTTGCTGGCACATTTAAACTTAACCCTGCAGCAATTGCTGCTTTGCGCGCAGCAGACTGACTACTCCCAGCCTGAATTACTTGACCCAGAAATACTTCGGTTATCAGATCTGGTGAAATGCCAGCTCGCGAAACCGCTGCCTTAATGGCGTGCCCGCCAAGATCTGCCGCGCTAAGGCTTGATAGCCCACCTAGTAATTTTCCAAAGGGGGTCCGCGCTGCACTCACTATTACCGTTGACAATCAAACCTCCAGTCAAATAACAGGCTAAAACTACCGCCAGCGTAGAGTTATGCCTGCACTACCACATAAGATAGAAGGAACTTTCGTGAGTGAACTTGCTGAGTACCTGATTCAACTAGACCACGTTGGTATTGCAGTTTCGGACCTAAATACTGCAATTGAGTTTTATCAAGGAACTTTAGGTATGGTGCCAATCCACCAAGAAGAGAACCTAGAGCAGCAGGTGGTTGAAGTAATGCTGCAGCCACCTGGCGGCGGTGCACTTATCCAATTACTTGCTCCGTTAACAAGTGAGAGTGAGATTGCTAAATTCCTTGACCGCAATGGTGTTGGGGTGCAACAGATTGCTTACCGTGTAAGTGATGTTACTGCGGCATGTGCTGCAGCCAGGGCCGCGGGAATTCGAGTTATATATCCAAACGCAAAGAGAGGTACTAACGATTCATTAATAAATTTCTTGCATCCTAAAGATTGTGGCGGTGTGCTAATCGAGTTGGTGCAGGTTAACTAATCAAAGTAGATTAAGTGTTTTTTAGAGAATCAATTTTAAGAAATATTTAGTAGCGTTTTTTTAAGAATTCTTACCTATTGGTTCAACAAACCGAGTCATATCGCCATCATATTCTTGTGGAATTGGTATTGCTGCCGGATTTAAATTAGAAACAATTTCCGACAGAACTCGATAAACACTAGGCTCACCTGTCCATAAATGCTTGGCACCAGCAACTTCAATCAACTTGATATTTGGTAGTTGGGAAAATCGCTCTCGTGCTTTTATGGGTGACAAGAAGTCATCGAATTCAGGAATTAAAGCAACAAAGGGAAGTTTGAAATCTTTCCATTGCGCTAATTCGATATCAGAAGTCCAGCGAAGAGGCGGAGAAAGTAAAAACACACCCGCAATATCCAAATGTCGAGCATGCTTTAGAACTACATCAGTACCAAAAGACCAACCAACCAACCATGGTTTAGGAAGTTCTTTCTGCTTCACAAAATCTACAGCAGCAATTAGATCTTTGCCTTCGCCATTCGCGCTATCCCAAAAACCTTGTGATTTACCGCGCGCACTTTCTGCGCCACGAAAATTAAAACGAACAACAGCAATTGAACTTAACTCAGGTAATCTCCATGCTGCTTTGCGGATAATGTGACTATCCATCATTCCACCGTGAGTTGGAAGTGGATGAAGGCAGATCATGGTTGCAACCGGAACGCTGTCCTTGGGCATAGCTAATTCGCCAACTAAAGTAAGTTTGTCGGAAGTTATTAGCTCAATTTCAATACGATTAGCCGGCAAAATGCTGGTAGAAGTTATCTCAGCCATCAAAATCTCGGTGCTCCACCACGGTGCTGAGTTGCTCTTCGATTATCACGATGCTGCCAACAAACTTTGTGCCAGTGCCTTCTGTGATCAGCATCTTCATCACCTTCAGGCCAAACTACTACATGTGCAGTAGCCGGACGCACTTCATGATCGCATCCTGGGCAGCGATATGTTTTTGTTGAACCTGAACCACTTAGTTGTCTAACAACATATGAAATGCCTTGCCAATCTTCAATGGTTTGATTAGAAGTTGCCCGAAGTTCACGCTGCTCGGCAACTTGTCGTCTGTTTCGTCTACCCATACCCGTATTCTTGCCTAGATTAAAACAAAGCGGAGAATGAGGTTATGGCCGATTGGGGAAGTTATTCATTTATCTATGGTCCATTAATGGGAGCATTCCTAATAGGTGTATTGATTTTGCTACTTCGTTGGACCTTCTCTAGGGGTCACTCACTCGTTGAGCGGAAAGTTAGACCAAGCACTCCAGATAACTACGGGATGTTGGTTGAAGTTACTCGACCAATCAGCCTTATTGATGGTGAGATGCTCAAACAGCAACTAAATGCGGTTGGAATAAAGGCAACTGTGGCTTTAACTGTAGATGGCGTTCAGTTAATGGTTTGGCCGAAAGATCTTGCGAAAGCCAAACGGACATTGGCCATTAGTTAACTTTCAATTTCTCTTGAGATATCTGCACCAAGCGAACTCAAAACTGAAACAAAATTCTCATAACCGCGGTCCACATGTGTAACACCACTCACTAAAGTTGTGCCATCTGCTATCAATCCTGCTATCACAAGCGCTGCTCCTGCGCGAACATCTGTTGAAACTACTGGTGCACCACTTAATTTATTAACTCCCTTTACTAAGCAATGGTGACCATCAATATGAATATCAGCACCAAGTCGAGCTAATTCCTGGGTAAATCTAAACCTAGCTTCAAATAAATTTTCAGTCACCATCGCTGAACCATTTGCAACGGCATTTAACACAATAAATTGCGGCTGCAAATCTGTTGGAAATCCTGGATAGGGCAATGTAACAATATCAATTGAATTGGGACGACTATTCATAGAAACAGTAAATGAATCAGCATCGGTTTTTATCTCAGCGCCCATTTCGTGAAGTTTCGCTAATGGCAGTGATAGTAAGTTAGGATCAATACCAGAAATAGTTATCTGCCCCTGGGTGGCAATCGCAGCAGTTGCCCAAGTGCCAGCAACAATTCGATCTCCAACCACTTGATGCGCAGTGGGTTGTAGTTCGCGAGCACCGGTAATGGTAAGTGTGGGAGTGCCAATACCAGATATTTTTGCTCCCATCTTGTTAAGTAACTGACACAAATCGATAATCTCTGGCTCTCGAGCTGCATTTTCTAAAACAGTTTCGCCATCTGCCAGAACGGCAGCAGTTAGAATATTTTCGGTTGCACCAACACTTGGTAAATCTAAAAAGATATGACTACCAACTAACCCATTAGGCGCTCGAGCAATTAGATAACCATGATCATTGCTGAACTCAGCTCCCATTTTGGTCAAACCAGCTATGTGCATATCAACGCCACGTGAACCAATGTCGTCACCACCTGGCAATGCAACATCAACTTCACCACATCTTGCTAGAACTGGCCCCAATACATTTATCGATGCGCGCATTCTTCGAACTAAGTCATAGTCTGCTCGATGACCAATTTCCATCGGTACATTTATCTCTACGCTAGCTGAATCAATCTGATGGTCAATCTCGCAACCAAGTCGAGTTAACAACTCCACCATAATCTCAACATCTGCAATATTTGGCACGTTTGTTAATTTCGTTTTGCCAGGAGCAAGCAGCGCCGCAGTCATCAGTTTCAGGACACTGTTTTTCGCGCCTGGGACGTGAACGCTCCCATTAAGTTGCGCTCCACCTGAAACCCGAAAAACTGATTCGCTCACGACACAAAGGCTAAGTGGTGCGTCAAAGCCGATTCACCCCTACCCTCGCCTAATGGTCAACTTAACTCGAATTTACACCCGCACTGGCGATGATGGCACAACCTCGCTTGGCGACTTTTCTCGCACAACCAAAATGGATTTGAGACTTGAAGCATATGCAGATTGTGATGAAGCAAATTGCGCAATCGGTGCTGCAATTGCAATGGGTAACTTAGATGCTGATGTAGTGCAGCTGTTAACGCGTGTGCAAAATGATTTATTTGATGTAGGAGCAGATCTGTGTACACCGGTAGTTGTTAATCCAGAAGTTGAACCACTTAGGGTTACCGAAAATGAAATAAAAGCATTAGAAGAAGCTTGCGATAAATACAATGCAGAGCTAAAGCCGCTTAGGTCTTTTATTTTGCCTGGTGGAACTCCTGGTTCAGCACTTTTGCATGTGGCACGAACAGTAGTTAGGCGAGCTGAGCGAAGCACTTGGACTGCCTTAGAACAGTATCAAGATATGAATATATTGGCTGGAAAATATCTAAATAGGCTCAGTGATTTACTTTTTATTTTAGCTCGATATGCAAATCGTCACGATGGTGATGTACTTTGGGTACCAGGTAAAAATCGCTAGATTGTTTGATTGCGAGTTTCGTCACGATGCTTTCTTAAGTACACCATAAAAGGCGTTCCTCCTGTACCAACCGCAGATGGATTGCCAGGAGTTTTTTGAGCTTGAGCGTGAATATATTCACCAGCATATTGCAAATGTAGCGCTCTAAAGTCTGCTAGTAAAGATATAGATTCATTTATGAGTTTTAACAATACTTCATCACAATTTTGCTCAACATATTTTCTGATACTTGGTCCATTTTCAACCGCTTCAATGAATCTGACGTGTTCAGGTGGCATGTAGTAACGCATCTCCATCAGGTATTCGCGCAATTCATCTCTTTCATGTTCAATCCCTAAAGCAGCATCCAAGGCTGGAACAATTGCACTTTGCGCACCTGTCTCGCCGCGAAAGCTTTGACCTTGATTCCCATATTCACTCACACCTTGATAAACAACACCATTAGGTAAGGCTGGGTTGTTCTTCCAGCCAAATATGTATGGTCGAACTCTATGAAAATAAACATAAGGATCACAACGCTCTGGCATTCTCGCTAATACTTGATACATCTGACTAATTGAATTGCGCAATTGAGATAACGCAGCACTTAGCGATAGTGGGTCATTTGCCGAAACGGATTTTTGAGCAAGTTCAATAGCCTGTAATGCAGGTCCAGCCTTCTTCTCGATATCAATATGTATCAAGATAAACCATTCTTCATCTTGTCCGGCCAGAAAACATTGTTGCAACGCAATGTTTCCAAGTTCTATAGGAGCGGACGAGTCAATTCGATACCAATTATCAATTGCATATGAAGCATAACTAAGAATTGGCGGCCTTCCCAATTTCTTTCCGATTTCAAACCATGGCACTGCTAACTTGGCCGGCAAGACTTCAGCAGTGTCATTTGATGACCATTGATAAGCCATTCCGATGTAGCTCAATACCAGCATTGCTCTTCGAAGTTCAGCGTCAGAATTAACTTTAGACAAATTGAAATCCGGTAAACGTTCAACTCGTGCGCGAAAGTCTGAAGCCATCAAATACTTTGGTAAATGTTTACCCATTTCGTCCCAGGACTCATTGCCTGGTGGCAAACTATTTAATGGATCTTTGTGTTGAAGATAGCCAAACTCTGGACTTAATCCAAAATCTGCAAGCGATACCGGCTTGCTCATTAGTTATGCGGAACCTGACTTCCGCTTAAACATCTTTTTAGTTTTATTACTGCTACTTGCAGGGCCGATTCCTCGGTTGCCCCCATCAGCAACTCCGCCAACGTGTTGACGATTCTTTTTAGCTTCGATTGCTCGACGCATTAACTCTTTTTGATCGGGCTTATCAGGTTTTTCACTTTCGGTCATAGTCGCAATCTACTCCTACTTACCTAACTATTGGCAACTGCAAGGCGAACCTGATTACGTTTGAGCTTTTCTGGATTGTCTTGTGTGCTTAATGCCGCTGTAGCTTTCGCTATATCTATCTCATCTTTGAGCTCACAACGCTGAGCGAAGATAGTTACTTCATTATGGTCTACCGTGACAAATCCACCGTGGACAGCAGCTGCAACTTTTTCGCCTGATTCTGTAGTAATAAATACTGGCCCAATGGCAAGTGACGAAAGCATTGGCACATGCCCTGCCAAAATACCTAACTCACCATCTAATGTGCGCAGCACGACAATTCGTGCCTGACCCTGCCAAACAGCACGATCAGTTGCTAGCAGCGAAACTTTGATGGTAGACATTATTTAGTTCTTAGCCAACTTCTCAGCATTTGCCTTTACATCTTCTAAGCCACCGCACATAAAGAATGCTTGCTCTGGGTAATGATCAAACTCACCATCAGCAAGTGACCTAAATGAAGCAATAGTTTCATCAAGTGGAACAAAAGAACCATCTTGTCCAGTGAATGCTTTTGCTACGAACATATTCTGGCTTAGGAATCGCTGAATTCGGCGAGCACGTCCAACAATGATCTTGTCTTCTTCAGACAATTCATCAATACCCAAAATGGCAATGATGTCTTGTAGGTCTTTGTAGCGCTGCAGAATCTGTTTGGTTCGTTGTGCTACTGCATAATGCTCATCACCAATATATTGCGGATCCAAGATTCGAGATGTTGAATCAAGAGGATCAATTGCAGGATAAATACCAAGCTCAGAAATCGGACGACTCAAAACTGTAGTTGCATCCAAATGTGCGAAGGTAGTGTGCGGAGCTGGGTCAGTGATGTCATCTGCTGGAACATAAATTGCCTGCATTGAGGTAATTGAGTGACCACGAGTTGAAGTGATTCGCTCTTGCAATTCACCCATCTCGTCAGCAAGTGTTGGTTGATACCCCACCGCAGATGGCATACGACCTAACAGAGTTGAAACCTCTGAACCTGCTTGCGTAAAACGGAAAATGTTATCTACGAATAGCAGCACATCTTGCTTTTGCACATCACGGAAGTACTCCGCCATAGTTAATGCAGAAAGTGCAACGCGCATACGAGTGCCAGGCGGCTCATCCATCTGACCAAACACCAGCGCCGTTTTATTGATAACTCCTGATTCAGTCATTTCTAGGAACAAGTCATTTCCTTCACGGGTTCGCTCACCTACTCCAGCAAACACCGATACACCACCGAAATTCTCCGCTACACGGTAAATCATTTCCTGAATAAGAACAGTTTTACCTACACCAGCACCACCGAACAAACCAATCTTTCCACCTTTTACATATGGTGTTAGCAAGTCAATAGCTTTAATTCCGGTAGCAAACATCTCAGTTTTTGATTCCAATTGATCAAATGCTGGAGCGCTTCGATGAATTGGCCATCGCTCTTTGATTGAAAGCGAAGAAGTTGGCACATCAAGTGATTCACCTAAAGTGTTGAACACATGTCCCAAAGTTGCATCACCAACTGGTACTGAAATTGCTCCTCCTGAATCAACAACACCAGCACCTCGAACCAGGCCATCGGTTGGTTGCATTGAAATTGCACGCACCATATTGTCACCAATGTGCTGAGCGACTTCTAACGTCAGAGTTCGCAATCCGCCTTGGCCATCATTTGCTTCTACTGTTAGTGCATTAAAAACTGCTGGCATCGCGTCAGATGGAAACTCCACGTCAACGACAGGACCAGTAACGCGGGCAACACGTCCAGTTGCGTTTTTTGTGGCGGTCATTTTTCTCACTTTCCTGCTGAGGCTAGCGCGTCTGCGCCACCCACGATTTCGCTGATTTCCTGGGTGATTTCAGCCTGACGAGCTTGGTTTGCTTGGCGCGTCAAAGTCTTAATTAGATCTGAAGCATTATCAGTTGCAGATTTCATAGCGCGCTGTCTAGCAGCGTGCTCGGATGCAGCGGACTGTAATAATGCTTCCCAAATACCAAATGCTAAATAATGTGGCAAAAGCGAATCAAGCACTTGCTCTGGTTCTGGTTCAAACTCATATAGTGGTAAAACTGGTGACCTACTCGAATCATCGCTGTATTCTAAATTTGAGCCAGCAACCGTTTCTTCGACAACTTGCAGTGGTAGTAATCGTAGCGCTTCAACGTTTTGACTAACTCGGTTAATAAAATGTGTATAAACAATATATATTTCATCAACTCCGCCCGCTTCAGTTGGAGTTAAATAGGCTTCAAGCAAAGAATTTGCCATCTCTTCTGCTCTGCCATATTCAGGCGCATCTGATGAGCCAGTCCAACTCTTAGCAACTGCTCGATTTCTAAATGAATAATAAGCATTTGCTTTTCTACCACTTACATACAATTCAGTTTCTGCACCTCGTTCGATGTTGCGCTCAACTAACTGCTCTGCTTGCTTAATCACATTTGGTGAAAAAGCTCCAGCCAGACCGCGATCTGCTGAGATAACCAAGACCGCAACTCGTTTGCAGTCACCCTCAGTTCTAAGTAGCGGGTGATCCAGTGCAGCAGTATTGGATGCGGCAATAGAAATTGCTCGATAAAGAGCCGTTGCATATGGCTCAGTTGCTTGCACTCGAGCTTGTGCTTTCACAATTCTCGAAGATGCAATCAACTCCATTGCACGAGTGATTTTTTTCGTAGCCTGAACCGATTTAATTCGGCGACGAAACACTCTCAGTTGAGCTCCCATTTTGCTGCGCTACCTATTCCTAGCTTCTTACTGTTCTTGTAACGGTTGCTCGCTTTATTTCAGATTCCGCCAAAGCATCAAATTGTTCATCTACAATCAATGGAGTTCCGTCTGACTTGATAAATGACTTCTTAAATGCACCAATTCCAGCAACTAATTTCTCAATATTGGCTTCAGATAAATCTCTAGTTTCGCGAACATCTGCCATTACATCTGAATGGTTGCTCTCTAAGTAGTGCAAGAACTCTGATTCAAAGCGCCTTACATCTTCAACTGGCACTTCATCTAATCGACCAGTTGTTCCAGCCCAAATTGAGACAACTGCCTTCTCCATTGGAAATGGTGAGTACTGCGGTTGCTTAAGGAGTTCTACTAGGCGCGATCCACGTGCAATTGCTGCCTTAGACGCAGCATCCAAATCGGAACCGAAGGCCGCAAAGCTTTCTAACTCACGAAATTGAGCAAGATCTAAACGAAGTCGACCAGCAACTTTTTTCATACTCTTGGGTTGTGCGGAACCGCCTACACGAGAAACAGAAATACCAACGTTAATAGCTGGACGCACACCGGAGTTAAACAAATCAGTTTCCAAAAAGCACTGACCATCTGTAATAGAAATCACGTTTGTTGGAATATATGCAGAAACGTCATTCGCCTTAGTTTCAATAATTGGTAATCCAGTCATTGAACCGCCACCTAGCTCATCACTTAACTTCGCACATCTCTCTAATAAACGTGAGTGTAAATAGAACACATCTCCAGGGTAAGCCTCGCGACCCGGTGGTCGGCGAAGAAGCAGGGACACAGCGCGATAGGCCTCTGCTTGCTTACTTAGATCATCAAAAACTATTAATACGTGCTCGCCCTTATACATCCAATACTGTCCAATTGCACTTCCAGTGTATGGAGCTAGGTACTTATAACCAGCAGGATCTGATGCAGGGGCTGCAACAATAGTTGTGTATTCCAGCGCACCTGCTTCTTGAAGTGCACCGCGAACTGCCGCGATGGTTGATCCTTTTTGGCCGATAGCTACATAAATACATTTAACTTGCTTTTTCTTATCGCCAGATTTCCAATTGGCTTTTTGGTTAATGATTGCATCCAGCGCTAGTGCGGTTTTGCCAGTTTGGCGATCTCCAATAATTAACTGGCGCTGACCTCGACCAATTGCAGTCATTGCATCCACCGCTTTAATTCCTGTTTCTAATGGTTCCTTTACTGGCTGACGTTGCACCACAGTTGGTGCTTGAATTTCCAGCGCGCGCTCACCATCTGCTTTGATGGGTCCTAAACCATCAATTGGATTACCAATTGCATCAACTACACGACCAAGGAATGTATCACCAACTGGTACTGAAAGCACGCGTCCAGTGCGGCGTACTGGTTGACCTTCAGCAATGTGTGATGACTCTCCCAATAGCACTGTTCCAATTTCACGAACATCAAGATTTAGCGCAACGCCAAGTAGTCCACCATCAAATTCGAGTAGTTCATTAACCATTGCTGATGGCAAACCTTCAACGCGGGCAATGCCATCACCAGTTTCGGCAACTCGTCCCACCTCTTCAATTGCAGTGCGCGGGGTGAATTCGCTAACTGTTTTCTCGATGGCAGCTTTAACGTCCTGAGGACGAATCTGCATCTCGGTCATTTTGCTTCTCCTTGTTTCCAGGTTACGTCGGTTTAGCCGGCTACTTGATGGCGTGCTTGCCTCAAGCGTCCTGCAATAGTTCCATCAATAACATCATCGGCCACTCTGACTTCAATTCCACCAATTACACTTGAATCAATTACTTCATCAAGATGAATTGGCTTTTGGTAAATCTTTGTTAGTGCATTTGTTAATCGAGTTCGCTGTGAATAATCAAGTGCAATTGCGACTCGCAGTTTGGCTCGCAATCTAGCCCTGCGCGCTGCTGCTAAGTCAGCCACTTCTTCAAACACGCGATCCGTGCGGCGTCCTCTCAAATTTGCTGCCACGTGCGACAGCACTTTTATTGTGTAAAGGTGCGCTTTATCACTTAACAAGTTGGTAATTAGTTTCGCTTTTGCGGAAGCAACATATGCAGGATTGGTTAATCCCATTTGCAAATCGCCATTTTGGGCAACTAATCGAGCAAATCGAAATACTTCTTCTTCTACTCGATCAAGAACCTGTTCAGACTCGCTGCACTAAAGAAAATTCGATAACCCGCCTGCTCTAAAACTTCTACCAGCTCAGCACCAGAGCTCCATCTTGTCTTTACAGCTGTTTTAACAATATCTAGTGCTTGATCAGCAATTTGGTTAGTAAACAGGTCAGTAACTAACTTTGCTCTACTCTCTGGTTGACGTCCACCATCAGTTAAAAGATTCCGCAATTGAGCTTCAGATTCAATCACTTTGGCAGCAGCAAGCACTCCCGTTGCAACATCAATAGCCGACTTACCCGTTACCGAATCAGCTAATTTCAGTATTTGACTTAGGGATTGCTTACTTGATGACATCATAATTAATTTTTACCTACTGACTTTTCTAAATCGGTGATAAAGCGATCAATTACTGCTTTTGCTTTGGCATCATCCTTAAGTGACTCACCAAGAACCTTGCCAGCTAACTCCAAGGCCAAATCACCAACTTCTTTTCGCAAATCAGTAACTACTCGACCCCGTTCAGCTGCAAGTGAAGCAGTAGCTTGTTGCTTTACTTGTTCGGACACAACTTGTGCATCTGTTCTTGCTTGATTAACAAGTTCATCTCGCTCAGCTTGAGCTTGTGTCCGAATACGTGCAGCTTCTCCCCTTGCGTCAGCCAACTGTTCTCGGTATTGACGAAGTAACTGTGATGCTTCCTGTTCTTGTTGCTGAGCCCTTGCAATACCACCTTGAATTGCATCTGTGCGCTTTTCTAAAACCTGTTGCGCCCGCGGTAGGGCATATTTCCAGAACAGTACCAACAGAAGCACAAAACTGATGCCACCAAACAAAAGATCATAAAAAGCAGGAAGAAGTAATTGGATACCTTCAACCGATTCACCGGTAGTGTCAGCCAAGACAGTTGTCTTGATCATAATCTCACTCGCCTCTCTAGTTTTGGCTTATGTAAAAATAAATCCTGCAACCAAACCGATCAAGGCTAGCGCTTCAGTGAACGCAATTCCCAAGAACATATTGGTTCTTAAAATACCAATTGCTTCTGGCTGTCGAGCAATACTCTCGAGTGCCTTTCCAACAACAATTCCCACGCCAATGCCTGGGCCAATTGCTGCAAGTCCATAACCCACAGCACCTAAGTTGCCGGTTACTTCAGCTAACAGCTCCATCGTGTTCCTTTCGTTTGTAGTTGGATGGTTATCCAACTGACATTAATGTTCCTCACTAACAGCTCCGCTTATGTATACGGCAGTCAGCAAGGTAAAAATGTATGCTTGTAAGAAAGCGACCAAAATTTCGAATAGGGTAAATGCAAATCCAGCAACATAACTAAATGCACCTAGAGGTTTTAATAGAAAACTGTCTGAAACCAGCAGCATGTAATTAGCTCCGCCATAAAACAAGACCAAAAGCATATGCCCAGCAATCATGTTGGCAACAAGACGAATCGTTAGGGTAGCTGGACGAAAAATAAATGTTGACACTGCTTCAATCGGTGTGACCAATAGATAAAGTGGCAGCGGAACCCCGGGTGGGAAAAGATTCATTTGCAAATAGCCCTTTAGGCCATGTTGTTTCACGCCCGCATAATTGAAAACAAAATATGAAGTCAAGCCTAGGATCAATGGTACGGCGACTACGCTGGATGCTGCAATATGCATAAGTGGCAAAATGCCCGTTATATTGAATGCAAAAATCATAAAAAACATGGTGGTAAGTAACAAATTAAATCTTTTAGCGTGATGTCCCAATACTTCTTCCGAAATTTGAACTCTAACAAAATCCAAAAATACTTCGCCTAGGTTTTGTATACCTGAAGGTACTAGTTGAGGTTTTCGCAAAGCGGTAAAGAAAAAAACCAACAAAAAGGTGGTCATTATCAACATGATGATATTGATACGAGTCATGGCAAACATCGGCTGTCCAAGAAAATCCGGACCAAATTCAAATAGTTTAGGTGGAAAAAACTCAATAATCGATGGTGGTGAAAATCCATCTTCAGAGGAGGAGGCCGCAATCACATTAGCCTGATCGCTGTTCAGGATTGCCCCCATTCTGTTTAACAACCTCGTCGTTCTTACCGTAACGGATATAAACGACATACATACTGACGACAAAACCAACAATTAAGCCCAGTGCTAAATATCTCGGTTCCGTTGCTAACCTGCGATCAACAAACCCACCAATGGCTCCCCAAACTAAGGGTCCGCTCACGAGAGTGCCAATCACTGACCATACCAAACCCTCCCCTTTTGGAAGAGCCTTAGTTTTAGTCTTTTCAGTCATTGCGGGGGAAGCCTAGCAATGGGCTAAAGGT
>VGBH01000006.1 GCA_016870575.1 Actinomycetota bacterium
CTTAGAGAAAGTGAATGCAAAACACGTGCTCGATCTCTAGCAAATTCAGATCTGTTTGGATTACCAGATTTTTCAGGAAAAAATCTAGAGTTATCCATTGCTGTATATGTCATTTGAAAAGTCCATGTCGTTGCAGCAAGACATAGCGAAGTACTGCTGCTGTCTCGCGAATTACATAAGTTGGAGTTAACTTGGAACCAGCGCCATATCGCGTTGGCGCACCGAATGACTCATAACCCATATCGCGAAGAATAATCAAACTTCTAGCCATATGAGCAGGATCTGTTACAACCGTTACTCTCGTAGCACCCAATTCAGAAAGTTTTAAATCTACGGCCTGCAAGCTTTCTAAAGTGTTTGTCCCCTTAGCCACCGCAATAACCGAAGCGCGACTCATACCTTTGTCTAATAGATATCTCCGACCGGTCTGTGCCTCAGTTGTTCTATCTCCTGGTTGGTTTAAGCCAGTTGTAATAATTTTTCTTGCTGTTCTCACTTTCCACAACTCATATGCGCGATCTAGTCGTGCTTGTAACACATCAGAAGGTCGGCCATCAAATTGAGCTGCACCTAGCACAACTATTGCATCCGATCGATAAAGCACATCTTTACCACTAATATTGACAACCCACGCTGCCACACCAAACACAACTACTAATACTGTTGCTAAAGTAATTACCAAGAAAGTTCTAACTAAATGCATTAGCCACCGCTAACATCAAGTTCAGCAGCTGCAAGATCTGCAGCAAAATCACCTAGCTCATCTGGTGAATCGAGCCAACCTTGTGGCAAACTCACTGCTCGCTCGCTCGAAGTTCTTCCTCTTGGTCCTTCCGCAACAACTGGAAATTCTTGATCTGAATCAATCAATGAGATTAATTGATTCAGTTCAACCAAAGTTGAGACCGTTCCCAGTTTAGCGCGAATTTCAGAGCCGACTCGAAATCCTTTTAAATACCAAGCAACATGTTTTCGAAAATCTCGGCACCCTTTATATTCACCATATAGATCTGAGAGAAGTTCGGCATGGCGCACCATAATTTGTAATACGCCATCCAGATTTGGATCTTTTGGAATCTGCTGACCTTGCAAGGCTGCTGCTAACTGAGCAAATAACCAGGGCCGTCCAAGGCATCCGCGTCCAATAACAACTCCAGCGCAACCAGTTTGTTGCATCATTTTGATTGCATCAGTTGCTTGCCAAATATCACCATTTCCCAAAACAGGAACACCAATTGGAGCTAAATCATCAACTAAAACTTTTATCTGAGACCAGTTTGCACTTGGCGCATACATTTGTGCAGCTGTTCTTGCATGCAGTGCAACCCAAGCTACACCTTCTTGCGCAGCAGTTGCTCCTGCTTCTCTAAAGGTTAAATGATCTTGATCAATTCCAAGCCGCATTTTAACTGTGACTGGAATTGGTTTCATTCCTAATGCAGAAGTAGTTTCATTTGCTGTTTGTACAGTTGATCTAATAATGTCTCGAAACAAATTACGTTTGTATGGAAGAGCTGCTCCACCACCTTTGCGGGTAACTTTTGGAACTGGGCAGCCCATATTTAAATCAATGTGATCTGCTCGATCTTCTGTAATTAACAACTTAACTGCAGCTGACATTACTTTTGGCGAAACACCATACAGTTGCACAGATCTGGGTATCTCATCTGGTGCAAAAGTGACCATCTGAATAGCTTCTTCATTTCTCTCAACTAAGGCACGCGATGTCACCATCTCGGAAACATATAAACCGGCACCAGATTCTCGACACAATCGTCTAAATGCACTGTTAGTGATTCCCGCCATAGGAGCGAGCACGATTGGCGGATTAACTACAAACCGCGATGTTTGAATTGGTGCGAAACTGGTAACCGTCATTTGACTATGCAGATGGTAATCTGCTGGAAAACCAATTACTTAGGTTATCTAGACCAATTCGCTCTTGAGACATTGAATCTCGCTCACGCACAGTTACCGCTTGATCAGATAATGTGTCAAAATCAACAGTTACACAAAATGGTGTGCCGATTTCATCTTGTCGGCGATATCGCCGCCCGATAGCACCTGCATCATCAAACTCAACGTTATAAGTTTTTCTCAACATTGCCGCCAAATCACGCGCTTTAGGTGAAAGATCAGCATTTCGAGAGAGTGGCAAAACTGCAACTTTAACTGGCGCTAGTCGCGCATCAAGACGCAAGACAGTTCGCACATCTTCGCCGCCTTTACTGTTTGGTGCTTTGTCTTCATCATATGCATCAAGTAGAAATGCTAAAACGCATCGAGTTAAGCCGGCAGAAGGTTCAATTACATAAGGCATCCAGCGCTCACCTGATTCTTGATCAAAGTAGGAAAGATCAGTTCCAGAATGATTGCTGTGTGTCGTTAAATCGAAATCAGTTCGATTTGCAACACCTTCTAACTCAGCCCACTCTGAACCAGCAAATTGAAAGCGATACTCGATATCTACTGTACGTTTAGAATAATGAGAAAGTTTTTCTTTTGGATGTTCATATTGCCGGAGATTTTCAGGATTTATGCCTAAGTCGGTGTACCAATTCCAGCGCTGAGTTAGCCAATAATCATGCCAAGTTTCATCCTCACCGGGTTTAACAAAGAACTCCATCTCCATTTGTTCAAATTCTCTAGTGCGAAATATGAAGTTACCTGGTGTAATTTCATTTCTAAATGACTTACCAGTTTGAGCGATACCAAATGGGGGTTTTTTTCTTGCAGATGTCAGTACATTTTGAAAATTAACAAAAACTCCCTGTGCAGTTTCTGGTCGCAAATAATGAAGTGAGCCTTCATCTTCAACAACACCAACTGTGGTGCGTAGCATTCCATTGAAATCTCGAGGTTCTGTAAATTGACCCTTTACGCCACAATTTCCACATCCAATTGAAGCTAAACCATTTTCGGCTGGTTTACCATGTTTATTCTCATATTCTTCGAGTAATTGATCTGCACGAAAGCGTTTATGGCAATTCTTACATTCAGTGAGTGGGTCTGAAAATGCACTCACATGTCCTGATGCTTCCCAAACTTGAGGAGCTAAAATAATGGATGAATCCAACCCAACAACATCATCGCGCTCGCGCACCATTGAGCGCCACCACTGCCGGCGAATATTTTCTTTTAGCTCTACACCCAGTGGCCCGTAATCCCAGGCGGATCTTGTACCGCCATATATTTCACTGGATGCAAAAACGAAACCTCGTCGTTTTGCTAAGTTAACAACTGCTTCAACTTTTGAGTTCTGGCTCTTTGCCATAATCCATCCTTCCGGCTGGCTGTCGGCGGTCGCCCGAGCCTAGTGGCTGGGATTACAGCGTAAGCATCACGGCACCAGAAACTAAGCGAATTCATCAAATTCCCAGCGTAATTCACGTCGCACTAAAGGTGATTTGATGCTAATCAATTTTTGATAATCCTGTCTTAGCAGCGATTCAATCTCTTTTGGTATCACAAGTGCAACCAACCATAAATGACACTGAAATCCACTAGCCTTAAGTGCACCTACAAATTGTGTTGCCGTTTTTCCAGTTTCAACACCAACATCACAAACTAACAACTTTTTCCCTAGATTTTCAGGGATTACAAACTCCGGTTCATTTAGAAATCCATTTAGGTCTTTTCCGCGTGACACATTAACAATTACTGTGCTAGTTGCTAACTCTTGTGCAATTCGAACTGCAATAGGTATTGCTAAATCGCCAAGTGAAACTACTTGCCACGTCGAATCAAGTTCAACTTCAGTGCTTAACTTAGCAACTAAATGTTCAGCACCTTCAGCAAAATTCTTAATCTTCATCTAGATTGTTATTGCCTAGTGAAAATGTATCTGCATCAAATGCTCGATCAGATTTGAACTCAACTACTCCACTTGTATTGGCTGTTATCAGAGTTTCAAAAGTTGACACATCAGAAGTCATCCATTTAGCTAAAGTAAATGCAGTGGGACGCAACTCGCTTGAAGATAAGCCTCTACGACAACTACCAGCATCTACCCAGTTTTGATTGATCAACCAGGTATCAACTTCATCAACAGATCTTGCGACATTGCCAGAAATCCACCCAGGTAAATTTGCTAAACCAGAAAGCCATTTTTTCGAGAGGGAATAAAACTCTTCAACATCATCTGAATTGACTCGATATACACTGCTTACAATCATTTAATGCCACCAAATCTACGATCCCGATCAGCGTATGCACTAATTGCTCGCCATAGGTCAAGCCGATCGCAGTCTGGCCATAATTTAGACAGGAACACCATCTCTGAATATGCACTTTGCCATAACAAGAAATTGCTTATTCTTTGTTCGCCTGAGGTGCGAATAAACAAATCAACATCAGGCATCTTGGGATCATAAAGTCGTTTAGAGATTGTTGCTTCTGAAATTCGTTCAGGGTTTATTTTTCCATCAGCCACTTCAGTTGCTATCGCCTTTACAGCACTTGTGATTTCATCGCGGCCACCATAATTTACACACATTGTTAAAACTAATTTATTATTACGTTTAGTTAATTCAACAGCTTGATTTAATTCATCTACAACACTTCGCCATAACCGTTTTGGGCTCCCAGACCATCGAACCTGCACCCCAAGATCCATAAATTCGTCACGCCTTCGACGCAACACATCTTTATTGAAGTTCATCAGAAACTTGACTTCCTCAGGTGACCGCTTCCAATTTTCGGTAGAGAAAGCAAATGCACTTAAGTGCTTAACCCCAATTTCTAGTGAGCCATAAACCATCTCTGCTAGAGCGGCTTCACCTGCTTCGTGCCCTGCCGTTCGCGGCAAACCACGATTTTTAGCCCACCGTCCATTGCCATCCATAACTATGGCAATGTGGTTTGGGATTTTGTTTTTAGGAATTTTTGGAACTACAACTCCTGATTTATGCCTTGGAACTCCTGTGTTTACTTTGGTATTTGTCAATTTCGCTCCACAAGTCTCAATGATCTTAGTTGTCGATCCAACTGCCAGGTTAAATATGCAGCGGTTAGTGATCGTGATTCTTGCTTGCTTTGCGGTACCGAATTGTCAGCAACAATCCAGTCACCCGTTAACAAAGCCGACATCAATTCCACTGTTTGCGCTCTTGGACTAGCTGAACCAATAGGTCGACAACTATTACAAACCATACCGCCACTGCTTGGTGAAAAAAACTTGTGTGGACCTGGCTCTCCACACTGCGCACAATCCGCAAAACTAGGAGCGTAGCCCGCAATAGCTAAAGATCTCAAAATAAATGCATCAAGTATTAGTCCTGAATCATGTTCTGCTTTTACTAAACTCTTTAATCCACCAAGGAGTAAGAGATATTGTTGCAATGCAGGTTCTTGCGCTTCTGCGGTTAACTTTTCAGCCGTTTCTAGCATCGCCTGTCCAGCAGTCCATCTTGGATAATCAAGCGCAAGTTGAGCACCATATGCATGAAGTGTTTCAGCCTGCGAGATTATCTCCAGACTCTTTCCATTTGCCAACATCAAATCGACATGACTGAATGGCTCTACTCGAGCACCCAGCCTGGAAGTTGTCTTTCGCACTCCCTTTGCTACCGCTCGTAGTTGCCCGTGCTGCTTAGTTAGCAAAGTGACAATTCGATCTGCTTCACCTAAACGCTGAGTTCGAAGCACAATGGCCTCATCACGATAAACCGGCATCCCCTGATTCTCGCCTATACCAAGTTTTTTGCAGTTGCGACACCGCGTTCAAGCAATTCTCGCCTACGCTAGGAGCGTGAGCGAACCGCAGACAGGTGACACCCAGATTCGAGTTGAGTTGACGAAAGTTCGCTCGGCCTTGATTTTAGTGTTCTTTGGTGTTGCTGGTTTTCTTTTGCTCAATTGGGCAATTTTGACATTACGTGGCCTTCTGCTCACAATATTTCTTGCATGGTTGCTCTCAGTTTCAATTGAACCTGCTGTCTCCTATCTAGAAAAGAAATCTTGGCGGAGAGGGTTAGCAACCGGAGCTGTTATTTCTGGAATTTCTTTGTCCGTACTTGCATTTATCGCACTGTTTGGTCAATTACTATTTTCTCAAGCAGCATCGCTATTAACAACTGCTCCCGAGATTATAAAGACAGTAATTGATTGGGTTAATCGAAATATAGGTACTGAAGTTGACCCACAGCAGTTAATTGAATCTCTTAACTTAACCTCAAGTCAGGCTACAGACTTGGCAACGTCACTTGCAGGCGGAGTATTGGGATTTGTTTCTGCTCTGTTTGGTTTCATCATCAACTTTTTGGCATTTTTGCTTTTTCTCTTTTACCTTTCTACTGATGCCCCAAAAGTTCGTCGTTCTATTGCCCAAGCGTTGCCACCTAAACAGCAAGAGGTATTCAGTCGCATTTGGAGTATTGCAATAAACAAAGCGGGTGGATTTGTAGTAACTAGAGTTATTCTTGCTCTAGCGAGTTTCTCAATTACAGCAATATTCTTGTTATTGTTTGGGATTCCATACTGGTTACCAATTTCATTATTCACCGGAATTGTTTCTCAATTTATTCCAACAATCGGAACATACATTGGTATTGCTCTACCTGCTCTAGTTGCGCTTTCGGAAAACTTGAAATTAGCAATAGCCGTAATTATTTTTGGTGCAGTGTATCAGCAGTTTGAGAATTTCATTTTAGCTCCCAGACTAGCTTCACGAGCTTTGGCAATTCATCCAGCAATAGCATTTGGCTCAGTACTTGCAGGTGGCACAATGTTTGGCGCAGTTGGAGCTTTTATTGCAATTCCAGTTATGGCAATCGTGGTTGCAGTAATTGATACTTATCTGCATAGATATGAGATAGCAGAAGTTTAGAAACCTAGTTTTCCAAGATACTTGGGATCAGATTGCCAGTTTGGCGACACTCGAACATGTAAATTGAGATGAACCCGCATTTCAAGGAGCTTCTCAATTCTTAATCTAGCTTGCGTTCCAATTGCTCTAAGTTGTGCACCATGCTTCCCAATAACTATCGCTTTTTGGCTATCTCGCTCAACGTGAATGTCTGCGAAGATGTCCATTAGCGGCCTTGCGTCTTCTCTCCCTTCGCGCAAATTCATCTCTTCCACTAACACAGTTACCGAGTGCGGCAATTCTTCGCGCAAATCTTGTAATGCGGCCTCTCTAATCAGCTCTGCCACCAACTCACGTTCTGGTTGATCAGTTAGTTGTCCGTCTGGATATAAGGCAGGTCCCTCGGGCAAAATATCAATGATTTCACTTTCTAATTCATTTATATTGGTGCCATCTATTGGACTTACCGGCACTACAAATCGCCAACTAAATTGAAATTCATTTTCTAAAGCCATTGCATCTGTTATACGCTCTGCGATCTGAGATGGATTTGCAGCATCAGTCTTTGTGATAACTAAAAAGACATTCTTATTGACATTTAGTACCTGCTGCAAAATGAATTTATCACCCGTACCAATTGATTCAGTTGCAGGAAAACAAATTCCTACCGCATCCACTTCTGAAAGAGAGGCAATTACTAAATCAATCAATCTTTCGCCTAGTAACGTTTTTGGTTTATGCATTCCAGGTGTATCTAATACGACAATCTGACCAGAAGAGCGATGCACGATTCCACGAATCAATCGTCGAGTGGTTTGGGGTCGGTCTGAAACAATAGCAATTTTTTGCCCTACTAAAGCGTTAGTTAAAGTTGATTTTCCAACATTAGGTCTACCGACGAAACTGATGAATCCCGATTTGAAAGTCATTAACCGCTCTTCCGATTTTCAACTCGATTAAGAGCAAGTATTCCCGTTAATACAATCAGCATTCCCAAAACTTTTGCAACGGTAAAGGTTTCATTTAAAAGTGAAAGTGCAAAAACCGCTGCTACCACAGGTTCAATCAAAGTAATGGTTGCAACTGTGGCAGCTGGTAAAACTGAAAGCCCTTTGCCAAAAAAGTAATATGCAAGAGCAGTAGGAACTAATCCAAGATAAAGAGCTAAACCAAACCCACTACTGGTAAACAACCATTTCGAATCACCCAATAACAAAATTAATAATGCGATTGGCACTGCACCACCAAATGCTACCGCTAAAGCTGTTGTTGGATTTGCTCCAGAAACAATTAATGATTTCGCATTAACTGTATAGATGGCATAACCAAGACCTGCAGCAAGCGACATCAGCATCCCAGATGTCAGGGTTAATTGAATTGTAAAACCTAACATCAACAACCAGATACCTGAAAATACCAAAAAATAAATCTGGATTTGAGATTTTCTTATCTGCTCACCGAGCAATATCCTCGAAAGAAGCGCAGTAAAAATAGGTGCACTACCTAGCGCAACAAGAGTGCCGGTAGCTACCCCATTGTTTGTTATTCCAATAAAAAAGGTAACTTGATAAATAAGTGTTCCGGTAGCGGCAAGAATACCTGATTTGCTCAAAAGGTATTTAAACAAATCCCGCTGGCCCAAGGTGATTGCCAGAATCACCAGTGCAACTCCACCAACAACCTGTCGCGCAGCACCAACATATAAACCAGAAGTGGATTGATTTGCAAGAATTTGAGCAGTTCCAGTAGTACCAAAAAGAAAGCTTGCTATAACGACAAAGCCAAATCCAGCTTTTGTGGAGATGGACTTAGTCATTGATTTTCAGCAATTTCTTCTTCAGTTGTAGCTTCGCGCTCAGCCAAAACTGTCGCAACTCGATTACGCCTGCCAACACCAGATTCTGCAGTTAATCGCCATCCATCAATTACGATCGATGAGCCTGGGATTGCTACCCGTTCAAGCTTTAATGCCATTAGGCCAGCTACCGTATCTACTGCTTCTTCATCATCACTAGTTAACTTCAATTCAATCAAGTCAGAGAAGTCATCAATGTTCATTCGAGATGAAACTCGATATGAATCATCACTTATCTGAACAACTTCAGGTGCATCTCGATCAAATTCATCAGAAATCTCTCCTACAATCTCTTCCAAGATATCTTCAATTGTAATCAATCCTGCAGTTCCACCATATTCATCAACTGCAATCGCCAAGTGAACTCGTGCTGTCTGCATCTCTTTAAGTAACTCATAAACTAATTTGCTATCTGGAATAAAATATGGCGGCCGCGTCAAACTATCAACTCGCTCATTGTTCTCAGAATCTCTGTGCTCAAAAATGCGTTTAATCAAATCCTTAAGGTAAATAATGCCAACTACATCGTCACTATCTTCTCCGATTACTGGAATTCGACTAAATCCTGATCTAAGAGCTAAAGAGACAGCCTGCCTTAATGTTCTATCTTTTTCAATCCAAACCATCTCGGTTCTCGGGACCATCACTTCGCGAACATGGGTCTCACCCAAATCAAAGACAGAGTGCAACATTTGCGCTTCATCATCTTCAATAACTTGATCAGCTTCAGCGATATCCAACAAATCTCGCAAATGAGAAGTAGAGGCAAAAGGGCCCTGCCGGAAGCCTTTTCCAGGTGTAATTGCATTACCAATAAAAATCAAGGCAGTAGTTAAAGGTGCAAAAAGTTGTCCTAAAAGTGCAATCGGCCTGGCAAAAAACAATGCAATCTTTTCAGAATGTTGCCGTCCCAGCGTTGCTGGCGCAACTCCAATAAAGATGTAGCCAACAAAGGTAAGCAATATGACAACCCAGAGCACACTTAAGCCTCTTCGAGTTTCAATTACCAGCGTTTCAGTTGCCAAAATGGTCGCTAGAACCGTTAGCGCTAATTGCACGAACACTAGGGAGTTGACCGCAGGAGCAGGTTTACGCAAAATCTTCACTAAACGATTGGCAGACTTGCTGCCGTTGTTTGCTTTTTCTTCAATCAGAGTTAATGATGTTGAATCTAGAGCAGTTCGCAGCATCGCTACAACACCGGCAAAAAAGAGCGTAGCCACTACAGTAATAATAGAGTACCAATTCATTAGAGTGTTACTCCCCATTCAGACAAAATCTGATCCTGCAAGGAAAACATCTGCTTATGCTCTTCTGGTTCAGCGTGATCAAATCCTAATAAGTGTAAGAATCCATGTACTAACAACAAATATATTTCAGTCGAAAAATTCTTATTGGCTTCATCTGCCTGCCGCTTTGCAACTTGAGGGCAAATAACGATATCTCCAAGTAATGAATCAGCCGATTGCTGTGAGTTATCTCCTGGGCGCAACTCATCCATTGGAAAACTCAATACATCAGTTGGCCCATCCTCTGCCATCCAGCGCTGATTAAGCTCGGCAATTGAGTTCTCATCTACAAAGATAATTGATAAATCTGCAAGTGGATGTACTTTCATTTTAGTAATAGCGAATGATGCAAGATTTGATATCTCGCTAACATCAATATCAAATTCAGTTTCATTCAAAACTTCAACGGTCATCGCGAGTTTCTATCTCGTAGTTTCTTTGACTGTTTGGCATCATATTCACTATAAGCATCAACAATTCTTGAAACTAACTTATGTCTCACTACGTCAGTTGACGTTAAATTACAAAAAGCTACATCATCAACACCTTGCAGAATGTCCTTTACCACTTGTAATCCTGAACTATTTCCTCTTGGTAAATCAATTTGAGTTACATCTCCAGTAATCACCATTGTTGAACCAAAACCAAGTCTGGTTAAAAACATTTTCATCTGCTCTGGCGATGTGTTTTGGGCTTCATCTAAAATAATGAATGCATCATTTAGTGTTCGTCCACGCATATAAGCAAGAGGAGCAACTTCAATAGTCCCAGACGTCATCAACCTTGGAATTTTTTCGGGCTCAATCATATCGTGCAAAGCATCATAAAGTGGACGCAAATAAGGATCAATTTTTTCAGATAACGTACCTGGTAAAAATCCTAATCGCTCCCCTGCCTCTACAGCAGGTCTAGTTAAAATAATTCTATTAATTCGTTTTGCTTGTAAAGCTTGTACAGCCTTTGCTACTGCTAAATAAGTTTTTCCAGTGCCTGCAGGTCCAATACCAAAAACAATAGTGTGCTGATCAATTGCATCAACGTATCTTTTCTGATTCAAAGTTTTTGCGCGAATTGCTTTGCCGCGAGTTGATAAGATATCTGCAGTTAAAACTTCGTGCGGCCTAAGTTCGGCTTTATCTCTTAACCATGAAATAGAGCGCTCCACCGCTTCTGGGGTAAGCCCTTGACCCGTTCGCAGCACGGTCAGCATCTCACTAATTAGATTTTCAATTAGTGCGACTGATTCAGCATCGCCAGAAACAGTCAGCTCATTTCCTCGCACTGAGATCTGAGTTATTGGAAACTGTCGCTCGATAGTTTTAATTAATTCATCGCCTGCGCCAAGCACGCCGATCATGGGAAATGCAGGGGGAATGACAATCACCGATTTAACAACCGCTACCGGTTCACTAGCGCCCAGACGGGCCTCCTTGCTGCCAGGGGTAAAGAATAGGGCCTAGCCTGGCGGCCATTGCATTGAACGTCCACCAAGCACGTGGGCATGGGCGTGAAAAACACTCTGCCCGGCTGCTGCGCCAGTATTGAAAACTACTCGATAGCCGTTAGCTAGTTGCTTTGATTTTGCTATCTCATCAATCAGAAGCATTACTGATTGCAACTCTGCTGAATGAACGGACAATTCAGCTAAATTCTTAACGTGAATCTTGGGTATAACTAAAATGTGCGTTGGCGCTTTTGGATTTATGTCATTAAATGCAATTGCACCAGAATTTTGTCCGACGAGACTAACGGGCAATTGCGCATTTACAAACTTACAAAACAAGCAATCTGGATTTGTCATTTTCCCCACCTTGTAGTCTTTGACAATACTGCAGCGGCAGCTGCAATACCAGCATGTCTACTGCGCAAAATAGTTTCACCCATTCTTGCCTCAACAGCGCCGATTTGTGAAAGCGATGATCTCTCGTTATCGGTAATTGATCCTTCAGGTCCAATGACCAGCAAAACATTTTGCTCAATCTTGTCTGGAATTGCCCTACTTGAATCTTCATGAAACACAATAACTTGATCAAATCTTCCTGACAAGATTGAAATGTCAGTAACTAAGGGGTGGATAATTGGATACCAAACTCTCCTCGCTTGCGCCGCGGCAGTGTCAGATGTTTGTTGCCACTTTTTTACGGCAGATATTTGCTTATCTTTATCCCATTTAGCAATTGATCGCTCGGCTTGCCATGGATAAATCTCATCCACACCAACTTCAACCATTAACTCAACTGCATACAAAGCACCATCGCCCTTGGGCAGAGCTTGTAGAACTGAAACTATTGGAATTGGTCTTTGGGTCTGAACAACTTCAGATACTTCAAACCTAAGTTCAGATTTTGAAATCAATTCAACAACAGTACCAAGTGCTGACTTTCCAAAACCATCAGTAAATCGAACTTGCTCATTCTTTTTTAATCGAAGCACGCTGCTAGCGTGTTTACCAGCATCGCCCGTTAGCGTGAGTGAACCAGTTTTTATCTCTTGTATCTTAAATAGAAGCAACATTATCTACCAAAAGCGTCTTTAAGTTTCGTGAAGAAACTATCGTTCTGTAACTCAGTTGTAATGTTTGCGGTAGGTTCTTCTTCGCCTCGAAGTTTTGCTAATTCTTCGAGCAACTTCTTTTGTTTTGTATCAACATCTTTGGGCACTTCAACCATGACGTGTACTAATAAATCACCTCTGCCACTGCCACGAAGATGGGTTGCTCCTAGATTCTTGATTGAAAGCACAGTTCCAGGTTGAATCCCAGCGGGCACTTTTAATGATTTATTGCCATCTAAAGATGGAATTGAGACCGAGCAACCAAGTGTTGCTGCTGTTACTGGAATACTTATCTGTAAGTGAAGGTCATCACCACTGCGCTTCAAAGATGGATGTTCATTAACCAAAATTTCAACATATAAATCGCCAGCAGGACCACCCCATGCGCCAACTTCACTTTGCCCAGAGAGTTTTAGTCTCAGCCCAGTATCAACACCTCCAGGTACAACAACTTTCACGTTTCTCCTGGTTCGAACTCTTCCTTCGCCTGAACATTCAGTGCATGGATGTTCAATCACATTGCCAAAACCAGAGCACTGCGGACAAGCTCTCGTTGTGCGAACATCACCTAAGAAAGATCTTTGCACGGAACTAACTTCTCCTCGCCCTTTGCACATAGAGCAACTAATCAATTCAGAACCGCTGGCAGAGCCAGTTGCATCGCAAGTTTTGCAAGCAATTGCAGTATCAACTGTAATTTCTTTTTCTACACCAAAAACAGCTTCAGATAACTCAATACGCATTCGAATCAACGCATCTTGGCCGCGCGTCATTCGAGCACGTGGTCCGCGCTGCGTTGCCGTACCTCCAAAAAATGCGTTTACAAAATCTCCTAAATCGAATCCATTTGCGCCAAAGCCACCAAATTCATCAAATCCACCTCGGTCATACGCTGCACGCTGTTTCTCATCGCTAAGCACTTCATAGGCAGCGGTTACTTGTTTAAATCTCTCCTGTGCAGCTGCATCAGGATTTACATCTGGATGAAGTTCGCGTGCTAACTTTCGATAAGCCTTTTTAATTTCATCAGCGGTGGCAGTTTTTGACACACCAAGGACTTCATATAGATCTGTTGCCATCAATATCTACTTCCCCGCCAAAATTGAACCAACATAACTAGAAACTGCAAGCACAGCTCCCATGGTCGTGGGGTAATCCATATGAGTTGGACCAACTACACCAAGTCGAGCAACCGTGTTATCGCCAATCTGATATCCACTCGTAACCACTGCTGCAGATTTAAGTCCAGTTGGATTTTCAATGCCTATCTTTACTGAAATATCTGGTGCGACAGCTTCACCAATTAATCTCAAGAGCACCACTTGCTCTTCAAGTGCTTCTAGCACTGGTCTGAACATAGATTGATATTCATCTGCATAGCGTGCGAGATTTGCTGTGCCACCTATTACTACACGCTCTTCTTCTTCTCGATCAGATAATTCAATCAAAACATCAAGTATCAAATTGGCAAACTCACGATCATTTTCATCAAAGTAACTTACAATATTTGATCGCTGCTTTTGGAAATCCGAAAGATAAATACCAACAAGAGCGGTATTTAATTTGTTTCGCAGCTGGGTCAATTCAACATCTGTTATCTCAGTTGGAGCTTCTAGGTATCGCTGCTCTACTCGTCCAGCTTCGGTAACTAACACAATTAAAATTCGCTGATGGCTTACTTTCACCAATTCGACGTGCCTAATCGCCGTTTTGCTTAAGGATGGATACTGCACAATTGCAGCTTGTTTTGTTAATTGAGATAAGACTTTAGTTGTTCTTGACATCACATCATCTAAATCAGCAGCTCCAGCTAAAAACTTCATAATTGCTCGTTGCTCTGCAGTTGATAACGGCTTTACTGAACTTAGTTGATCTACAAATAATCTGTAACCAAGTGCAGTTGGGATGCGCCCAGCGCTGGTGTGAGGTTGTTCGAGGTAACCCTCATCTTCCAAAACAGCCATATCGTTTCTAATGGTGGCTGGAGATACCCCTAAATCGTGACGTTCAGAGAGCAGGCGGGATCCGATTGGCTCGTGCGTGGCGATGTAGTCCTCAATAATGGCCCTTAGAACTCGAAGTTTTCGGTCGTCTTGCACTAGATCCCCCTTCCCATTAGCAAAAGTGTAAGTCGAGTGCTAAAAACTGGCTCACTTTAATAACTCAGCAGCGACCCGATCTGCCATCAGCCGACCAGATTGACTCAGCACCACTCGGCCACCCGCTAGAGCCGCTAATTCAAGCCAACCCGTGCTCGTTAACTGCGCTACCAAATCTGGTCTCGGAAGTTTGCTGACACTCAATCCGCTGCGTTGGCGTAATTGCAACATCACCGACTCAAACTGCTGCTGTTGTTGATTTAACTCTTCTCGTCCAGCTGCAGGTGAAAGATTTTCTTGCAGAGCTGCAGCCCAAGTTGTTGGATACTTCTCATTCCACCACCGCACGCCACCTATATGACTATGCGCACCAGGTCCCAATCCCCACCAATTATCACTTTGCCAATAAATTTGATTGTGTCGACAATCTCCATCTGGTTTGCTCCAATTTGAAATCTCATACCAACCAAAACCGCGCTGTTGCAGATATTGATCTGCAGTTAGATATCTTGAAGCAGCAATGTCATCATCTGGTTGCGCAATGTTTCCACGTTTGACTTGCGCTGCTAATTTGGTTCCTGATTCAACAATTAATGAATATGCTGACAGATGATTGATTGGTAAATCGGTGGCGAATTTAAGTGAATTTAACCAATCAGCATCGCTTTCACCTGGTGTGCCATAAATCAAATCCAAACTAATATTTCTAAATCCAACGTCGGATGCGCCATGAACTGCTTGTTCCACAGAAGTTAGATTATGAGTTCTATCTAATACTTTGAGCACATTAGCAGCTGCACTTTGCATACCAAAAGAAATTCGATTTATCCCAGCCGCAAAATATCCGTATAAACTCTCTCTTGAAACAGAATCAGGATTCGCTTCTAAAGTTATCTCTATGTCTTTGGCAAAATTATTCTTAAGTTCATTTAATAACGATTGATATATATCAGGTGAGATTAATGACGGGGTTCCGCCTCCAATAAAAATAGTATCAATTTTCGGTAAGCCAGGTAAAGTGCGATTTGCAAGTTCCAGTTCAAGTAAAATTAATTCTGGCCATTGTTCAGCACTAAATCCACCAAGCTCTGTAGCAGTATAAGTATTGAAATCGCAATACCCACAGCGTTTAACACAGAACGGAACGTGTAGGTAAAGACCAAACTTACGTTGAGAAATCGTTGCTAACGCAGAATCTGGTAGTTCACCTGATACTGGCGGTAGGTCTCCCTCAGGCTGTTTTGGCACTCTCAGAGTAAATACCATCGACTAAGTCTTGGTACTTCTGCATCACCCTGGAACGTCGGACCTTGAGACTTGGCGTTAGTTCATCTGCTTCAATCGATAGATCCCTAGGTAGCACTCGGAACTGTTTAACCTGCTCCCAGCCATTTAAACCAGCATTTAAAGTATCAATCTCTTGTTGAAGATGTTCAATAACGGCTGGATTAACTCGCAATTCATCATAACTGCCAGAAAGCTTGTTGCGCTCTGCAAATGCTTGCAGTCCTTCGGGATCTAACGCAATAAGTGCTGAAACGAAGTTTCTATTTGCAGCCACAACCAAAATGTGAGAAGCAATCTGGGTTACCGCTTTAAATTTAACTTCAATTGTTGTTGGCGCTACAAATTTTCCAGAACTTGTTTTAACCACATCTCGCTTACGATCAGTGATTTTGATTCTGCCATTTGCATCAATCTCACCAATATCACCGGTGTATAACCAACCATCAGCATCAAATGCTTTTGCGTTCTCCTCCGACAAATTGTGATAACCACGCATTAGCGCTGGTCCCTTAATTAATAACTCACCATCTGAAGCTAACTTGACTTGTGTACCTGGGAATGGTTCACCAACATATCCAATTGCTGTTTCCCAAGGTCTAGACATTGCAGTTGCCGGACCAGATTCAGTTAGTCCCCAGCCTTCTAAAATTTTTAGATTTGCTGCAGCAAACCAAGTATTGATATCAGTAGATAGTGCAGCTGCACCAGAAATAAAGTATCGAATTCGGCCGCCAAATCGTTCATGTAGTTTATGGAAAACTAACTTCTCAGCAATCTTGTAAGCAGGAGACTTTTTGCCTTTATCTAAATCACCAGACAATGCTGCTTTAGTGCCAACCTTGAAAGCCCAGTTAAATATCTTTTCTTTTGCTCCACCTGCATACGCAACATCAGCAGTAACTTTTGCGTGAACTTTCTCAAATATTCTTGGCACTGCAGCCATAAATGTTGGTTTTACATCACCTAAGTTTTCAACAATCTTGGGTACTCTGCCATCAAGTGCTGTTTGAAAACCAATTTGTAAATGTAGAACGGAAAGTACTTTGCCAAATGAGTGCGCTAGTGGCAGCCACAGCAACTGAACATCCTCACTAGTCAAAATTCCTAATGATTCAATTGATGCAGCTTGATAGGTAAATCCTTTGTGCATTAACTCAACACCTTTTGGTTTGCCTGTTGTGCCTGAGGTGTAAATCAAAGTAGCTAGTGTGTCACCCGTAACTCGAGCAATATGATCATTAACAACATTTGGATTTGATTCCAATAGTCGCTTACCGCGCTTACCTAATTCCTCAAGACTAATTACAAACTCACCATCCCCCGCACCATCAAACACAACTATGTTTTTTACTCGTGGTGTGCGGGCCTTAATGGCTAAATATTTATCAACTTGCTCTTGATTCTCAGCAAAAATTACGATCGAGCCTGAGTCTGCAATGATGTATGCAGCATCTTCAATTCCAGTTGTTGGATATACGGTAGTGGTAGCAGCACCAGCGAGCAGAATAGCGAAATCTGCAGCCATCCATTCGTATCTTGTATTTGAAGCAATTGCTACGCGATCGTTATCAATAACACCCAAAGAGATCAATCCTGCTGAATAGCTGCGAACCTGTTGATCCAAGTCACGCCAGCTGTATTTTTTCCAACCTGGATCTGTGGGCTGCCAAAAAGCAATTGTGTCAGGAGTTGACTTAACTCGATTTACAAACATTTGTGCAACCGAAGGTTGCGGGGTTGGAATCTTGGCGTTTAAATCTCCGGTGATGGTCATCTCGGCCTCCTAGATAACGGTTGGGCCGAGGGTATGGGTAACTGGGCAGTAGCGAAAGGGGAAAAGTTAGTTTTTTCCAGTCTTTGCCTCTGGAGCGCTGTTTGTCGCTAAAGCTGCGATGAAGGCCTCCTGTGGTACTTCAACTCTTCCCACCATCTTCATCCGCTTTTTGCCCTCTTTTTGCTTCTCCAGTAATTTTCGTTTACGCGTAATGTCACCGCCATAGCATTTTGCCAATACGTCTTTCCGAATTGCCCGAATTGTCTCTCTCGCGATTATTCGAGACCCAATGGCTGCTTGAATTGGTACTTCGAACTGTTGCCGAGGGATTAGTTCGCGTAATTTGCTGGCAATCTGCACGCCATAGTTATAAGCCTTATCTTTATACACAATTGCAGAAAAGGCATCAACGGGTTCACCATGCAGCAAAATATCAACTTTTACTAAATCGGCTGCTTTCTCATTTGTAAACTCATAATCCAGTGACGCATAACCTCGAGTTCTTGACTTTAGTGAATCAAAAAAGTCAAATGCAATTTCAGCCAACGGTAACTCATAGCGCATTTCAACACGTTCCTCTGAGAGATAATCCATTCCCAAAAGATTTCCACGACGTGACTGACAAAGTTCCATAATCGCACCAATAAATTCACTAGGTGAAATAACCGTTGCTCTAACCATTGGTTCAAAGACCATTGCAACTTTGCCATTTGGATATTCACTTGGGTTCGTCACGATTAGCTCGCTGCCATCATCCATCTGAACTCGATAAACCACGTTTGGTGCAGTTGAAATCAAATCCAAGTTGAACTCACGTGACAATCGTTCACGCACGATTTCTAAATGCAGCAAACCTAAAAACCCGCATCGAAAACCAAATCCCAAAGCAGCAGACGTTTCTGGGTCGTACGCCAGTGCGGCATCATTAAGTTTTAATTTATCTAGCGCATCTCGCAAAGCCGGATAATCTGATCCATCCATTGGGTACAGTCCGGAGAAAACCATTGGTTTTGGTTCTTGATATCCGCCAAGCGGGTGAGTTGCTGGTTTGTTTGAAATAGTTACAGTGTCGCCAACTTTAGATTGCCGCACATCTTTTACTCCAGTTATTAGATAACCAACTTCTCCGGCAACTAAACCTGCTGCTGCTGCTGGTTCTGGTGAGATAACGCCAACTTCAAGTAATTCATGAGTCTCACTAGTTGACATCATTAATATCCGCTCGCGTGATTTGATCGCACCATCAACCACTCGAACATAAGTAACTACACCACGATAAACATCATAAACAGAATCAAAAATTAGTGCACGAGCAGGAGCATCAGGATTTCCATTAGGTGCTGGAACTTGCTCAACAATTGTGTGCAATAGGTCTGTGACTCCTTCGCCAGTTTTTGCACTCACTCGTAGAACATCATCGGGATCGCAACCAATAATCTTGGCTAACTCTTGTGCATACTTTTCTGGCTGTGCGCTTGGTAGATCTATCTTGTTCAGAACTGGAATAATTTGCATATCATTTGCTAATGCCAAATATAAATTAGCCAAAGTTTGAGCTTCAATTCCTTGTGCAGCATCAACTAGTAAAATTGCTCCTTCGCAAGCTGCTAAAGATCTTGAAACTTCGTATGTGAAATCGACGTGTCCTGGAGTATCAATCATGTTTAATACATAATCTTTGCCATCACGACCAACCCAAGGTAAGCGAACAGCTTGCGACTTGATTGTGATTCCGCGCTCGCGTTCAATATCCATTCGGTCCAGATACTGCTCACGCATCTGACGTGCTTCCACAACCCCGGTTAGTTGCAACATCCGATCAGCCAAAGTTGACTTACCGTGGTCAATATGAGCGATGATGCTGAAATTACGCAGCACCGCTTGATTGGTGGCCCCAGGAGATGGTTTAGTCACGGGGCGAATATTCGCACGAACCGCCTTGGGATACACTGCGACTTCGGTTTAGAGAGCTAGACCTGACTAATGCCTGTGGGTATTAGGTACCTAGAGCAAGTGAGCAGAGACACCAGTGGCAAACATCAAATCTCAGATTAAGCGAGTAAAGACCAATCGGGCAGTTGAAGAGCGCAACAAGCCAGTTCGATCTGCCCTGAAATCAAAGGTCCGAAAGTTTCGCGAGGCTGCTGTTTCTGGCGATGTAAAGCAAGCTGAGGTTGCCTATCAAGATGCAGCAAAAGCGCTAGATAAGGCCGCTTCTTCGGGTGTGATTCATAAGAATCAAGCAGCCAATCGAAAATCAGCAATTGCCCAGCAATTGTCTGCACTTAAAAAATAATTATTTTCGCGCAATTTCAATTAAGAATTTTTCCACTACCGCACTTCGTGCCGTTTCATCTAATCCTGCTCCGATAGAACTTCCTTTGACTTGAGCATCAATCTCAGCTAACCGATTAGTGAAGTACGCAAGTGCAGAAGGCTTCCAACTACGAGCAATTGATCGCAGTATTGGTACTTTCCATGCAACCTTTGTAGGCATACCAATAGAAGCGGCAATATCCGCATCACTCTGCCCTGCTGGTGCTCCCATGATTTTTACCATTGAACGCAAATCTGAAGCAATTGCTGCTACAACTTGAATATTTGCACCGGTACCATCATGCATAACTAACCATCGAAATTTTTCTAACGCCTGAGTTAAATCACCCGCCCAAAGTGGATCTGAAACATGGTAACCCTTAAGTTCAGCAATTCCATCATAATATTCAGCAACCATCGCTGCAGTAATGTTGCCAGATGTAACCGCGGTAATTTGATCTATTGCTCCAGCAAGAAGTTCGACATCATTTCCTAGCGAAGTTAATAAAGAATCAACTGCATCAGTTGAGATTTTACGTTTGTATCTTGCTGCTTCACTTACAACAAAACTTTTAAAGTCTCTTGCTTTTTCCATTTGTTTAGCTTCAACGACAATGCACATCTCTTTTAGTTCAGCTAACAACTTTTTATTACGTCTGCCATCCCGATGGATAACTACAAATGCAAGTTCGGGATCATCAAGTTTTGTTACCTCGAGTAACTCGCTCGCTAGATTCTCCTCAAGTGTCTCAGCACCCTCAACAATCAATAATCGATTACCGCCAAGCAAAGTAGGTGAATAAGCAGCGAAAAAAGTCCCAGGCGGGAGTTCATCTGATGCTTCAATTATCGTCTGCTCGTATGGGCCAAGCTTCGCTAGTTCTGATTTCAAATCAGCAACCGCTTGATTAGCGAAAAACTTCTCTGGCCCTGTTACTAAAAATTTTTTCATAATCTCCACTAGCAAACAATGCCATATTGTTATCTAGTTGTCGGCTTTAATCCATTTTCCTCAATCACAATTGCGACATCACCATTCAAATCTGTACGAACAACACGTGCTCCAGCCTGCTGCCAATTTGATATCGTGTCGTCAGCTGGGTGCCCAAAGGTGTTTTCACCCACGCTAATTATTCCCAGCCGTGCGCCAGTCCACTTTGCAAATCTGGGATCTTGAAATCTTGAACCGTGGTGCGGCACTAATGCGACATCAACTCCAGGTGCTGCGATTCGCATTAACTGCTCTTGCCCGGTTGGTTCTATGTCGCCTGTGAATAGAAATTCGATTGGTTGACCACCGAAAGGGCTTGGTTTAGAGATTAATAGAATCAAGCTCGAGTCATTTTCATTGGTTGGTACCTCTCCACTCTTTGGCCAAAGGGTTGAGATTGTGTACTCGCCATAAGTAACAGTAAATGGAGCTGTTACTACTTGAATATTTATTCCGTTTGTTTTTGCCAAGGCATTTACTTGAACTGATTGTGCCATTGGATTTGGATTTGGCGAAACATATACGTTTTTAACTTTTCGGCCAGTAATTACACCCGCAAATCCTCCGGCATGATCAGCATGAAAGTGCGAGATAAATACCCCACTAACTTCCGAGATTCCTGCCCGGCCTAGACATTGGTTAATCAATTGTGGATCTCCTCCAGTATCGAACAAGAGAGCGGAATTTCGATTCAGCAGCAAAAGCACTGCCGTTCCTTGTTCCACATCGCAAGCAATTAAAAAGGTGTTCTTTGCTGGCCATCCATCAATTTGCCTAAAACCAATAACGAGAAGTGGAAAACTTAATACCAAGCCAAAAACTACAAAGAAAGTTGCTCGTTTATAGCGTGACGTGGTGAGTAATCCAATAACAGAAACAATGGCAATTACAAACATAGTAATTCCAAGTGGTGTCGCAAGTTCTAATTGCGCTCCAGGTAAATTTGAGGTACGAAGCGCGACTTGGCCAATCAATTCAGCTGGCAATGCCGCTAGGTAACTCAATGGTGTCGCAAGAATTGGATTGATAAGCGAAATCAACGCAGCGAGAAGTCCTAAAATTGTGGTAATTGCAACAAGTGGTGCAGCAATTAGATTGGCGATTATTGAAACAACTGGAACGCTTTGGGTCATTAATGCAAGCAGTGGTGCAGTCACCCAGGTAGCTGCCATTGTGGCAGCGACCAATCCGCCAAGTAAATCAAAAGGTTTTCGCCATTTGATGATCTGCATGATTTTTGGAGCAAACCAAATTAACCCAGCCGTTGCGGATACACTTAATAAGAAACCCCAATTACGCCAAAGCCAAGGGTTGAAAACAGTAAGTAAATAAACTGCAGTTATCAATATCCAACCAGTTGTGATAGTTCGCTTTGATACAAAAGCCAAAAGTGTGATGCTGCCCATAGTAGCTGCACGCATAACACTCGCATCAAAACCCACTGCTAACACATATCCAGCCAGTGCTAGAGCAGCGACTAAAACTAATCCTCTATTACTAAGTCCAAAAATTGAAAACACGGCAATAAACAAACCCAAAACGATTGTTACATTTCCACCACTGGCAGCAGTTAGGTGTGCTAAGCCAGAGCCACGCATTGCAGTTTCTAAACTACTTGATTGTCCAGATGTGTCTCCTAAAACTAAACCTGGAACTAAAGCACCCCCAGTTGGCGTTCGACCGGCTAATGACTCTTGTAGTCCAGCGCGAATTGTTTGAGCAAATTCAAATGCCCAATTTGCTGGCTTTACTAATTTAGGTTCGTCAACAGCCTTAATCAAGCAACAACTTCTATTGTCCTTAATCTCCTTTATCAACTCTGCCTTTGCAGTAAGTGTTTGACCACGAAAGAACTCAAAGTTATCTGCTGTAAACAAAATCGTGGCTGGTGCAGATAATTCAAAATTATCTATTTTAGTTATTCTCACATTAGTTGAAAACTGACTTGACTCAGTATCTGAAGCAAATCTTGCTAAATACTGTCGTGGTTCACTTCGAATTTCAAATTCTAAAGTTACAGATTCTTTTGCTGCAAGCAATTCAGAAACTTCTGCAAAACGAGCAGATTGGATATGGTAGGACCCGAAAAGCGTTCCAATATAAAGAGCAATTAAAAGCAACCAAGTAGTCTTGGATCTATTCATTAAAGAGTTATCAGATCTTTGATCTTGTCGTAAATAGCATCGCCAATTCCACTAACTTGTTTTAAATCAGTCAGTTGACGAAAAGGACCATTTTGATTTCGGTACTCCACAATCCGACCCGCAATAACAGGACTAATTCCAGGAAGTTGATCTAATTGAGCAGCATTTGCCATATTTATGTTGATCCTGCCCGCTGGATTCGTGCTAGATGAACTAGATGATGAAGATGAAGATGACGTAGATGGCGCGGCTGCAGAATTTATATTTCCAATAAAAATCTGTTCACCATCAAAAAGAACACGGGCTAAATTTATGCTGGTTAAATCTGCATCTTTTGTTGCGCCACCGGCTGCCTCAATCGCATCGGTAACACGGGAATTTGCCGGCAAGTCATATACCCCAGGTTCTTTTACCTCACCAACGACGTGCACTACAACGACTGTGGCGGTTGTTGCTGATTCAGTTACCACCACTGGTTCAGTAACTGCTACCTCTGTTGGTTTTCCTTGCAGCCACAGAACTCCCCCTGCTAGCAGGCTCGCTCCTGAAATTCCTACGGCAACTTTAAATAGTCGCGGATCAATATTAGGTAAATTAGCGATAACAACCTCTGGACTTTAGTTTATCTTCGGCAAAGATAAATGATGAGAGATTAAACCTATATATTTACCGAATGGAAATAACTATTTTGAGTGATGCTTGCTAATTAAACAACGACATTAACTAACTTGGGAGCTCTAACAATGACTTTCTTAACCTCGACACCAGCTAAAGCTGTTTTCATCGTGTAATCCGAAAGGGCTAACTGCTCCAGTTCAATGTCAGTAATGTCAATAGGAACTTCAATTCGTGATTTAATTTTGCCGCTAATCTGCAGTACGCAAACAATTGATTCTGCAACTAACAATTCAGGTTCAACTTTTAACCAGCCAGCTCGAGCCACACTAGGTTGATGACCTAAGTTTTCCCACATTTCTTCTGCTGTATAAGGCGCAAAAAGCGAAACTAGCACCGCAGTTGCTTCGGCACATTCTCGCACTGCAGGATCTGCAGGACCAGCACCAGTGTCAATTGCTTTTCGGCCTGCATTAACTAATTCCATCGCTTTTGCTACCGCCACATTAAAGCGATAGGTCTCAACCGCCTGTTGTGCCTCGTTAATGAGTTTATGCGTAGTTTTACGTAATTCAATATCGCCAGTTTTAGCATCAACACCAACTGCTGAAGTGACATCTTTGCTAAATCGCCAAGCTCTTGCTAAAAACTTTTTTGAGCCATGTGGCGATACATCTGCCCAATCAATGTCATCTTCAGGGGGTCCTGCGAAAACCATCGACATTCGAATCGCATCAACGCCATGTTCATCAAGTTCTTCCGAAAGCCTAACTAAATTACCTCGGGATTTACTCATTGCTGCGCCATCCATCAAGACCATACCTTGATTTAGTAGCCGGCTAAATGGTTCAGTCACATTAACAAAACCTAAATCAAACAATACTTTGGTAAAGAATCGGGCATAAAGCAAGTGCAGAATCGCGTGCGTTACCCCACCAACATATTGGCCAACCGGCATCCATTCGGCAGCCAGTTTGACATCAAAAGGTGCTGAATCAAGTTTAGGATTTAAATAGCGTAAAAAATACCAAGATGAATCAACGAATGTATCCATCGTGTCCGGATCGCGCTTTGCAGGTGCTGAGCATTTTGGACATTTTGTAACTACCCAGTTTGTTGCAGCTCCTAGTGGACTCGCTCCTTTCGGAGTTAAATCAAGTCCAGTTGGATCTGGTAACTCAACTGGAAGTTGATTTTCCGGAACTGGAACTTCTCCACATGAATCACAGTGAATAATTGGAATTGGTGTGCCCCAATATCGTTGCCGGGAAATCAACCAATCCCGGAGACGATAATTAACCGCAGCTTTGCCTAAATCTTTCTCAAATAAGAATTCTGTTATTTTGGCTATCGCAGCATCTTTCGATAATCCATTTAGCATTCCAGAATTTATTAACACACCATCACCTGAAGTTGCGACAAAAGTTTCAGCAGGATTATCTTCGCCGGTTTCTACTACCTTTATCACGGAAAGTTTGAACTCTTTAGCAAAATCCAAATCCCGTTGGTCATGGGCTGGAACAGCCATAATCGCACCGGTTCCGTAATCTGCTAAAACATAATCAGAAACATAAATTGGCAAGCGCTCGCCATTAACTGGGTTAATTGCAAATCGATTTAACGATAATCCAGTCTTTGCTCGATCTGTTGAAAGCCGTTCAATCTCAGTGGATTTCTTAGTTTGCTCAAGATATTGCTCAAACTCACTAAAGTGCGCTGAGTCTTTCGCAAGTTCATAGGCAAGATCCGAATCAGCAGCAATTACGAAAAAGGTAGCTCCAAACAAGGTGTCGGGTCTAGTTGTGTAAACAACTACTGGTTCATCTATACCTTCAATTTGAAACTTAACCTCCGCGCCAACACTTCGGCCAATCCAATTTCGCTGCATAGTTAGCACTTTGTCCGGCCATACACCTTCAAGTTGCTGCATATCATTTAATAGCCGCTCGGCATAGTCAGTAATTTTTAAATACCATTGAGTTAACTTTTTCTTACTTACTGCCGAGTCGCATCTTTCGCACAAACCAGCAACTACTTGTTCATTTGCGAGCACTGTTTGACACGAATTACACCAATTGACATTACTTGCTTTTCGATATGCCAATCCCTTTTCATACATTTTCAAAAACAACCACTGATTCCAGCGGTAATACTCAGGATCAGAAGTTATTAAAACTCGATCCCAGTCAAATGAACAGGCATATCGCTGCATAGAGGTGCGCTGTAATTCGATATTTTCATAAGTCCAACTGCGTGGATTAAGCCCGCGCTTAATCGCCGCATTTTCTGCCGGTAACCCAAATGAATCCCATCCGATTGGATGCAGCACATTAAATCCTTGTTGAACCCAATAGCGCGCCAAAACATCACCTAAGGCGTATGCCTCGGCATGACCCATATGTAAATCACCAGATGGGTAAGGAAACATATCCAGCACATATTTTTTAGGTCGAACATCAGTTAAATCTCCACTGCGAAACGGTGCTAATTTCTCCCAAACAGGCAACCACTTTTGCTGCAGCACGTCTGGTGCTGGCATCTGCGTTGCGCGTTCTTCAGTCATATCTGATGCACCTTAACTTCTACCACCTAAAAAGTGAGACTAATCCACATAAAAAATTTGTGGAGCTAAGGGGATTTGAACCCCTGACCCCTTGCATGCCATGCAAGTGCTCTACCAGCTGAGCTATAGCCCCAAATCCGCCATTAAGTCGCTCATCCTAGTGCTTAGGCATCATCACCAATCGCTGGCTCAGGAAGCGAACCAGCGTTATATTCGTCCAAACGCCATCGTTGTTCACCGCTTTGCTGTTCAGTTAACACACTCCATGCGCAATTTGTTAGTACACCAAGCGCTCCCCAATTTGCTCTTGGTAATTCAAGTAGTTCAGAAATCCCAGCACGAGCTGCACCACCATGTGTTACCACAAGAAGTGACGCACCAAGTTCAAGTTCTGCTAATTCAGCATCAATTGCAGATACAAATCTTTTTGCAACTTCAGATCTAGTTTCGCCATTTCCGCCGGGACGAACATCCCCACTAGTTGACCAAGCTGTAAGGGTTTCTGGATCTTTCGCCATGATTTCTGGCCAAGTACGTCCTTGCCAACTTCCGCAATGTGTTTCACGTAAACCTAAATTTTGACCGATAGCTTGTTTGGTTTTCATTCCAATTAACTCAGCAGTAACAATTGCGCGTTGCAAATCGCTAGCGACAATCTTGGCAAACTTCATATGGTTCAAGATTTCAGCTGCACGTTTAGCTTGTTCGATACCAATTGCATCTAATGGCGGATCTTCTTGACCTTGAAAACGTCGCTCAGCATTCCAAGTTGTTCTGCCGTGTCGAAGAATTACTACTCTACGAGTTACTGGATCGCGTCGCGATTGCGCAAAGACCACGGAATTAACCACCTTACTATCGTTGTTCAGCTTGTTCGATATTCAAATTTATGGTTGGACAATCTCGCCATAATCTCTCTAAATCATAAAAGACGCGCTCTTCAGAATGTTGAATATGCACGAGTACATCATTGAAGTCAAGTAACGCCCAACGCCCTTCAGCAACTCCTTCTTGATGCACGGACTTTATCCCAAGTTCGGCAAGTTTTTCCAAAACAGCATCCACAATACTTCTGACTTGACGGTCATTTGCGGCAGTAATGATTAAAAATATATCCGCTAATGGAAACTTTTCTGATACATCAATAGCAACAATCTGGGTGCCTAACTTATCCGCCGCGGCTTGCCCTGCCAATGTTGCTAACTCAATTGTCCGAGTAGATGCGGTCACAAAATCCCAACTATCGTTGGATCTGGATTTGGATTAGCATCCAAGTAAAGGTTATGTTTTTGAATATGAAATGCAACGCCATCTGGAACTAAATATCGAATTGGCTCGCCGCGAGCAACTCGTGCCCGGACATCCGTTGAAGAAATCGCTAATGCTGGTATTTCAATTAAAGTGATGGCTTCTGATGGTAAACCGGGATTTTGCAAGTTATGCCCTGGCCTTGTAACACCTACCAAATGCGCCATCTCCACTACTTGTTCGTGATCTCGCCAAGTCAGAATATTTGACAGTGCATCAGCTCCAGTAATAAAGAACATCTCTAAATCTTCACCATACTGTTTTCGTAAATCCGTTAAGGTATCAACAGTAAATGTTGGACCTGGTCGTTCAATATCAACGCGACTTACTTCAAATCGGGCATCTGCAGCGGTTGCAATCACTGTCATTAAATAACGATGTTCAGCTTCAGAAACTTTATGGTCTTCTTTTTGCCAAGGTTGACCGGTTGGAACAAACAGGACTTGATCTAATGCAAATCGATGCGCAACTTCAGATGCTGCAACTAGGTGTCCGTTATGGATTGGATCAAATGTGCCACCCATGATGCCAAGGCGTTTAGTCCTTGGATCGAGTGTGTAGACCATTTATCGGTCTCGATTCATTCGAGTAACAATAATTACAAGCAAAGTAAGCACCACCATTGCTGTTACGCCATATTGCAATGGTGTCCAAGGCAATTCATAGTAGGTTTCCGATTCAGCCGCAATCGACCTAGTTGCATCAATCATCTTCTTCTCCTTCAGACCTAATTCTAATTGCGTACCTGACCATCGCCAGTTACTACATACTTTGTTGAGGTAAGTTCCGCAATTCCCATAGGGCCTCGAGCATGCAATTTCTGGGTGGATATTCCAATTTCAGCACCAAAGCCAAACTCCCCGCCATCAACAAACCTAGTTGATGCATTAATCATTATGGCAGCGCTATCTAGCTCATTTGCAAATCTAGTCGCATGTTCAGCGTCATTTGTCACAATTGCTTCTGTATGTCCAGTGGAATACTTCTTAATATGTGTTAATGCATCATCGAATGAATCAACAATTCCGGCAGCGATATCTAAACTGTAATACTCTTGATGCCAATCAGATTCAGTCACATCCTGAAATGCAATACCTACCTTTTCAGTAAACGGCTTAATAGCCAAATCACCATGGATAGTAACTCCCTTATTCTTGAGCTCTGTAAGAAGTTTTGGTAAGACTTTTTCAGCAACATTTTTATGCACTAACAGTGTCTCAGCAGCATTACACACGCTTACTCGTTGTGTCTTTGAGTTAACAACAATATTGATTGCTTTTTCTAAGTCTAAATTTTCATCCAAATAGATATGACAGTTTCCAACACCAGTTTCAATTACTGGAACTCTGGCGTTAGTAACTACAGATTCAATTAACGAAGCACTGCCGCGGGGAATAACTAAATCTACTAATCCACGCGCCTGAATCAGATGTGTCACCGCGTCGTGAGAACTACCAGGAACTTTAACTATGCAATCTGCCGGTAATCCTGCAGCAACGAGAGCATCACGCATAACCTTTACTAAAATCTCGTTAGTGCTATCACCTGTTGAGCTACCTCTGAGCAGCGCAACATTTCCACTCTTAAGGCATAGCGCTGCAGCATCAACTGTGACGTTTGGGCGTGCTTCATAAATCATTGCAATCACACCAAGTGGCACCCGGCGTTGTTCAATTTCTAAACCATTTGGCAACGTCCAGTTTTTAACTACTACCCCAATTGGATCTGGCAATGCAATTAACTCAACAACCGACTTGGCAATCGCAGTTATTCGCTCTGGAGTTAAAGTTAGACGATCAATTAGTGCTGCTGAAATTTGCTGATCTATTGCCGTCTGAACATCGGATTTATTAATGGTGATAATGTCATCAGTTCGTGCAATTAATGCATCTGCAATCAACTTAAGTGCTCGATTTTTTTGATCTGTGGATGCTACCGACAAATCTGCAACTGCTGCTTTTGCCTCTTTCGCAGCAGTTAACACCTGAGTTTTTAAATCGCTCATAAGTTAAGGTTATTAGATTGTGGGTCAATAAGCACTAGGTCATCTCGATGAACAGCTGGGCGAGAAAATTCTTCCCCAAATTTTGCTGCTAAGTCAATAGTAGATTGACTCTTCATCCGTGCTAAGTCATCACTTGCAAAACTCACTAATCCTCTAGCAATAACTTCTCCCGCAAGGGTCACCAAATCAACTGGATCTCCAGCATCAAAATCACCTTCTACTTGGGAAATACCAGCAGCAAGCAATGATGCTCCACGTTCAAGCAACGCTGATACCGCTCCTTCATCTAAATGCAGTTTTCCTTTTGCAACCAGAGCATGTGCCAGCCAAAGTGATCTTGCACTACTGACATTTTCACTTGCATGAAATAACGTACCAACATCAGCTCCAGTGAGAGCTGATGACAAATCATCAATATGGCATATCAAAGTTGGCACACCACCAGCAGCAGCAATAGCAGCCGCTGCCAACTTGCTACTCATACCACCACTGCCAACTTTTGACCGCTGATTTGTATCAATACCAATTGCTGCAAAATCCGCTAGCGATTCAAGTTCAGCTATCCGTTTGCTATTTGCATCAGCTGGTGGACCATCCAAAACTCCCGCCACATCGGTTAGCAGAATTAATGCGTCAGCTTCAACTAGGTGAGTAACTAAAGCCGCAATTCGATCATTGTCACCATATTTAAGTTCAGAGGTAGCAACAGCATCGTTTTCATTTACGATTGGCAAGACACCAAACTGCAATAATGCTTCAAAGGTTTGCTTTGCATTGCGATAATGACTGCGTCTAGTTATGTCTTCTTGAGTTAAAAGCACTTGTCCTACTGAAAAGTTGTTAGCAGTTGCAAATTTAGTGTATTCAGCAATCAATAGTCCTTGGCCAATGCTGGCCGCTGCTTGTTGTTGTGCTAAATCACTAGGGCGCGTTGTTAACTTGAGAGTTGGAAAACCAGCTGCAACCGCACCGCTCGATACTAAAATTACAGATTTACCCTGCCTTTTAATCTGGGCAATTGCATCAACAATACTTTTTAACCGCGCTAAATTAAGTCCACCATTTTCAGAGGTCAATGATGATGACCCAACCTTAATCACTATCCGATTAGCGGATTCAAAATCTTTTCGGTTACTCATCTAGATCATCCTCATCATATTCAAATGATTCATCTAATCTGCGGTCGGTTCCGCGCGGTCCTGCAGTTGGCTCACCCGCAATTATGCTGGGTACCCAATCAAAAACCACTCCGTCTTGCTCGGTTCCAATAACAACTTCTGCTCCAGGAGTGGCACCTAACTTAGTTAGCTCCGCCTCAACACCTAATCTGGCTAATCGATCTGCTAAATAGCCAACAGCCTCTTCATTGGTGAAATCTGTTTGCTTAACCCATCTCTCTGGTCTTGCTCCACGAACAATAAATCTATCGCCTAAGCGCTTTACGCTAAAACCAGTGTCATCTACTGCTTGCGGCCTAATCACAATTCGAGTTCGGGCAGCAGATGGAGTTGTTGCTTTGAGTTGCGTGAGCATCTCACCTAAAGTTAATAGCAGTTCACGTAAGCCTTCTTTTGTTACTGATGAAACTTTAAATACTCGCAAGCCTAGTTCTTTGAATTTAGATTCAACTAAATCTGCGAGCACCGCACCATCTGGAATATCCACTTTATGCAAAACAATCACTCTGGGTTTATCTTCGAGCCCGCCATAAGCATTAAGTTCAGCTTCAATAACTTCATAATCAGCAATAGGGTCACGGTTAGGTTCAATTGTTGGGGTATCAATTAAATGAACTAAAACCGCACAACGTTCAATGTGGCGCAGAAACTCCAATCCCAATCCTTTACCTTCACTTGCACCAGGAATTAGTCCTGGTACATCAGCAATTGTGTATGAATATGAATCCACACTCACAACGCCTAGGTTTGGCACCAAGGTAGTGAATGGATAGTCGGCAATTTTTGGCCGAGCTGCAGATGCAGATGCAATTAAACTTGATTTGCCAGCACTTGGAAAACCAACCAGTGCAACATCTGCAACTGACTTTAATTCTAAAACAAACTCACCGCTGCTACCTGGCTCTCCCTTTAATGAAAATCCAGGAGCTTTTCTTCTGCTTGAAGATAGAGCAGCATTACCCAAACCACCTCGACCACCTTGTAGCAAAACATAACGAGTGCCTGCACCAACTAAATCAATTATGAATTCGCCATCTGTATTCGTAACCAAAGTGCCATCAGGAACTTTCAGAATCAAATCGCCACCATCAGATCCGGCTTTAAAATCGCCCTGACCTGCTTTGCCATTTGTTGCTTGATAATGTGGACGATGATGAAATTCAATTAATGTGTTAACTGATGTGTCAACGTCCAAAATAACATCGCCGCCGCGACCGCCGTTACCACCATCAGGGCCAGCTAGCGGCCGAAACTTTTCTCGCTTAACTGAAGTACAACCATCGCCTCCTTTGCCAGCAGAAACGTGCAGCACAACTCGATCAACAAAAGTTGTCATTGCAGCCTCCTAACTGGCAAAGCAAAACGGAGCGAGCATCTGCCCGCTCCGTCACGAAAAATGAATTTATTTGATTACGCAAGTACGTTTACAACTCGGCGACCACGTGCTGTGCCGAATTCAACTTTACCTGCGGCCAACGCAAACAAGGTGTCATCTTTTCCGCGACCAACATTTAGTCCCGGGTGAAAGTGAGTTCCGCGCTGACGAACTAATATCTCGCCGGCACCAACTTCCTGTCCGCCAAAACGCTTAACGCCAAGTCGCTGTGCATTTGAGTCGCGACCGTTACGGGTACTGGATACACCTTTTTTGGATGCCATTTGATCACTTCCCTGCGCTAATATCAGTTACCTTTAACCGAGTTAGATCTTGACGATGACCCAATCGACGTCGATTACCAGTCTTGTTCTTGTACTTCAAAATTGTTAATTTCTCGCCGCGTTCTTCGCCAATAACTTCAGCTTTAACGCTGGCTTTCGATGCTGCCGCACCTGTTACTACTGAATCACCATCAACTAGCATCACAACTGGCAGCTCAATTGATGCGCCTGGCTTATCGGTCAACCGATTAACCAAAAGCACATCGCCAACGGCAACCTTCTCTTGCCGTCCGCTGGCCTTGACTACTGCATACATAGTGATTTTCCTGACTCGTTTTGGCTTTCAGAAACGCGATTACCGACGGTGAAGATTACTTCATCCCCGCGCGTCGCGGGCAGATGCCCCCTTAGCTTGGTGGACCTGCAGGTCGACTGGCCGCTTTTCGATTGCGGCGGCCGCTCGTCGCCTCAACGGTGCTTTCCCCTCGAGGCGCAAAAGCTGGTGCTACTGGCTCTGCCTCTACAGGGGCAGGTTCAATTGGTTTTACCGGTTCTGGGTGATGAGTCTCTCGAACTGGTTTATGCGAATGCTTAACGCCAGGTGCATCCATTCGAATTTTCACTCCCCGACCATTACAAATCTCGCAAGGCTCAGAGAACATCTCTAATAAGCCCTGACCAATTCGTTTACGAGTCATCTGCACCAAACCAAGAGAAGATACTTCAGCAACTTGATGTTTTGTTCGGTCACGTCCAAGGCATTCAACTAAGCGACGCACAACTTTATCTCGGTTTGCCTCTAGCACCATATCAATGAAGTCAATCACGATGATGCCGCCAATATCGCGTAACCTAAGTTGACGAACAATCTCTTCTGCTGCTTCAAGATTATTTTGCGTAACAGTTTCCTCTAAATTGCCAGTGCTTCCGATAAAACGGCCGGTATTTACATCCACTACTGTCATGGCTTCAGTGCGATCAATAACTAATGAGCCACCTGACGGCAGATAAACTTTTCGATCTAGTGCTTTGGTTAGTTGAGCATCAATATCAAAGTTAGTAAATACATCTTCACTACCGGTCCACTTTTCTAATCGACTTAGTAGCTCTGGAGCCAAATATTTAACGTAATCTTCAATTGTGTTCCAGGCGTTAGCGCCAGAAACTACAACTTTGCTGAAGTCTTCATTAAACACATCGCGAACAGTTCGGATTGCTAAATCTGGTTCGCTATAAAGCAAGGTTGGTGGTGTTGCTTGATTTTTCTTATTCTTGATATCTTCCCATTGTGCTTTTAATCTGGCAACATCTTTTTCTAATTCTTCTTCTGACGCACCTTCAGCAGCGGTGCGAACAATTACGCCAGCACCATCCAGAATAATGTTTCGAAGAACTCGCTTTAATCTAATGCGCTCATTTTCTGGAAGTTTGCGTGATATTGCAGTCATTGAACCATCTGGCACGTAGACTAAATAACGACCAGGAAGTGAAACTTGACTAGTAAGTCGTGCACCCTTTTGGCCAATTGGATCTTTTGTAACTTGAACCATAATCGGATCACCAGCGGAAAGTGCTAATTCAATGCGCTTTGGTTGACCCTCCAGTCCTGCTAAATCCCAATTTACTTCACCGGCATAAAGAACAGCATTTCTTCCTTTACCAATATCAATAAATGCAGCTTCCATGCCAGGCAGCACATTTTGCACTCGACCCAAGTAAACGTTACCAATTAGCGAAGATGATGAAGAAGAACCAACATAATGCTCAACTAAAATCTTGTCTTCTAATATTGCAACTTGTGTTTTATCATTTACCTGGCGAATAATCATCTGTCGATCAACAGATTCGCGCCGCGCTAAAAATTGTGCTTCCGTGATTAAGTTTGGTCGTCTTCGATTATCCCGATGATCTCTTCCGCGTTGACGTTTGGCATTTATTCGAATTGAACTGTCTTCTACCGCAACGCTGCTATCAACAGTACTTGTAGTTTCAGGTTTTGGAACCGAACTTGTCGATCCACTGCGTCGTCTCCGGCGACGTCTTCGATTATCAGTTTCAACTGCCGATTCATCTGCTGAGGCTGATTTCTCTGACGTTGCTTTGACAGGTTTTGATTCTGATTTAGTTTCAACCGCTGGTTTGCTACCACCACGACCGCGACCACCGCGACGTCTACGTCTGTTTCTTCGGTCATCGTTTACTGACTTTGTATCGACAGTTTCAGTTTTTGGTTTAACTTCCGCTTTTGCCGTTTTTTTAGTGGAGTCTGTTTTTGTTGCAGCAGGCGCAACAAACGCAGGTGCTAATGCAGCTTTCTTTACTGCTGCTTTCTTTGCTGGCTTATCAACTTCAGGCTTGGCAACCTTTTTTACTACTTTTTTAGCTGACTTTTTTGCTAGTTTTTCGGTTGCAGACTTATCTGCATTACCAGCACTCGAACGAGTACTCAATGAAAACTCCTGTGGCCCCTAAGGGCGTAAGTAAGACGCTTGGTTGCGGCGCAACTAGCGTGAAGCTTGTGGTGGGGCTGCTACCTAGAAAGGTCTGCGTGAGGGATTCTCAGCGACACTCTCCCGGCGCTACCGCCAAGACGGGCGATATCGCTATCGCTTGGCCGAAGTATCTCACACCACTACCGGTTATCTGCGTCGCTTGGTCGCATCTAGGTTCAAAATGACCCCAAGCCCAAGCCAAAGTGCCATCATTGATGAGCCGCCATAGGAAACAAAAGGCAGCGGCACCCCTGTGACGGGTAGTAGCTCTAAATTCATACCTATGTTTTGAAAGCCCTGAATAGCGATCCAGCCAGCCATCCCAACTGCAACTAATCGACCAAACAAATCATCAGCACGGCTAGCAATTCGAATCAAACGCCAAGTAATAAAAAGCATCAACAATAAAATCATAGAAGACCCAAAAAATCCGAGCTCTTCACCCGCAACAGAAAAAATAAAGTCAGTTCTTTGTTCAGGAACAAACTGACCAGCAGTTTGAGTACCTTGAAACAGTCCATTACCAAACCAGCCACCACTACCAATAGCAATCTCCGCTTGCCGTACGTTATAACTAACTCCAAGAGGATCTGAATCAGGATTTAAAAATACAGTGAAGCGATCAATTTGATATTGCGCAAGTACACCTGCTGCAACAATTAATGCAACTACGCTAACTGCTGATGTGACAAGTCCAATTAACCACCATCTGCTCACACCTGAAACCGCCAAAATGGCAAAAAGCGTAGCCAGAATCATTAAAACAGTGCCGAGATCTGGTTGCAGCAAAATTAGCAGTACTGGCACCGCTGCAACACCTAATGCTGCGACAACTATTGAGTGTAATGGTTGATTTTCAGCATCTCGTTTTTCTGCAAGCAAAGTTGCTGAAATCACGATGATAGATACTTTTACAAACTCAGCAGGCTGAATAGTAAAACCAGCAAAAGCTAGCCAAGATTTTGCACCATTAACCACAGTTCCAACAAGCAATACCGCAATCAATCCAACTAAAGATAAAACATATACAACTGGTGCATATGCTCGCACCAATCTATGACTTATTTGTGAAGCAATCAAACAAAGAATTAAGCCAAGACCTAGATTAAGCAAATGCCGCTTTAAAAAAAACAGCGAATCACCTGCCGCACCCGCCGTTATTCGAGTTGAAGACCAAACTAAAAGTGCTCCCAGTAGCGAAAGTGATAAAGCTGCAATGATTAAAACGAAATCAAACTTGCGGTAACGTCTAAATCTTGGTGCGCCAGATACCCTTCGCCAAACAAAAGACGCATCGCGAATTGCTCCACTCATGGCTTTGTCCTGCCAATCGCTTCTGCTTCAGGAACGGGAGATCCATTAATGTCAATTGTTGGTAATTTTGTTCGAGGTTTACCGTATGGGAAGATTGCATTTGCTGGATTTATTGTGCTGCCGCGAATGCCAAAAAGTGCTTCATAGATTCTTCTAACGCTTGGGCCACCTGTACCAGACCCAGTGCCACCTTGAGAAACCATCATCACAACTACATATCTTGGATTAATTGCTGGAGCAAAAGTTGCTAGCCAAGATGTGCTTTGTTTGTTGAACACCTGTCCGGTGCCAGTTTTACTAGCAATTGGTACTTGCTCAAGTGGAAATCCTGGGAAAACCCAAGCAGTGGTGCCAGAAATTGCAGTATTAGTTAATGCTGCTCGTATGTAGCTGAGCACTCGAGGTGAAGTGTTTAATTTTCCAGTCACTTTCGGAGCAAATTCCTGCACCACATTACCATCTACATCCATTATTGCTTTAGCAATCTGTGGCTGAAACAGTGTGCCATCATTTGCAATTGCTGAATATGCAACTGCCATCTGTAGCGGAGTTACTACCGTGTCGCCCTGACCAATTGCAATATTGACCGCATCACCTGCGCGGAACAAAAAGCCATCCGCACAGTTTTCAGCTGCATATTGACGCAAGGTTTCTGCCCAAACAGGATCTCGCTTAGCAGTTTCTGGATATCCTGATTTAGCGCGTTCACACCATACATCTTTATTGCGCTCCCAGTTTTCACGCTTCCAAGCTCGGCCACCAATTCGACCTGCATATTCACTTGGCAGATCTATTCCAGTAATTTTTCCTAGCCCAAATGAGCGAGCCATCTTGTCAATTGGATCTCTACCGGTTTTCATGGTGTCTTTACCGGTTTGTTCCCATAAATCATTTGCAATTCGATAAAAAACCGTATTACAAGAAACTTCTAAAGCGCGTGCCAACGAAATAGGACCGTATGCCCGACTTTCATTATTTCTAAACACTCGAGAAGAAATTGTTACTTCGGGCGAGCAGTTATAAAGTCCAGTAAGCGGCATCCCTGCTTTTTCAGCAGCTGCTGTCATTACCACTTTAAATGTAGATGCAGGTGCATAAAGTCCTTGGGTTGGGCGATGCAGAAGTGGTACGCCATTAGCTTCTGAAATTAAAGACTTATATTCCCGATTGGATAAACCATTTAGCCAAATATCTGGTTCATAACTTGGATAAGATGCCATTGCCAGAACTTGTCCATTAGTTACATCCATCACAATTGCCGCACCACCATCGGCAACAAAATTATTTTCTCTTGCACGATTAACTGCACGTTGCAATTCACGCTCGACAACCTGTTGTAAATCTGCATCTAAAGCAGTAATTAAATAGTTACCAGGTATTGGTTGAGTTTCACCGATTTCATCAACCACTTTTCCAGAGCGGTCAACTGCCAGTAATTTTTTTCCATCTACACCACGAAGAACTAGATCGTATTGTTTTTCTAATCCAGCTCGGCCAACAACGCTGGTTCGCTTATAGCCCGAAGCCTGGTCAGCATCTGCTAACTCTTCAGCACTGATTGGTCCGATATACCCCAGTAGATGAGCTGCATTTACACCAAGCGGAGCTGGATAAACGCGTTCAGCTGCAACTTCTGCAGCAACACCTGGGAAGTTAAGCGAGTCTTCCATTATTTTTAAGGCGAGTTTGTATCCAACATCTCGAGCAACTGGCACTGGTTGCAAGGGAGATCCATTCCAGCAAATTGGTGGTGGTGCACTTCCAGTTGCCCCACATGGCGTAATTCGATCACGCAGTTCCTGTTCAGGTTTTTTCAGAATTGTGGCCAAGCGACTTAGCACTTCATTGCCATTATCGGGTAACTCATTAATCGTTTCTCGATCTACGGTAATAACCAAGGATGTGCGATTTTCAACTAATGGTCTACCTGCTTGATCTAAAATTAAACCTCGGACAGCAAGGGTAGTAACCTCTCGAATTCTATTTTCATCGGCTAACTGCGCATAGTCTTCACCTGTTAAAACTTGAATAAAGAACAATCTTGCAATGAGCGTTACTAATAAAGCCGTTAAAAACCATTTGAATACCTGCAATCTAAGTATTGATTGCTCTTTCATAAACTCACCCGAAGTCGATTTGCGCCATCAACAAGTGGTCGATCAAATCTATCCATTATGGGAACAGTAAAGGTCGCTGCAATTACACCAACCAATAATTGCCAGAGCAGCACATTGGGATATAGATCAACGAGATTTGTTCCAGAAGTTAGAAAAACAAGTATTGCTCTAACCGTTACCACTAATGCGGGAGCCAATCCTGCAGCCACAACTGGCAACCAAGTTGTTTGATGTGGTGCTTGCACGGTCTGGTTAATTAGTAAAGCTAATATCAAATAACCAACCACTGAGATACCAAAAATTCCAGTTGCCGGAGGTATTAAGTCCACCAAAATGCCAGCATAAATTGCAAAACCGATTCCAACTCGGATAGATCTAGTAAATGCTAAAGCAGCAATAACAACTGATACCAAGTCTGGCACTATTATCGACATATTTAAACTCAGCAAAATACTGGGTTGAATAACTGCAAAAATTGTTATTAAGAGCCAAACGTAGCCGTACTTACGAATCATTATTCGTCCAAAGGTTGCAACGGATCGCGCAAGACATCGCGCTTTGCAGACACAACGACACCGACAATATCTAAATTCGACACGTCAACGCTTGGCAAAACATATCCAACACGATTTAACTGGTCCAAAGACCCATCAACAGATGTAATTCTTCCAATAGGTAAACCTGGCATATAAGGCTTACCTGTTTCTGACCCCCAAGAAACAATTGTCGCGCCTAATGGCATTCGGGCATATGGATCGAATAATTGGAGTTTTAGTTCGTTTAAATCTCCAGTTCCGCTTAAATAACCAATCTCTGCTGAACCGGCTAATCGCACACCGACTTTTACATTTGGATCAATGATTAGTGATACAACCGCAAAATCATCTGAAACTTGAACTATTGAACCAACCAGTCCTGTGCCAGCAACTACAGTCGAATATAAGATAATGCCATCTGCTTTTCCAGAATCGATAGTTATAGTCCAGCGATAATCTCCTGAATTTCCAATTGCTATCACTTGTGCTGGAATCACTCGATAACTTTGTGGTGGAACTAATTTAAGTATCTGATCTATGGCAGCAGCTCTACGTCGAAGATCATCAGTTTGAGATAGCTTAAACTTCAATTCTTCATTTTCGCGCTTTAACGCTTCAAACTCTTCATCTCGACTTGCAATGCGCGATAGGTTATCTGAAATGTTTCGCACTGATTGACCAATTGACTTTGTGCCAGATTGGATCGGGCCAACTATTTCAAGCGCTGCGGCTCGCGCTGCTGCGACAACACCTTCTTCGCCCGTTCTAATTCCAATTATCAAAAAAGTAGTAGACACTGCCAATAACAGCGCTAACGCCAAGCGCACTCGCCCGGAATCGCGCATTTGTTGTTATCCCCTTTGATTTAGGACAAGCACGCGTTGCAAATCCTCAAACTCTTCAACGGTTCGACCAGCGCCCAGCACTACACAATTAAGTGGGTTCTCCGCAATAACAACTGGCATACCAGTGTCATGTCGCAATCTCTCATCTAAACCACGTAACAAAGCACCACCACCGGTCAACATAATTCCGCGATCAATAATGTCACTGGACAACTCTGGTGGAGTGCGATCTAATGTGCTTTTTACCGCATTAATGATGGCCTGTAATGGTTCTTCTAAGGATTTGCGAATCTCATCAGCCGGCAAAATCACCGTTCTCGGAAGTCCGGTAACTAAATCGCGTCCTCGCAATTCAGCTTCGGGTTCATTTGGTAGCGGAAATGCAGAACCAACGCGCATCTTGATATCTTCTGAAGTTCGCTCACCAAGAAGTAATGAATACTCATTTTTGACATAGTTAATAATTGCTTCATCTAATTCATCTCCACCAACACGAATTGAAACTGCAACCACAATGCCACCCATTGAAATAACTGCGATTTCAGTTGTGCCGCCACCAATATCAACAACCATATTTCCAGTTGGTTCATGAATTGGCATTCCGGCACCAATTGCTGCTGCCATTGGCTCCTCAATGATATAAACTTTGCGAGCACCTGCTTTATAGCCTGCTTCTTCAACCGCACGTCGTTCAACACCAGTGACACCACTTGGCACACAAATGACTAATCGAGGCTTTGCTAGGAATCTGCGCTTATGTACTTTTTGAATAAAGTATCTGAGCATTCTTTCGGTAGTATCAAAATCTGCAATCACACCATCTTTTAATGGTCTTACTGCCAAGATATTTCCTGGTGTTCGACCAATCATTCGCTTTGCTTCCAGACCAACTGCCAAGATGCTGCCATTATCTTTATTGATGGCAACAACGGATGGCTCATTAAGCACAATTCCCGAACCTCGGACGTAAACCAAAGTGTTAGCAGTTCCTAAATCAACTGCCATATCGCGTCCGATGAAACTGTTGCCCATTAACTGCCTCTCTTTTTAGTTAGCTAATTCTGGAAAAAACAAAGCTATCTCACGCGCTGCACTTGCTTCAGAATCTGAACCGTGGGTGACATTGAATTGAGTTTCAGTTGCCAAATCAAATCTTATCGTGCCTGGTGCTGCATTAGTTGGATTTGTAGCTCCCATCATTGTTCGCCAGTTTGCAATTACTTCCGGTCCTTCAATAACCGCAGCAACTAATGGTGCAGAAGTTATGAAATCTACTAACGAATTAAAAAATGGTTTATCTTTATGTTCAGCGTAATGTGCTTGGGCGGTTGCTTTATCTAATTTACGCAAATCTAATGCAATAAGATTCCAACCTTTTTGCTCAATTCGAACAAGTATTTCACCTACCAGACCGCGGGATACACCATCTGGCTTGATTAGCACCAAAGTTCGTTGCACCATTCGCTCCTATTTAGACGTAAGAGTAGTGGTAAGGATTTAAGAACCGAACCGCTGCTGACGGATTCGCTCAGCCCGGCGGACAAGTAAAAGTCCACCGCCCCAAAGTACTGCGAAAAGCGCCCCAATAAACAGCATTGGAGGCACCCAAAGGCCAGTTAAGAGCACAGCTGGCTGCAGCGCAGATCCAGCAGGAATAGCCCAACCTCGAGTGAAGCCACCAATTATCAAAAGGCAGAACAAACCCAATGTGCCACCAGCACCAATAGCTATCAAAGCTGAAATATTATGGTTTTGAATTGCTACTGGAATAGCTAGCCAAATCGCAATTGCTTCAAAAGCCAAAACACTTGACCCAATAATTCTCTGCCCTTTTTTCATCCTCGATACCTTGCTCGTGCTGCACCGGCCACAGTTGCCGAACCAGTAATCAAAACACCACTACCTGCACCAGATTGGTCTGCCATTTCTTGGGCTAACTCAATTGCCGCAGAAATATCTGGTTCAACTTGAATACGCGCAGCACCTAATAAGCCAGAAACTTCTGCTGCCAGTTCATTTGCTGGAATCGCACGTTCGCTAGGTGCTGTGGTGATTATCCATTCATCAACAATTGGCGCTAATGCATCTACTATTCCTGCTGAATCTTTGTCATCCAAAACACCCAGCACGCAAGTCAAATGACTAAATGTCATTGAATCAGCAATGCCCTGCGCCAAAGTTTGAGCTCCGTTTGGATTGTGGGCAATATCAATTACCACAGTTGGCGAACGATGCACTACTTCAAGGCGACCCGGCATTTGGAAAGTCTCAAATGCATGTCCAATGGCAGCAGGATCAAGAGGTTCATCATCGTCAAGTAAATTCTCAACTGCAACCATTGCGGTTGCAGCATTGACTGCTTGATGTGCACCATGAAGAGATAAAAATAAGTCTTGATAATTTTCACGTGGTGTTTGAATATTAAGTAATTGTCCACCAACAGCAGTTGTTGTACTAACAAAAAAATCTCGGTCTTGTAGCAATAACTTTGCTTGCATTTGATTTGCGGTGAGCTCAACTACTTCTAGGGCTGCAGCAACTTGATTTTGCACAACGGAAATTGCGCCTGGTTTAATCACACCTGCTTTATTACCAGCAATTGATTCAATCGTGTCACCTAACCACTTTTGATGATCCATATCAATTGTGGTGATTGCAGTAACTTGTGCATCAACTACATTAACTGCATCCCAAGTTCCACCAATTCCAATTTCTAACGCCGCCATATGCATTGGTGCTGCCGCAAATTCACTTAATGCAAGCACGGTCATCAACTCAAATCCGGTTAACTTCTCGCCAATTCGCTCTTCCATCATCAAAACAATTGGATAAACCTCATTGAGCGCGGACACAAATCGCTGTTCGGAGATGTGCTCGCCATCAAGGCTGATTCGTTCAGTCAGACTCACTAAGTGCGGCGAGGTGTAGGCACCTGACCGAATACCGTGCGCACGAGCTAATGCATCAACTAACCTCGTCGTAGATGACTTTCCATTTGTGCCGGCCACCACAATTGCTGGATACATCTCCTGGGGGTCGCCTAAGGCATCGAGTACCTGCCTAACCCGGTCTAAAGATGGGTTTATGCGGTGTTCAGCAGCACGCTGGGCGAATGTGGCAGTGATATCGGCAAGATCTTTTAGCACACGGCGCAGTCTAGAGTGAGATGTTCTTTAGGATCGGACTGTGACTAACGAAATGAAGTATCCGCTGCTGCCAGCAAAGCCAGGACTTGAAGGTTTGGAAGAACGCTGGGATAAATCGTGGGAACAAAACCAAATTTACCGTTTTGATTCAAAGCATTCTCGAGATCAGATTTTTTCAATCGATACTCCACCACCCACTGCAAGCGGCTCACTTCACATCGGTCACGTCTTTTCTTACACCCACACCGATTGCGTTGCGCGATACAAACGTATGGCTGGTTATCAGGTTTTTTATCCCATGGGTTGGGATGACAATGGGCTACCAACAGAGCGACGAGTTCAGAATTATTATGGAATTAAATGTGACCCAAGTTTGCCGTATGACCCAAACTTTGTGCCACCAGTAGAGCCGGGAAAAGAACAAATACCAGTTTCTCGAAAAAACTTTGTTGAGTTATGTCTTAAGTTAACTACAGAAGATGAACGAGCTTTCGAATCTACATGGCGATATCTTGGGTTATCTGTTGATTGGTCGCTCACCTATCAAACAATTGATGATAAATGTAGAGCTCTTTCACAGCGCGCATTTCTTAACAATTTAAAACGCGGTGAGGCGTATCAGTCCGAAGCCCCAACTCTTTGGGATGTGACTTTTCAAACAGCGGTTGCGCAAGCAGAACTTGAAGACCGAGAGCGACCTGGTGCATATCACCGAGTTTCTTTCAAAAAATTAGATGGTAGTGATGTATTCATTGAAACTACCAGACCAGAATTAATTGTCGCTTGCGTTGCATTGGTAGCACATCCTTCAGATGAGCGTTATCAACCGCTGTTTGGCAGTGAAGTAATAAGTCCAATCTTTGGTGTGAAAGTTCCTGTTGTTACTCATGAATTAGCAGATCCAGAAAAAGGTTCTGGTATTGCGATGGTTTGTACGTTTGGTGATTTGACAGATGTAACATGGTGGCGTGAGCTTCAGTTAGCCACTCGGCCAGTAATCGGCTGGGATGGCAGATACGCCCAAACAACACCAAATTGGTTAACTGATTCCACTGCTATTGCTGCTTATTCTCGGTTAGCTGGAAAAACTGTACATACCGCACGGGAACAAACAGTTGAGTTATTGATTGAAACTGGAAATTTACATGGTGAACCAAAACCAATTACCCATCCAGTTAAATTCTTTGAGAAAGGTGATAAACCATTAGAGATAGTCACAACCAGACAGTGGTATATCAAAAATGGTGGCCGAGATCAGCAACTGCGCAGTTCTTTGATCAAGCTCGGCGATGACGTGAAATGGCATCCAGAATTTATGCAAGCACGCTACAGCGACTGGGTGTCGGGATTAAACGGCGATTGGCTTATTTCGCGCCAAAGATACTTTGGTGTGCCAATACCAGTTTGGTATGCGATTGACTCAAATGGTGAAATTGATTATAACCAAGTATTAGTTCCTGATGAAAAAAGTTTGCCAATTGACCCAAGTTTAGATTGCCCAAATGGTTATAGCGAATTTCAGCGAAATCAACCCAATGGATTTGCTGCAGATCCTGATGTGATGGACACCTGGGCCACTTCATCACTAACGCCACAAGTTGTTAGTGGTTGGAGCGTTGATGATGATTTATTCACAAAAGTTTTTCCAATGGATCTTCGCCCACAAGGACATGACATCATTCGAACCTGGTTGTTCTCCACCATGGTTCGCTCATATTTAGAGTTTGGCGTTGCGCCATGGAAGCACGCAGCACTTTCAGGTTGGATATTAGATCCTGATCGAAAAAAGATGTCCAAATCCAAAGGCAATGTTGTAACGCCTATTGCACTTTTTGAAGAACATGGATCAGATGCAGTTCGTTATTGGGCAGCAAGCGGTAGACCCGGTACAGATACTGCTTTTGATGTTGGGCAGATGAAAATTGGTCGTAGGCTCGCTATCAAGATTTTAAATGCATCAAAATTCGTGCTTGGTTTAAATGCTGCTCCAAACAAATCGAAGATCTCTGAGCCTTATGACAAAGCAATGCTTGCTGCATTAGTTGAAGTTGTTACTCAAGCTACAAAAGCCTATGAAGAATTTAACTACACCAAATCTCTTGAGGTAACTGAGCAATTTTTTTGGACATTTACTGATGATTACGTGGAATTGGTTAAGGAGCGGGCGTATCGCGAGAACGATTTGGGAGCAGAATCTGCTAAAGCAGCTCTTGCAGAGGCGTTAAATGTGTTGTTAAGACTCTTTGCTCCAGTTATGCCCTTCGTAACCGAAGAAGTATGGGCTTGGTGGCAGGCTGGGAGTGTGCATCAGCAAAAATGGCCAGCGGCAAGCGAACTTGCAGAAGTTGCTGGAGATGCAAAGTTGTATTTTGAGTTGGGGGAAGTAATTGCTGACATTCGAAGAGTAAAAACGGATGCAAAGCAATCAATGAAAGCTCGAATCGCAAATGCACAAGTTTCAGGTCCGGAAGATGTAGTTTCTCGACTTAAAAGCGCTCAGGCCGATTTAATTTCTGCAGGCGGAATTGATAACTTAACTTGGAATAGTGCTGATTCAATTACAGTTGAAGCAGAGCTTGCGACTTAAGCCGAACGCTCTTTAGATCCAGCGCCACCGCGATGCACGATTTTTGGTGCTTGTGAGTGGGTGACTGTTGCTTGTTCAATGATTATCTTTTCAATATCATCTCGGCTTGGCACGTCATACATAACATCAAGTAACACACCCTCCAGAATTGATCTCAAGCCTCGCGCACCAGTGCCACGAGCTAGAGCGAGATCAGCAATTGCATCAACAGCACCAGGACCAAACTCGAGAGATACTTCATCAAGTTCAAACAGTCGCTCGAACTGACGAACCAGCGCATTTCGAGGCTCAGTTAATACTCGCACTAACGATTCACGATTTAAACCAGAAACCGAAGTAACAATTGGTAAGCGGCCAACAAACTCTGGAATCAAACCAAACTTAAGTAAATCTTCTGGCAATACATGAGAGAAAATTGTGGCCGGATCAGTTTGCTTTTTATCCTCTTTTAAGTTTGAAGTAAAGCCCAAACTTGATTTTCCTATCCGCTGCTCAATAATTGAATCTAACCCAGCAAATGCTCCACCAACAATAAACAGTACGTTGGTGGTATCAATTTGCAAGAATTCCTGATGAGGATGCTTACGTCCGCCTTGTGGTGGCACAGAAGCAGTTGTGCCTTCCAAGATTTTTAGCAGTGCTTGCTGAACGCCTTCGCCAGAGACATCACGTGTGATGGATGTGTTCTCGCTTTTTCGTGCAATTTTATCAATCTCATCGATATAAATAATTCCTTGCTCGGCACGTTTAACATCAAAGTCAGCCGCTTGAATTAGTTTCAGCAAAATATTCTCAACATCTTCACCAACATAGCCAGCTTCAGTAAGCGCGGTTGCATCTGCAATTGCAAATGGCACATTTAGCATTCTCGCCAATGTTTGTGCCAAAAGCGTTTTTCCAGAGCCAGTTGGTCCTAACAGCAAGATATTGGATTTAGCTAATTCAACAATGTCATCACTTCTTCTAAGTTGATCACCGGCCCGCACACGCTTGTAGTGGTTATAAACAGCCACTGATAGTGTCTTTTTTGCTAATTCTTGACCAATCACATAGTTGTCTAAGAAGGTATAAATCTCATTTGGCTTTGGCAGCTCTGCCATACCAGCAGTATTGGTTTCAACTAATTCTTCTTCAATTATCTCGTTACAAAGTTCAATGCATTCATCGCAGATGTATACACCAGGACCTGCTATCAACTTCTTTACTTGCTTCTGGCTTTTGCCACAAAATGAGCACTTGAGCAGATCGGAACCATCACCAAGACGTGCCATTAGAGATTCCTCTCGTTGGGGAAGCTTGGCCGCAAGGCTAAACGCCTAGCTTGACCTTACGCACCCATAACCGCGGCCCGTTCGCCCAGAGCAGAACTGCTCCCTACCAGTAATCCCCTGACCTTGGCTCACAAACTGCTCGCATTGGTGAAGGTATCTGATGTTTTCCCATAGCCAAACACATTAAGCCGTCATTTTCGGTTTGTGTTGCAATTGCTGTGTCATTTATCAAAACAAAGCTTTGCCCCAGAAAATCCTGCCAACCTTGCTTTCGATAAAAGTGTTTTTCACTACTTGAAAGCATCGACCATTGATAGTTCTTGCTGGCAAAATCAGAAACGCTGGCCAGTAGTTCAGATCCAAAACCTTGCTTTTGAAATTTAGGTAACACTGCTACACCCTCTAAATAACCAACTTGATGCGCGATGTCATCTAGCCAGATTCTTCTGGGCACTAATGCTGCATGTGCTACTACTTTGTTTTCAATCAGTCCAATAACTCTTGTGCCACCAAAAGTATGCTGCCAATCCTCAGCACTAAAGTCTTGTTCAAATGCCTCAATTAGTAAGTTATGGATGTATTTTAGTTCTAATTTAGATAAATTGTTGGGACAAATCTTAATTTCCATAAAAACTCGCAAATTAATTCGTCATTTATGAATTAAGACTTAGTTGCCAACACCTTACGTGAAGCAATAACTTGATCAACAATGCCATATTCCTTGGCCATTTCAGCTGTCAAAATTTTGTCACGCTCTATATCTTTCCGAACCTGGTCTTTGGTTCGGCCAGTATGGCGAGAAAGAATTCCTTCCATCTCATCTCGCATACGCAAAATCTCGTTAGCTTGAATCTCAATGTCAGATTCTTGACCGCCACCTTCACTATATGGTTGATGAATCAAAATCCGTGAATGTGGCAGCGCAAACCTTTTACCTGGTGTGCCGGCAGCGAGCAAAAGTGCTGCAGCAGATGCTGCTTGTCCTAAACAAATTGTTTGGATTTCTGGCTTAACAAATTGCATCGTGTCATAGATAGCTGTCATCGCTGTATATGAACCTCCTGGAGAGTTGATGTAAATTGAGATATCTCGCTCTGGATCAAGTGATTCAAGCACCAGTAACTGTGCCATTACATCATCAGCAGATGCATCGTCAATTTGCACACCTAAGAAAATAATGCGCTCTTCAAACAACTTGGTATATGGATTGTGAATTCGCTCGCCATTTGGTGTTCGCTCACGAAACTCGGGCAAAATGTATCTTGCCTGTGGTTGGAAAGTCATTATTTGCCTGCCTTTCCTCGAGTGCCACCGCTACCAGTTACATCTGATGCGCGAGTTACAACATGATCAATAAATCCATATGCTTTTGCTTCATCTGAGCTGTACCATTTATCACGATCTGAATCTTCTTTTATTCGCTCAACGGTTTGACCTGTGTGCTTTGCAATTAACTCAGCCATTTGATTTTTAACAAACAACATCTGTTCTGCTTGAATTCGAATATCGGATGCAGTTCCACCAATTCCACCAGATGGTTGATGCATCATTATCCGAGCATGAGGCAATGCATATCTCTTACCTGGCTCACCTGCGGTTAATAAAAACTGTCCCATTGATGCAGCAAGACCCATTGCAACTGTTGCCACATCGTTTTGCACGTATTGCATAGTGTCATAAATAGCCATTCCAGCTGAAATTGAGCCACCTGGCGAATTGATATACAAATAAATATCTCGAGTTGGATCTTCAGCAGCTAACAGCAAAATTTGTCCGCAAATTAGGTTGGCAATCTGATCATCTACTTGAGATCCCAAAAAAACAATTCGTTCACGCAATAAACGCTGCAGTACATCCTCAGCACCTGGCAGTCCACTTGCGGCAGCGCGCATAGTTGGCTCAGTTGACTCGCTCACCCAGTTTCCCTTCATTTGATGCTCAGACTTTAGTGGCAACAGAAGTTTTCGCACCTTGCTTGTTCGCCAAGGGCGAACCTACTGCGCTAACGCTCCAGTAAATTCAGATAAATCCACAACTTCACCATCAGTAGTTTTAACATTGGCACGCTCTACTACAACAGAGAGCGCTTTGCCGCGTCTAACTTCATTTAGTGCAAATCCAAGAGAATCATTCTTCACTAACTCATCAGCAAGTTGCTCTGGCGTAACACCATAGCGCGGTGCTGCTTGCACCAACCATTGCGATAGCTCCATTTCATTAACTTGAACGTTCTCTTGGTCTGCAACCTTGTCCAAGATGAGTCTGCTCTTTAAAGTCTTAATTGCATTTTCTCGATACTCTTCCCGGTACGCATCATCGCCGTGACCATCAGCAAAGTGTTGGTTCATATCTCGCTCAACAATATTATCTGGCACCGTTACATCTGTTTTCTCCAAGAGTGCATCATAAACTTTTTCTCGAGCCGCAATTGCCTGCTCGGCAACTTGAACTTTACGAATTCGCTCTGCCAAATCGGCCTTTAATTCTGTGACAGTGTCAAACTCAGATGCCATTTGCGCGAACTCATCATTTGCTTCAGGAAGTTCTCGCTCGCGTACTCCAGTGCAGGTAAAAGACACTTTAACTTTTTTTCCTTGGTGCGGATCTTCATCCGGAGTGAATTCAACTTCTCGCGTCTGATCAACACTGATTCCAACTAAAACTTCATCAGCACCTGGAACTAAACCTTCTGTTCCTAACTCATAGTTAAGTGCGGTAGCTGAGTAATCATCTGACTCTTCACCATCAACTGTGCCCTTTGCATCTAAAATAACTAAATCTTCGAGTGCTGCACTGCGTTCAACAACTTTCATTGTGGCAAACCTGCGGCGCAATAAATCAAATTGCTCGGCAACGAATTTCTCATCAATTGTTACTGGATCAACACTAACTTCAATACTTGCAAAATCTGGTAGATCAAACTCTGGCTTAACATCAACCTCAATTGTAAAAGTAATTGACTTGCCGTCTTTTAGTTCAGTTAATTTCACCTCTGGAGATGCAAATGGCTGCAGTGAATGCTCTTGAATTAGTTGAGTATAAAAGCGCGGGATTGCTGCATTGACAACTTCTTCCATTACTGCTGCTCGACCAACGCGTTGATCAATAATTGATGGTGGAACTTTTCCTTTTCGAAAGCCTGGAATGTTTACTTGTTTAGCAATTTCCCGATAAGCCGTTTGAAAATCTGGTTTTAGTTCATCGAATGGAACTTCAACCGTAAATTTAATTCGGGTAGGAGTTAAAACTTCCTTATCGGCTTTCACACCTGCTCCTAATTCTTGAATTGGTCGGGGCGGGGAGATTCGAACTCCCGATCTCCTGCTCCCAAAGCAGGCGCGCTAGCCACTACGCTACGCCCCGATGACTTAACAATCGTCAAATCGGTTCCAAGACCGCGCAATCGTAGTCGGATGAGCCAATTGGTCGTGACTGGGCGGTCAGGGTCAAAATTGACCTAGTAGATTTTGCGCTAATGCGGGTGTAGCTCAATGGTAGAGTTCTAGCCTTCCAAGCTAGCTGTGCGGGTTCGATTCCCGTCACCCGCTCCAATTACCTCGTTGATTCAAATTCAGTAATCTGACTAATTCGCCGAACGTGTCTTTCATCTCCTGGAAATTGAGTTTCAATAAATGTCTGTGCGATTTCTTTTAAGGTATTTTCGTCGTGCATTCGAGCACCAATGCCAACCACATTCGCGTTGTTATGCTCTCGTGCCAACTTTGCCGTTTCAACAGACCAAGCCAATGCCGCGCGAACACCTACTACTTTGTTTGCAGCAATTTGCTCACCATTTCCAGATCCGCCCAGCACAATTCCTAGCGAATCAGGGTCATTTGCAACTGCTTTTGCTGCTGAAATGCAAAAAGCCGGGTAATCACATGATTCTTCAGAGTTTGTACCGTGATCTACCAACTCATGACCAGCCAGAGATAAATGTTCAATCAAAATCGCCTTGGCTTGATAACCAGCGTGATCAGATGCAATATGAATTCTCATTTTTTAATCAAAAATTGGTCCGACAGTTCTTGAACGTTTAAGTTCAAAAAAACCAGGATATTGAGCACAAGCAACAACTCCATCCCAGAGTTTTCCAGCTGCATCACCTTTAGGCGCGGGCGAGATAACTGGACCGAAAAAAGCCGAACCGGCCACCGCAATCACAGGTGTTCCTACGTCTGTTCCAACTTGATCCATTCCATCATGATGGCTCTTCTTAACCGCTTCATCCCAAGTGGAATCCGATGCCGCGTTAATCAAATCTGCAGGTAAGTTCAGATCATTTAACACATCAGCAATTAGTTGATCATTAATCTCTTGTTTCTGCAAATGTATTCTCGTGCCAAATGCGTTATAAAGTGGAAGAACAATTTTTTCACCCTGTGCTGCCCGAGCAGCTTCAATCACTCTCACCGGTCCCCAGCCAGCAATCATTTTTGCTTTGTAGTTTTCTGGTACCTCTTTGTTGGCATTCAAATAGGACAAACTCATCACATGCCAAGCCACTTGAACATCGCGCACCTTTTGAACTTCCAGCATCCATCTAGATGTCATCCAAGCCCAAGGGCACATCGGGTCAAACCAAAAATCTGCCTGCATAAGTTTCCTCCAAATACTGGGACACCCTAGGGTTTACTCCACCTTATCCGCGACTTGAACCAGAAAGGTCAACTGTGACGCTCGCCAATTTTGCCCAAGCCGAAGCGAAAGCTCGAGCCACATTAGTGCGTAACGTGCATTACCAAATTGAGCTAGATCTGGTTGATCACAACGCAACTGAATTTAATAGCAGAGTGACAATTACATTTGCTGCAAAAGATGGTGGTAGCACCTGGGTTGATTTGATTGCTCCAAAAGTAAATCGAATTGAGTTAAATGGCGAAGTCATTTCAAATTCAACCTTTAATGGATTTCGAATTGAGCTTGAGAACCTTAAACCAGAAAATCAACTAACCGTTGATGCTACCTGCGCTTATTCAACAACCGGTGAGGGATTGCATAGGTTTGTAGATCCAGTTGATAACGAACGATATTTATACAGCCAATTTGAAACAGCAGATGCGCGTCGCGCATATGCTTGTTTTGATCAACCAGATATCAAGGCAAGTTTTGCTTTTAGTATGAAAGCACCTAAGCACTGGGTAGTAGTTTCAAACACCCAATGCGAACCCAGTGATGAATCGGAATATAAGTTATGGCGATTCCCAAAAACCGAAGTTATGTCCACTTATATAACTGGAATTGTTGCGGGAAACTACCATCAAACATTTGATAAGTATCAAGGAAAGTTTGGCACATATCCACTTAGAGTACTTTGTCGTCAATCATTAAAAGATTACTTAGATGCACCATTTATGTTCGAAACCGTCAAGCATGGGTTTGCAGTATTTGAACGTGACTTCAATGTCGGCTATCCATTTGGAAAATATGATCAAATTTTTGTGCCTGAATTTAATGCGGGTGCGATGGAGAACGCCGGTTGCGTAACATTTCGAGACGATTACATCTGGCGCGGGAAGGTAACCTCATTTGAACATCATTGGCTGTCCAATGTGGTGTTGCACGAGTTGGCCCATATGTGGTTTGGTAATTATGTAACGATGGAATGGTGGAATGATTTGTGGCTGAATGAATCATTTGCCGAGTGGGCGGCATATCACGCGCAGCAAGAACAACCTGGCTTTACTGATGCATGGGTAAATTTCTTAACTACTCGCAAAAGTTGGGGTTAACGACAA
>VGBH01000007.1 GCA_016870575.1 Actinomycetota bacterium
TGCGATCAACAAACCCACCAATGGCTCCCCAAACTAAGGGTCCGCTCACGAGAGTGCCAATCACTGACCATACCAAACCCTCCCCTTTTGGAAGAGCCTTAGTTTTAGTCTTTTCAGTCATTGCGGCGGAAGCCTAGCAATGGGCTAAAGGTTAAGCAGGTTGAACAGATAATTAATTGGGCTCCACATACAAAACGCGCGATTTTAAAGAGATTAAAGCCTCAATAGTGAGGTAACCCACAAGGCCAATAAGCATTGAAATCATCAAGGTTGGCCGATGATAGAAGTCGTGACCCCGTAACCATGCCAATACGGCAATCAAAATCACAATTTTCATCAGCCATGAAATCAATACCACATACCCCAATGCTTGAACGTTCAGTTTTCTAGTTGCTAATGCAAGCAACGAAGTAAGGCCAATAAAGAATAAGGACATACCCATTCCTATACCAGCTCCTGCAATCCCAGGAATCCCTTCAACTAGAAATCCAATTAGCATCGCAATTGGCGTAGCGGTAAAACTCAAAAACAGACCCGCAAACACCATCCGTCTTAAAGCTATATCTGCAGTGTTCACCTTAAATCTCCTACGGGTGTAAATTTTTTAGACCTTGGCCGACGAGCTAAAAATCCAATCAAAAGACCAAGGCCAATTAAGAAACTAAGAATAGATAACCAAATTGGAATAAAAGCAACTGATACAGCTGGTAGTGCAAAAACTGCAGCTGTTGCATACATCAGCATTGCAGCGCCACCTTGGGAATGACCTCGCTCCAGTAGTAAGTGGTGCAAGTGTTTTTTATCCGGTGTAAAGGGATTTTTTCCTGCCTTTGTTCGTCTAAAAATCGCCAACAATAAATCTGCTAACGGAATAACAATTACAAAAACTGGCAACAGTACTGGGAGCAGTGCGGGTAATGCAGCAGTTGAATCAATCGCAGCTGGATCTAATTGGCCAATCAAAATAATACTAATTGCTGCCAAAATCAATCCAAGCATCATTGAACCAGTATCACCCATAAAGATGCGTGCCGGATAAAAATTATGCGGCAAAAAGCCAATTACTGCACCAACAACTAGGGCCGAAAGTAATGTAGGCAGTGTTGCTCGCAAATATCCTTCAACCACACTTAAGGTGTATGCGTAAAGGAAAAAAGAAAAAGCAGCAATACCAACAACTCCTGCGGCTAAACCATCAAGACCATCAACAAAGTTAACTGCATTTACCGTTACTAATACCAGCAAGACTGTGATGAATACACCAACCGTTGGATCAAGCACAATGATGCTTCCAAGCGGTATCCAGGAAATGACCACACCATTTAATGCCATTACTCCTGCTGCAAAAACTTGAACAGTTAATTTAATTGGTGCATCAAGCGGCCACTTATCATCAATTAAACCCAACACCACCAAAATCGCTGCAGCGCTAAGCACACCAAGAGCGCTGCGATTTGCATCAAACACTGAACTCATTAATGGAAGTTTCGTAGCTAGCAAAATTCCAACCGCAACTCCAAAAAACATAGCAAGACCGCCCCAGCGTGGCGTTGGCCTGTCGTGCACATCCCGATCACGAACCTCCGCAAGTGCATTTGCTTTGATTGCAGCAGCTCTTGCGATTGGTGTTGCTAGCAGCGTTACAAACGCTGCGGCAAACATACAGATTAAATACTCACGCACGCGGATATGCCGGGTACTGTGCAACTAAAGCATTTACTTCAGCGGCAATTTGAGTAAACTTCGAGTCTTCAGTTTCTTTAATGGTTCGTAAGATTAGTGAAGCAACTTCTGTCATCTGAGATTCCCGCATACCCTGGGTAGTTATAGATGGTGTTCCAACCCGCACACCAGATGAAACCATCGGTGGCTGTGGATCGTATGGAATTGAATTCTTGTTTAGTGTGATTTTCGCTAAATCGCACCGACGCTCTGCTTCTTTTCCAGTAACCCCAATACCTTGCAAATCTAACAAAATTAAATGTGTATCAGTGCCACCGCTAACCGGACGCAGCCCTTGCTTGTCCAACTCACTTGCCAAAGCTTGTGCATTTTTAATTACTTGGCTTGCATAATCCTGATACGCAGTAGTTGTGCACTCTTTTAACACAACCGCTTTTGCTGCAACTGCATTCATTAAAGGTCCGCCCTGCATCTTTGGAAAAACTGCTTTGTCAATTTCTTTAGCATGCTCAGCACGACTTAAAATCATTCCACCTCGGGGACCACGCAACACTTTATGCGTGGTAAAGCAAACAACATCTGCATATGGCACTGGACTTGGAATTGCTTTACCTGCAACTAATCCAATGAAATGCGCAGCATCAACCATCAAAATTGCATTTATCTCATCGGATATTTGTCTAAAGGCGGCAAAGTCAACCAATCTTGGATAAGCGGTTGCGCCAGCAATAATCATTCTAGGTCTATGTTCAAGTGCGAGGGATCTAACTTCGTCGTAATCAATGTATTCACTATCTCGTTTAACCGTGTAATGAATTGGCTCAAACCATTGTCCAGAAAAATTCACTGGCGAACCATGGGTTAAGTGCCCGCCCTGAGCTAAAGAAAGTGCTAAAACTTTGTCACCAGGTTTAGTGAACGCGGCATATGCTGCCAAATTCGCACTTGCGCCTGAATGTGGTTGCACATTTGCATGCTCTGCACCAAACAAATGTTTAGCTCTCGAAATCGCAAGTTCTTCAGCGCGATCTACAACTTCACATCCGCCGTAATATCTCCTACCTGGATAACCCTCTGCATATTTATTGCTCAGCACCGATCCAAATGCCGCTAAGACTGCAGGGCTCGTTAAATTTTCCGAAGCAATTAATTGCAGTCCCGTTCGCTGTCTGTCTAGTTCATCCAGTAGCACTTTTGCAATCTCTGGATCTTGCTGCTCTAGCGCTTGAAAGTCTGGTCCCCAGAAAGTTGAATCGGCCATCTCTTGCTCCTTGAGGCTTGGGCTACTGCTAAGGGGTCAGTCTAGATAACCAAGCACAATAGGTGTTGAATCTAGAAAAAAGTGGTTCAAGGTTTCAGTTAGGTCACAAAATCACGGAAAACCCATATTTTGATAGGGGGCAATTTGGTGGAATTGTCTGGAGCCGCGAGAATACAGCTTCACTCCTCAGGATTCCCCTTGGGAGTTTGTTAACAATAAGGAGACGGTTAATGACCCGCTCAAAGCTGTTCCGTTCAGCTGCAGTCATTGGTGCTTCTCTGTTGGTTCTTGCCGCTTGCTCGAGCAGCGACGATAGCGCAACAGATGCAGATGTAAGTGCTGCACTGAAAATCGGATCGCTACTACCAGAAACTGGTAGCTTGGCGTTCCTTGGCCCACCAGAGTTTGCTGGCGTGGACCTAGCCATTCAAGAAATCAATGATGGCGGTGGCGTACTTGGTCAGCCAGTTGAGCACCTACGTGGTGACTCTGGTGATACCAGTACTGACATTGCTCAAACTACAGTCGATGCTCACCTAGCCGCTGGCGTTAGCGCCATCGTTGGAGCTGCATCATCAGGTGTTTCATTCACAGTTATCGACAAGATCACTGGTGCTGGCGTTGTTCACTTCTCACCAGCAAATACCTCACCTGATTTCACAAACTATGCTGACAACGGTCTTTACTTCCGAACCGCACCTTCAGATACATTCCAGGGTGCAGTACTTGGACAGTTAATGGCCAATGAAGGTGCAACCAATGCAGTAATCCTTAACTTGGATGATGCATATGGAAATGGTTTAGCAAAGTATGCAGCTAATGCATTTACTGGCACTTCAACCATCATCACCTACAACCCACAGGCTAGCGAATTCGCAGCCGAGGTTGGACAGGCAAAAGCTGCAAATCCAGATGCAATTGCACTAATTGGTTTCGCTGAAACCACTGCAATCATTCAGGAAATGATCAAGCAAGGTGTTGGACCAGATGCAGTCAAGCTGTATCTTGTAGACGGTAACCTTTCTGGAACTGCATTCGCAGAACTACCAACAGGAGTTATGACTGGCGTTAAGGGAACTCTTCCTGGTGCATTCCCACCAGCTGATTTCCAAGAGCGCTTGAAAAGTATTGATCCTTCTCTAACTGACTTCTCATACGCTGCAGAGTCATATGACGCTGTTATGTTGATTGCACTAGCTGCTGAAGCTGGTGGCGCAACTGATGGCATTACAATCTCACAGAACCTTGAAGCAGTTTCAAAGGGTGGAACAAAGTGCTCAACTTGGGCAGATTGCAAAGCTCTACTTGATGAAGGCGCAGATATCGACTTTGACGGAGTTTCCGGTCCAGTTGAGTTCGACGCTAACGGTGAAGTAACTGTTGCAACTATGGGCGTATACGAATATGTCGCTAATGACAAGTACGAAGCTCGTCCAGATGAGTTCGTAGTTGGTGCAGTACCTGCTCCACTACCATAACTAACGGATAACGAAAGAGCCCGGCTCCTTGGAGCCGGGCTCTTTTCTATGCTTATGAATTATTTTGCTTTTGCCAAAGTTCCCAAATAAAGCTCAATAACTTTTGGATCATTAGCTAATGACTTACCCGTTCCGGTATATGCGTTCTTTCCTTGATCTAATACATAACCACGATCAACAATTTGTAAACATCTGCGAGCATTCTGTTCAACCATCACAACAGTTACACCTGCTCGATTAATCTCACGAACGCGCACAAAAACTTCATCCTGTAAAGCAGGAGACAATCCAGCACTGGGTTCATCTAACAATAGCACTTTTGGATCCATCATTAGCGCACGTGACATCGCAACCATTTGGCGCTCGCCTCCCGATAGGGAGCCTGCACGCTGCTTTCTTCGGTCTTTCAGTGTTGGAAACAGTGTAGTTACAAAGTCAAATCGCTCATTGAATCTCTCTGGGATTTGAATTGCACCCATCTGCAAATTCTCTTCAATTGTTAGAGATGGAAACACATTATTGTTTTGTGGCACAAAACCAATTCCCTGACGAACTAGTTGATCAGCACGCAAACCGGTAATTTCTTCACTATTTAAATGAACTGTACCGCTGTAAACTTTAACCAATCCAAACATTGCTTTCAGTAAAGTTGATTTGCCAGCACCATTTGGGCCAATAATTCCAACCAGCTCACCTTTGTTAGCATATAAATCACAACCATTAAGAATGTTAACTCCTGGCAAGTAGCCAGCTACCAAATTATCAGCGCGCAATAGTGCATCTGTGCCTGAAGCGGAATGATCAGTACTCATACCTATTCCTGTTCATCCAGTGGTTGGTCATGATGTGCACCAAGATACGCATCAATAACGGCAGGGTTACTCATTACTGAATCGGGAGGACCTTCTGCAACAACTTTTCCTTGCGCCATCACAATAACCCAGTCACTAATATCTCGCACCATATCCATATCGTGCTCAACAAACAAAACAGTCATTCCTTGCTCACGCAAATCCTTGATGTGTCCCAATAGCGATTGCGTAAGTGCTGGATTTACTCCAGCCATTGGTTCATCGAGCATCACTAATTCGGGGTCAACCATTAATGCGCGCGCCATTTCTAACAATTTACGTTGACCACCAGAGAGTGCTGCTGCAAAATCATCAGCTTTGCTGTCTAATTTAAATCTTGTGAGTAGTTCTGTTGCTCGTTGGGTAATGCGCTCTTCTTGAGATCGCCACGAAAATGGGAGTAATGCCCTGAGAATGCCTTCGCCAACCTGATTTTTAGCACCTAAGCGCATATTGTCCATTACCGATAATCTAAAGAGTGCCTTTGTTAGTTGAAAGGTGCGAACCATTCCTAATCGCGCAACTTTATGTGGGGCAATTCCCGCTAAAGCTTTACCATTGAACGTCCAGTTTCCAGAATTCGGCTTATCAAAGCCAGTTAACAAATTAAAAAAAGTAGTTTTACCAGCACCATTTGGGCCGATAAGTGCGGTAATTGTTCCACGTTGAATCTCCACATGTTCAACATCAACCGCAGTCAAACCACCAAATCTGCGCACGACATTATCAGCAATGATTATTGGGTCGGGTTTCTTTATGCCAGGAATTGATGGCACACTGGCCAATGCTGCTAAAGCAGCGTCTCGCTTAGGTGTTGACTTAAGCTCTTGCATCAAGTGCCAACTCCTTTCGATCACCAAAAATACCCTGTGGCCGATAAATCATGAGTAGCATCAATCCGAGGCCCACTAACATAAAGCGCACTTGGCCAACTTGATTTGGCGACATTAACCAATTAGGAATCAAATCATTTGCAACTGCCTGTCGCAGCACTTGTTCAACAAAAACAAGTAGGAACCAAAAGATGATTGAACCAGCAACTGGACCTAGTACTCGCGCAGCGCCGCCAAGAATTAACACTGCATAAGCAAAGAAAGTTAATGCGGTCGAGTAGTTATCTGGCTGCACACTTTGCCTGGAAATTGCATATACAAAGCCGGCAAAAGATCCAACAACACCACCGAGAATTAATGATTGCATTTTGTAGAAATAAACGTTCTTACCAAGAGAGCGAACTGCTTCTTCATCTTCACGTATGGCTTTAATTACTCGACCCCAAGGTGAGCGCATCATTAGATAGGTAAGAAAAACAAAAATGACTACTAATGCCCAACCAACAATTACCACCCACAAATCGTTAGGTGTATATCGCAGAAAAGCTAGTTCTAAGCCATTAGGAAAAGGATTTAGCGCAAAGAAATCAGCACCAAACTTTCCGGTGATTCCATCCGAGCCGCCAAAGTATTCTCGCAAACTTACCGATCTGGCGACTTGCCGGATAATTTCTGCTGTAGCAATAGTTACGATTGCCAAATAATCTGCGCGCAGCCGTAAAGTCGGAATACCCAGCAATAGCGCAAGCAAAATAGATGCACCAACGCCAGCTAAAAATGCTAACCAAATTGAAACTTCAAAGTTAACCACTAATACAGCAACGGTATATGCACCAACTGCAAGAAAACCTGCTTGGCCAAAGTTAAGCAATCCGGTATAGCCAAAGTGCATATTCAGGCCAATTGCTGCTAGTGCAAAGATTATCGCATTTACGCCAATGCCAGCGCTTATTGCTTGCTGCAGAATAAATACCCAATCCATATTTATCCTATCCGCTCTTTTCGACCCATAATTCCTTGTGGTCTAACTAGTAAAATCACAATCAAAACAAACAATGCACCAACATATTTAAGTTCCGTTGGAATGATCAATGTAGACAATTGGATAAATAACCCAACAATCAAACTACCAACAATTGCACCATATGCAGTTCCTGATCCGCCCAAAGTAACAGCCGCAAAGATAAGTAGCAATACATCACTACCCATAATCCACTGCACACCTTGATTCAACCCCATCATGATGCCGCCGTAACCTGCTAAGAAAGCACCCATAATCCAGACAACACGAATAACTTTTTCTACATCAATTCCACTCGCAGCTGCGAGAGCAGGGTTATCTGCAACTGCTCGAGATGCCTTGCCTAATTGAGACTTTAGCAACCAAGCTATTGTTAAAGCAATTAAAAAGATACCAATAATCATTCCAATGGTGGCTTTCGGCGTAATGCTGAGAGGTCCAATTTGCCAACCAGGCTGCCCGGCGTATTGCAAAAATTGTTCTTTGTTGCCATCGAAAATATATAAAAATACATATCGAGCTAACAATCCCAAGCCAATTGATACTACTAACATTGCAATTAGTCCAGTGCCGCGTCTACGCAGCGGCTTCCACAAATACCGGTCTTGAATAAACCCACCAAGAACCATCGCAACAATTAATGCAAGTAATGCTGATGGAATAACATGTAAACCCATTTTGTTAAAGAAATAAGTTGTAAGACCGCCAAGTGTCAGAAGTTCGCCGTGCGCAAAATTGGTAAGACCAGTGGTGCCAAATATCAGACTTAGTCCAACGGCAGCTAAACCAATTGTGATACCTAGTATCAATCCGTCAATAGTGAGTTGTAACGCCCGATCCAAGGTTGAAGCACGCTCAGGGCCAGGACCAGTTAAGTACTTAATTGGTGGAGGTAGATTGTTCAAACTAAACACCACCACCGAGCGCGTTATTTTGTCTGGCTCAGTTAATCCAACACCACTTGGCAGAGTATCTGGATTTATTGATACAAAATACTGGCCAGGTTCAGAAATTTCAAAAGACCAATTACCAGCTGCATCAGATTGTGTTGTTTGGTTGTAATCGTTTGGTCCAGTCATATTGAACTCAACATCAGCAATAGCTGCACCAGTTTCGTCAACCATATTGCCACCAATGGTTATCGTTTCAGCAGCAGCGGGAGCGGCAAACCAGCCAATCGAGGCGAGGGTTAGGGCAATAAGCGCTAACAGCCCTCTTCGCATTTTTCCCCTCATTCACACATTTAGTGGGCAGAGCCTAGTCTCATACCAGCGCAAGCACCCACACAAGAAGTGGGGCAATTAGTAAAGCGGGTAACAAATCAGCAACTTTTACCTGCTTTATGGCCAAAAGTCGCAGTCCCACACCGATGAGAAGCACTCCACCAGCGGCGGTTAAGGCATCAATTTGTGCAATGGTAAGTGCACTACCGGCAATTACACCTACAACTGTAAAAGCACCTTGATAAACGCCAACGCTAATGCTGGAAGTAGCAACACCAAGTGCGCCAAAGGATGCGGCAAATGCCATAGCTGCAAAAAAGTCCAGACTGCTTTTTAGAATCAATTGATCTAATCCAGTACCAAGTCCATCCGATATTGAACCCATAATCGCAAGCGGGCCTACCACAAACAATAATGAGGCACTAACAAATCCTTCAATGAATCTTGCCGATTCGCCGCCGGAATTGAATTTTGAATTTAGAAAAGTTCCAACCGAATCAAATCGCTCAGTTATCTTTAACCACGTACCAAGAATTCCACCTATTAGCAGCGCTCCCAAAAGAACTAAAATTGGAAAACCTTCTCCAACTGCTTGTTCTAATTGTGGTGACCCAACTAGCCATGCACTAGTAATGCCAACTAACAATGTAACTAAACCAAGTACATCGGTGACTAAGTCACGTAACCGATTTGAAAGGCGATTTCCCAACAAACCGCCGAAAAATGCACCCAAGATGATCGAAACAACATTTAGTAAAGTGCCAGCTCCAATGAACAATTCATTCATTTTTGTCATCCAATAACTCGGTAGCACCGGTAATCTCTACTATCTCAGATATCGCAACTGCACCTACTCGAATCACTTTCAGCTGTGGTTTGGTGGCATCTAAAATTGTTGAAGCCATATCTCCTGCCGTTGGACCTGCATCTAAATAAACTGAAACGGAACTTCCAAAAATACCTTGTGCACTAGCTACATCAAGGGCTGCAGGTTCTCCGCTCAAATTTGCTGATGTCACCCCAAGTGGCCCAGTTTCATTAAGCAATTCAAGTGCTGTGCGTTGTAAAGGGATACGTATTGCAACGGTGTCATCTGTATCGCCAAGATCCCACTTCAAAGTTGGGTGGGCTTTAGCAATAACCGTTAATGCTCCGGGCCAAAACTTGGCCATTACAGTTTTTGCAATATCCGAAAGTTGATAAGTTAATGCAAAAGCAGAATCTAGATTTGGCACTAATACTGGAACTGGCATATCGCGTTCTCTTTTTTTCGCAGCAAATAACTTATCTATTCCTTTTGGTACAAATGGATTTGCCGCAATACCGTATACAGTATCAGTTGGAATGACTACACATTCACCACGAGATAGTGCTGACTTAGCAGCAACAATCCCACGATGCCGCTCAGCATCAGTACTCATTTTTACAGTGATGCTCACGACAAACTCTCTCGATAGGCATAAGTAAACCTTGGTCGGTTAGTCAAATCATCGATAGAAGTGATGTTTGTAAAGCCACCAATTCTGCGAAGTCGACCAGCAACTCCCTGATCTTTTCCAGCTGATCCTTGTGTTTCGTGATGCTCAATTACTAATAAACCGCCTGCGGCTAAAAATTCTTTGGCAGTTTGAATCACTTCATCAATAACGGAATAACCGTGCTGATCTGCAAATACTGCAGTGACCGGTTCGAAATATTGCACCTCTGCAGCAACGCTGCTGCCAAGAGGTACATACGGTGGATTAGCTGCAATAACTTGCACATTTCCAATTAGTTCTGATTTTGCCTGAGTTAATTCACTTATTGAGATTGGCAAGATCTCAACGCTGGATGCATCTTGCAGAATCTTGCTGTGCTCAGCGACATTTACTTTTAAATACTCAAGTGCTTCAACTGAATTTTCAACAGTGATCACCTGCATATCTGGCATTTCTACCGCAATGCTTAGTCCAATACATCCTGAGCCAGCACCTAAATCCAAAACAAAACCACTTTTCCCAAAACGCTTTACAATTTCAACTAGTAACTCTGTTTCAGGCCGAGGCACTAACACGCCGGGACCAACTTTTAATTCTATCTTTCGAAACCCCGCTATTCCTGTGATGTATTGCAGTGGCTCACGCAATACTCGGCGTCTAACTAACAACTCATATTGATGCAATTGCTCATCTGATAGTTGATCTACAATGAACAAACCACTTCGCGTGACCCCCAACACATGAGCTAAAAGTAACTCAGCGTCCGTTCGAGCACTCTCAACTCCAGCTTGTTGTAAACGTCGCTCTACATCAACTAGTAGTTGTCTAAGTGCTATCACTTTCCAGCATCTCGCATTCGCTCTGCCCGCTCAATTTCTACCAGTGAACCTATGACATCATCGAGGTTGCCTTCAAGAATCTGATCTAAATTGTAGGATTTAAAATTGCTGCGATGATCAGTTAATCGGTTTTCTGGAAAGTTATACGTTCTAACTCGCTCACTTCGATCAACAGTGCGAACTTGCGACTTGCGCGTTGCTGCTGCTTCAGCTTCTCGTTTAGCTTCGGCATCGGCTAGTAATCGGGCTCGCAGAATACGCATTGCCGATTCTTTATTTTGCAACTGGCTTTTTTCATTCTGACACGAAACCACAATCCCCGTTGGCAAGTGAGTTATACGTACTGCTGAATCTGTGGTGTTCACGCTCTGTCCGCCAGGTCCAGATGATCGATAAACATCAACCCGCAAATCATTCGGATTAACGTCAATTTCAACATCTTCAGCTTCAGGGTAAACCAAAACACCAACTGCGGAAGTGTGTATTCGACCCTGCGATTCAGTAACAGGAACACGCTGAACACGATGCACTCCAGCTTCATGTTTTAACAAAGCCCAAGGTGCATCGCCAGGTTCTGCATTTCCTTTTGCTTTAACAGCAATGGATACATCCTTATATCCACCTAAATCACTTTCAACTAAATCTAAAACTTCAGTTTTAAGTCCGCGGTTATCTGCCCAGCGCATATACATTCGCAGTAAATCTCCTGCGAACAGTGCAGATTCATCGCCACCTTCACCAGCTTTAATTTCTAATATGACATCTTTATCATCAAGTGGATCTCGTGGAATAAGGAGTTGCTCCAGTTTTTCACTTACTAAAGAAATTTCTTCTTCAATTCGCGTTACTTCTTGACTAAAGGCTGAATCAGTTTCCGCAAATTCCGTAGCAGCAGATAAGTCTTCAACTAACGATACATATTGTTTATAGGCAGCGACAATCGGACGGAGTTGGGCATATCTTTTATTTACTTCTCTAGCTTTAGTTTGGTCTAGATGAATTGCTGCATCAGCGAGCTGAGTTTCAAGTGAATCAAACTCAACTACTAAGCCCTGACAATTCTCAAACATATTTCTCTATTCTTTAGCAAACAAAACGAGCGCCGCCCGAAACATCAGGCGACGCTCGAAATGAAGTTAAGCCTTTTTGCCGAAGCGCTTCTCGAACTTGGCGACACGACCGCCTGCGTCCAAAATCTTTTGTTTACCAGTGTAGAAAGGATGACTAGCTGAAGAAATTTCCACATCAAATACCGGATATTCGACGCCATCTTCCCAAACCATTTTCTGATCAGTTTTCAAAGTTGATCTGGTCAGGAAAGCAAAGTTCGCAGATTTATCGCGAAAAATTACATAGTTATAATCTGGATGAATTTCGTTCTTCATAATTTTCTTCCTTTGGTTATCACTGGGTCGGGTTTACCGTGAACCAGCGATGCTGGCTAAGGGTAGCAATTGACCTACTCCCCGTATTCACCAGTCTCTGGCAGGCTTGGGGTGGTCTTTTGCACTTGCATCAAAAACTCAACGTTTGTCTTCGTTTCCTTGAGTTTGGTCATCAGCAGTTCTAGTGCTTGCTGCTGTTCCAGCGCAGTTAACACTCGACGCAGATTCCAATTGATTTTAAGTTCCTCTGGACTCATCAAAAGTTCTTCTTTACGAGTTCCAGACTGATTAATGTCAATGGCTGGGAAAATTCGCTTATCTGCAAGTTTTCGCTCTAGCTTAAGCTCCATATTTCCAGTTCCCTTAAACTCTTCAAAGATAACTTCATCCATCCTTGAGCCTGTTTCAACTAATGCTGTTGCCAAAATTGTTAGTGAGCCACCACCTTCAATATTGCGGGCAGCACCGAAGAATTTCTTTGGCGGATACAGCGCAGCAGAGTCCACACCACCAGAAAGAATTCGGCCACTTGCAGGTGCAGCAATGTTGTAAGCACGTCCAAGTCGAGTGATGGAATCCAGCAACACAACTACATCATGACCCATTTCAACTAGTCGCTTTGCCCGTTCAATTGCTAATTCAGCAACCATTGTGTGATCTTCTGCTGGTCGATCAAAAGTGGAAGCAATTACTTCACCTTTAACATTTCGCTGCATATCAGTAACTTCTTCTGGTCGCTCATCAACCAAAACAACCATCAGGTGCACTTCTGGATTGTTTGCCGTAATTGCATTGGCAATTGCTTGCATCACCATTGTTTTTCCAGCCTTTGGCGGTGAAACAATCAAACCACGCTGACCTTTACCAATTGGCGCAACTAAATCAATAATTCGAGTGGTTAACAAACCTGGCTCTGTTTCTAGGCGCAATCTTTCTTGCGGATATAGCGGAGTTAACTTGCCAAACTCAATTCGAGATTTAGCTTCTTCTGGATCCATTCCATTAACTGTTTCAACTTTAACGAGTGGATTAAACTTTTGACGTGATTCGCCATCTTTAGGTTGCTTTACCTGACCAGTAATTGCATCACCTTTTCGCAGGCCATACTTCTTAACTAAACCTAGCGACACATAAACATCATTTGGTCCAGGAAGATATCCACTGGTTCTAACAAAAGCATAATTTTCCAGAATATCTACTATTCCAGCTGCTGGTACCAAAATGTCATCTTCGCCGATTTCAAGTTCGCCATCACGATCTCTTCGTGGTCGATTACGATCAAATCGCCCGCGATTGGAGTCGCGTCGGTCACCGTTTCGATCATTTCGATCGTTTCGGTCATTTCGTCCGCGCCACTCGCGTCGATCGTCCCGAGAATCACCATTGTCGCGATTTCCTCGGCTTGAGTCGCCATCTGCAACATCTGAGCCGCTTGATGTCGTTCGCGGTTTAGTTGATGCTTGGGCTTTTGATATTGCGGCAATTAACTCACTCTTACGCATTGTTGATGCGCCATCGATGTTTAGTTCTCCTGCTAGTTTTTTTAGCTCAGGGAGCTTTAGCTCATTAACATCGCTAATCATTTCGGTCACAGATTAATGCCTTTCGGCTGTTGAAGGTTGGAGTCTTCCAAATTCTGGAAGTTAAATCAGAAGGAAGGAGATTTTTTGGATTGAACTGAAGGCCTTGGCCCGATCGCCTGCTTCTGCGAGAACCATACCACTAGTTTTCTGAAGTCGCTTGCACCCCACCCTGATCTACCGTCAAGGCAAGGACCTTGAATTCAGGGTCAATCTTGTTAACCGCATTAACCACCGCATCCGCATATTCCGAGGTTGCCAAAATCAGTATCGCAGGGCCTGCACCTGAAACAACTGCTGGAAATTCATTTCGACGTAATTCACTAAGTAGATGCCATGACTTAGGCATCACCTCAGATCGTTGAAACTGATGGAGGCGATCTTCAGTTGCTTGAAAAAGTAAACTTAAATCCTGCGTTAACGAATGCACCAGTAATGCAGTTCTAGATATATTGAAAACTGATTCTTCACGGGTAACTTGTTGTGGTAAAACGCTTCGCGCTTGCTTGGTTGCAAGTTGATATTCTGGAATTGCAATTATCGGCACTAATTCTGAATTTACATTCAGCCGCACTGCATTATGGTCCTGCTGGTTACTCCAAGCAATAGTTGCTCCCCCCAAAATACAAGGCGCAATGTTGTCTGGATGACCTTCTATCTTTCCAGCTAAATCAATCATCTCTTGCTTACTCAATTTATCACTACCAACTAACTCACGCGCTAGCGAAATACCAGCAACAATTGCAGCTGAAGATGAGCCAAGTCCGCGAGCATGTGGGATTCGATTATGCGAAGTAAGCTTTAATCCAGAAGCACTAGCGCCAACATAATTGAGCGTGTGTCTAATGGACTTAATCACTAAATGATTCGAATCAACAGGTAAATCTTTTTCGCCCTCGCCAATAACTTTTGCTTCATCAGGGCCATCAATGACTTCAACACTTAACTCGTCATACAAACTTAAACACAAACCCATTACATCAAATCCTGGACCTAAATTTGCAGAGGTTGCAGGCACCTTCACACGAGCGCGCTGATGAGCTAGCACACTAACCAACTAAACCAAGTAGTTGCGCTGCTGACTTTGCATCAACCGAAACCTTAATGGGATCTGGTGCATCAGCTAATGCCCATTGGGGATCTTTTAAACCATTTCCGGTAACCGTAATCACTATCTCTTTGGCTGTTGGTAGTCGATTCGCTTCTTTGAGATTAATCAAACCAGCAACACCTATCGCACTTGATGGTTCAACAAAAACACCTTCTTTACTGGCAAGCAGATGGTATGCAGAAAGAATCTCAGCGTCAGTGCAAGATTCAATCAATCCATCAGATTCATCTCGGGCAGCAATTGCTTGCTGCCATGAAGCGGGATTTCCAATTCGAATCGCAGTTGCAATTGTCTCTGGGTGCAAAACCTTTTCGCCAGTAACAAGCGGTGCTGCACCTGCGGCTTGGAAACCAAACATTCTTGGAAGTGAAGTATTTTTTATTCTTTGGTACTCCCGATAACCTTGCCAATAAGCAGTGATGTTGCCAGCATTACCTACTGGCAAAACATGAATGTCAGGAGCTTTTCCTAGAAAGTCAATCACTTCAAATGAAGCAGTTTTTTGTCCATCTATTCGGTAAGGATTAACACTATTTACTAACTCCACTGGATAGTTATCTGCCAAATCTTTAGCCAGGGTTAAACAATCATCGAAATTTCCATTTACCTGCAAAATTTTCGCGCCATGCACAACGGCTTGAGCTAGTTTACCCATGGCAATTTTTCCATCAGGTACTAAAACAGCGGAAATCATTCCTGCTTTAACCGCATATGCAGCAGCAGATGCGGACGTATTTCCAGTGCTAGCACAAATAACGGCTTTTACTCCGCGCTCTGCAGCTTTACTTATTGCCATTGTCATACCGCGATCTTTAAAAGATCCCGTGGGATTACATCCTTCAACTTTTAACCAGACGTTATTTCCAAGCATTTCACTTAGTACGCAGGCATAAACTAAAGGTGTGCCGCCTTCACGCAAAGTCACAATGGGAGTTCGCTTAGATACTGGCAAAAAACTTCGATATTCCTCAATAACTCCGCGCCATTGATTTGATTTTGATTTCTTAAACCAACTCATTCGCCGCGCTCACCCTCTACCCGCATCACGCCAATAATTGAATCAACTACATCTAATTTGCTAATACCAGATAGTGTTGCAGCTAATGCAGCATCAGATGCTTTATGAGTTCGAATAACTAATGAAGCATCACTTCCACGGCCGTCTTGATGCAGAACTTGAATGCTGACATCATTATCAGCAAATACACCAGCAATTTTTGCGAGCACACCAGGTCGATCAGCAACCTTTATGTGTAGATAGTACCTAGTTCGAGCGTGCGAAATATCTAGTTTTCGCAGTTCGGCATAACTTGAATCACCCGGACCAATACCTCCAGTTACCCGATTGCGAGCGGCTGCAACAACATCACCTAATACTGCAGATGCAGTAGGTGCTCCTCCTGCCCCTCTACCAAAAAACATCAATTCACCAGCAGATTCTGCTTCTACGAAAACTGCATTAAATGCATCGCGTACATTTGCTAGCGGATGTGATTTAGGAACCATTGTTGGGTGCACTCGGACGACAATTGCATCATCACCCATTCGCTCTGCTACTGCCAGTAGCTTAACCACAAAACCCATTTCTTCAGCTGCAATTATGTCAGCATCAGTTACTTTGGTAATACCTTCACAATAAACATCTTCAATGGTTACTTTTGTGTGAAATGCTAAAGATGCCAAAATGGCAGCCTTTGCTGCAGCATCATGACCTGCAACATCTGCAGTTGGATCCGCTTCAGCGTAGCCAAGGTCTTGTGCTTGAACTAAGACATCTTCATAAGTTGCATGTTCGGTTTCCATCTTAGATAAAATGTAATTCGTAGTTCCATTGACAATTCCCATTACACGATTGACTTTGTCTCCAGCAAGTGATTCTCGAATCGGCCTAAGTAGCGGAATTGCACCAGCTACTGATGCTTCAAAATATAAATCCACCCCTGCTTTTTCAGCAGCCAAAACTAAATCGGATCCTTCTCGAGATAGCAGTGCTTTGTTTGCAGTAACAACACTTGCACCATTGGCAATTGCCTGCAAAATTAAATCTTTTGCAGGCTGAATTCCGCCCATTACTTCAACCACAATATCTGCCTTAGCAACCAGGCTTGACGCATCGGTGGTTAACAATTCTGCTGGCACGCCATGCCTTGATCGTTTTGGATCGCGAACAGCAACACCGATTACTTCCAGCGGTGCACCTACTCGTTGAGCTAACTCTGACTTCTGTTCGGTGAGTAAGCGAACAACCTGAGAGCCAACCACGCCCGCGCCAAGCACTGCTACTTTTAATGAATCCATTTTGCCTACTCCCTTAAGCCCGAAGTCTCTCAGACTCAAAGCCCAGTTTTATCAATTTAGCCGCTAACCCAGATCAAGTGCCAGCAAATCCTCATAACTCTCTCGGCGAAGCCATATCTCTGGGCTTCCTTTTGTTATGCCAATTACTGCAGGTCTGGGTGTTCCGTTGTATTGCGAGGACATACTGCGACAATAAGCGCCAGTAGCGGCAACTGCGATGATGTCACCTGATTGAATATCAGCTGGCAGATAGCAATCTCGAACCAAGATATCTCCTGATTCACAGTGCTTTCCAACGATTCGACTTAACAGCATCTGTGAAGTTGAAACACGATTCGCTGTTACTGCCGTGTATTGCGCTTCATATAAAGCAGTTCGGATGTTATCGCTCATTCCGCCATCTACTGAAACATAGATTCGTTTTGATTTGTCTGCCAAGGTAACTGGTTTTACCGTACCGACGGTGTAAAGAGTTATGCCAGCTGGTCCAACAATAAATCTTCCTGGCTCAACAGTTATCTTGTTGATAGATACTTTATGTTCAGCACAAGCTGCCAAAACTGTCTCATTTAGAACTTTGGCAATGTCATTAATGGCAACTGGCTTATCTGATTCAATATAGGCAATACCAAAACCACCACCTAAGCCGAGAGTGTTTAACGTCAAACCAAACTTGTCATTTATTCGGGCAACCTCCGCTACCAACTTTGATGCCGCGGCGATAAAGCTATCTAACACCAAAACCTGGGAACCAATATGGCAATGCAATCCAATTAACTGCAAAGCTGGTGCACCTAAAACTTGTGTTACAGCATTTTCTAATGATCCATCCGATGCTGACAAACCAAACTTCTGATCTTCATGTGCGGTTGAAATGTATTCATGAGTTTCAGCGTTAATGCCCAATGATGCTCGGATCATGATGGCTTGATTAGCTTGTGCTTTTGTTGCAATTTCATTTAATCGATTAATCTCTTCAATTGAATCCACAATGATATGGCCAACACCGGATCTCACCGCTAACTCAAGTTCAGCAATTGATTTGTTATTTCCATGAAATGCAATTCTTGCAGCGGGAAAACCTGCTACCAATGCGATTGTTAGTTCTCCTCCACTTGCAACGTCAAGATGAAGTCCCGCTTGATTAATTATTTTTGCAACAGACTTGGATAAAAATGCTTTACTTGCGTAATGCACATCACAAACGATTTTCTGCTGATCAAAAGCTTCTTTTATTTCCTTTGCACGACTAAAAATTTCATCAGCGTCATAAACATAAATTGGTGACTCAAATTTATTCAATAATTGAGATACTAAATTCCCTGCAATAGATAACTCGCCATTTGCTGATCTGGCAGCAGACCTAGGCCAGATGGCGGGATTTAGATCAGCTGATATTGGCATAGTGGTTAATTATCTCTCAATGTCACATTCGCTCAGGAGCAGTAACTCCAAGAAGATTCAAACCATTTCGAATAACAATTTGTGTCGCTCGACATAGATGCAGCCTGGCAACATTGATTGACCCAACTCCCTTGCCTGAACTTGGTAAAACCCGACAGGCGTCATAAAAACGGTGATAGCCAGTGGCTAAATCCTCGAGATATCTGGCAATTCGATGCGGCTCTCGCAACTCAGCGCTCGACGCAACTACAGCTGGATATTGCGCCAACTGACCCAGCAGTTCTTGCTCTTGGGTTGTGCTCAAATCTGCTGGATTAAATTTGATGGTTCCGCTTTGCCATTCAATACCTAATTCAGCTGCAATATTTAATAGCGCATTTATTCGAGCGTGGGCATATTGAACATAATAAACAGGGTTCTCATTTGTTCGAGCAGTCATTAAATCAAAATCAAGTACTAATGGCGTATCAACAGGGTATCGAATCAATGAATATCGAACTGCATCTACCCCAACCGCCGCAACTAAATCAGTAAGCAGAATAAGTTCGCCTGCACGCTTAGATAATTTAACTTCTGCACCATCACGCATTATTTTTACCAACTGACCAATCAACACTTCAATGCTTTTATCCGGATTATCCCCTGCACATGAAGCAACTGCTCTTAATCGATTTACGTATCCGTGATGATCTGCACCCAACAAATAAAGGCAGCGATCAAAACCTCGCTCGCGCTTATCTATGTAGTAGGCAGAGTCAGAGGCAAAATAAGTGTATTCGCCATCAGATTTAACTAACACTCGATCTTTGTCATCACCAAAGTCTGTGGTGCGCAACCAGATTGCACCTTCTTTTCGCTCTACGTGCCCCTTTTGCTCAAGTACCTTAAGCGCATGAACCACTTTGCCTTGGGTATGCATTTGTTGCTCGGAATACCAAATATCAAAATCAGTATTGAAGTCGTGCAGTGATTCTTGTTGTTGTTTAAGTTGTAATTCATACCCAACTTGCAGCACTTGAGTTAACTGCTCATCTTCACTAAGAGATAGTAGATTTGGAATTCGAATTGAAACTTGTAATCCTAATTCACTAATATATTCACCCTGATATCCATCTTCTGGAATTGGTATCTTTTTAATAGTGGCAAGAATTGATTGGGCAAACTTCTGCATCTGCACACCACGATCATTGATATAAAACTCCCGCGTGACTTTAGCTCCAGCTGCAGTAAGCACACGAGCAATTGCATCGCCAACAGCTGCCCAACGAGTATGGCCTAAATGAAGCGGCCCGGTTGGATTTGCTGAAATGAATTCAATGTTTATCTGATCCCCAGTTAACGAGCTACCTAATCCATATTTGTCATCTTGCAAAATTATGTCTTTAGCTAAACTTGCAGCAGCAGCAGGATCTAAAAATATGTTTATAAATCCAGGACCAGCGATATTCGCTGATTTCACTCCAGCGATTGCCTCAATTCGAGGTAGTAGTGCATTAGCAATTTCTCTAGGAGGAAGTCCGATTGGCTTTGCTAGAATCATTGCAATATTCGTTGACCAATCACCGTGCTCGCGTGATTTGGGTCGTTCGATTAAAACGGAAAAATCGGCTGCAAAAGGTGAAAACTGGCCATCAGAAATCGCCGCTTGAACGCAATTCCCAATTTCGCTGCTTAATTGTTCTGGAGTCACCTGCGCGAGAGTAGTCGCAGAAGCAATCAATAGGGTCATGTGACGCCGCTAAACCTTATGCGGTTGGCTTAGCCCGTGCCTAAGTTTGAGTTGCCGCCTCGCCCAAGTGCTGAGCAGCTACGCAAGCAAGCCGCAAAGCTTGGTGAGCGAGCCAAAAATGTGGCTGGTCGCGCTCTAACCGCAGCCGATCAACGGCTAACCCAACCAACTGTTCCGCTGTTTTATCTGGCACCTGAAATTCTGCCCGCTGAGCCAGGTGTTATTGTTCGAACGCAAAGCGTAAATACTGTTCTAGACGCTAGAGCTTGGCGAATTCTTTACACCACAAGCGATGCTGCCGGACAAATCACAACTGCAAGTGCACTCTTTTGTTTGCCAAAGCACACATTAGAAAGTTATGACTTACTTGTTTATTGTCATCAAGCAACTGGAGTTGAACGGCGTTGTGCTCCATCGGTGCATGAAAAGCCCGCTCTTGCTCTTGCTGGTCTGCGACAAGCGATGGCAAAAGGTTTTGCTTATCTTGCTCCAGATTATCCAGGTCTTGGCTCAGAGGGAATTCATCCATTCCTAGTTGGTGAACCAACTGCATTTAGTGTGTTAGATGCAATTAGGGCTATGCAAACAAGCACGATTGCAAATATCTCTAACCGAACGATACTTTGGGGATATTCGCAAGGTGGACATGCAGCTGCCTGGAGTGCTGGTATGCAAGAAAGTTATGCTCCTGAACTTTCAATTGATGGACTTGTTTTAGGTTCTCCTGCACTAGATCCAGCACAGTTATTTATTGCAAGTGAAGATTCACCAATTAGTCGAGTGATTTGGGCTCTTTCGGCAATTTCTTGGTCACGATTAACTGGAATTTCACTAAGCAATGCAATTAAACCAGAATCTCTCGCCTCAGTTCGAGAAATCGCAAAACATTGTTTTATTGGTGCAGAAGCAATAGTTGGATTATCAGCAACTGATGCGATGGGTGGAAAACCGCATTCAATAGATCCAATGAGCACTGAACCGTTTGCCAGTATGTTGCATGAGAATCGAGCTCCAACAAAACTCGCTCAGCCTGTTTTAGTTATTCAAGGTGGAAAAGATGTAACTGTGCCACCAGCGCAGAGTCGATTAATGGTTGATGAGATGAAATCTTTTGGTACTGAAGTTAACTATATAGAACTAGAGCGCTTTGATCATCTAACTGGTGAGCGAGCAGTTGTTAGAGATGCACTATCGCAAATTGAAAAATGGTGGAATTAACCAATTCTTCGCATTAGTTTATCTAAATGAGTTTCAAAAATATTTGCAATTTCTCTAGATCCCGCACTGCCATATTTCTGAACGGCAATTGCAGCACCTTCTGCTTGTTGCACCGCAATTCGCTCTGGGATTGCAGGCTTTACAACTAACTTTCCAAACTCACGTGCTAACTCTTTAGCCCGATAATCATGTTCATCGGCAGTGGATTTAACTCGATTGACAATAACTGAAACATCTTTAAGTTTTCGATTCAAAGATCGTTTTACTTGGTCAAATGTATCTGCTGCACGTAATGCTCCTTGCACACCAAAGTAAGTAGGCTCTGTAACAATTAATGCAGCATCAGAAGCTGCCAATGCTTCAACGGCAAGTGTGCCAAGAGATGGTGGGCAATCAATTAACACCAGGTCATAGCCAGCCGAGTGCTCCAAACTTTTGGTCAACCTTGGTGTAACTGAGTTTATTTCTTTCCAAGCATCAAATTTAATCAACATCGGGTCACTTACAACAACATCGACTTCACCTGGTCCTGATTCCCAAGCGCATGCTGTGACTGCATCGTGAAGCGCTCTGGATCCAGGTCGATTAAACAAATCTAAGGCGGTAGCAGTTGGATTTTCTGGACCTAAAATGCTGGAAGCATTGCCTTGCGGATCAAGGTCAACCACCAGTGTGGCCAATCCTTGTTGCATCGCAGCACCGGCTAAACCTAGGACAACTGAGGTTTTCCCAACTCCACCTTTATGGCTAAGGACTGAAACTATTGGCATAGGCGCAGTCTGCCCAATCCCTAGCCCAAAGCGCTAGTTGGGTGTTAACTTCAACCTGTCAGTAGCAGAATTTCGTGCCAATATGTGCCTCTGATGAACGCACCTCTGGCACACCGGCGGAAAATCGCAATTGCGAGCTGGCTTGCGCCACGAGAGTCTCGGATTCAAACCAAAATCCAAGTTGAACTATCCGCAATAATCGAATATCTGAATCAAACAAAAAACCAAGCCACTACATTAACTCATGTCGTAGGTGCTGCACTTTCAAGGGCGATTGCTGCAAATCCAGAAGTTAACGTCCGAGTGGTTTTAGGACGAGTAAAGCCAATGCCTGGGATAGATTTGAGCTTTGCTGTAGATATCGAAAGCGGGTCAGACCTAGCACAGTGTCGAGTTAAAGATGCAGATAAAAAAACTTTGTTTGAAATCAGTCAAGAATTAATTGCCGGTGCAGAAAAATTGCGAGCACGCGAAGATTACAACTACCAAAGATCTATTGGTTGGGCTAAGTCAATACCCTCACCCTTGATGAGGCCAGTTATGAAGTTTTTATCTTTATGGACTGGTGGATTTGGTAAGCGCGCATTTGGACAACCAGGTCATCCGCTTGGATCAGCTTTCATTAGTAATGTCGGAAGATTCGAAATGCAAGAGGCATATCTTGCTCCGATACCGTTTGCTCGAACTCCAATTTATTTAGCAATTGGTGAAATTCATGATGCACCAGTTGCAGTTGCAGGAAAGGTTGAAGTTCGAAAAGTAGTAATAATTACAGCAGTTGCTGATCATCGATTAATTGATGGAGCTCACGCTGGAAAGTTGATAAAATCTTTCAAATCGTTCTTGTTAAATCCGCCACTGTTAGAAACAGTTGCGCGATAGGCATTATTAGTAAAAATAGCAACTTCACGTTCACTAAAATCACTAGCAAATAACCTCGATTCCGTAACGATTCTTCGTTTAGATATTAACTCAGAATTTTTTAACCATTTAGGCTTAAAAATAACTTCTCGAATAATCAAAAACGCAATTGCGGGAAGTAAATCAATACTTCGCCTAGCGACCCAAACAGATCCCTTTATCAGCAACCAACGAATTGCGGTCCAACGTGACTGATGAGCTAGATTGCTTGGTAGTTTTTGACGAGACCTTCTAGGTAGCGATAGCGTTCTTCTAACTCTGTCTGAGATTAATTGATGACCATAGGAACTTGGGTGCATTCGATCTGAATGCCAGAACCTTTTCTCACTCATTTGAGGTATCTTGTCTAACGAGATAAATCTTGCTCCACTTTGTTCACAAACTTGCATAAGCACTTCATTTAGTTTGTTCGCTCGCAATTCAAATATTCGTCTCACAATCTTTGGCAAGCGAATAGTTCTTGATAGGTGAGGAAGGTTGATAAGTGCTACTGCAGTGCCAGGGTGATGTAGCTTATTTATTAAGTGCTCTGGTAGCGCACTAGATAAACCTACTTTCCCTTACTGTTAACAGCCAGTTGACTGCCTGTACGCTCAGGGGCAAATGAGTTTCGAGATAGAAAAACAATTACCAAACGAGTTAGGCCGAGTCGGCGTGCTGACTACGCCGCATGGCGCGATTCCCACTCCTGCTTTTATTCCAGTTGGAACTAAGGCAACTGTAAAGGCATTACTTCCAGAGACAGTTTCGCAGATCGGCGCGCAAGCTGTTCTGGCAAATGCTTATCACCTCTATTTGCAGCCCGGCCCCGATGTTGTTGATCAAGCTGGTGGTGTTGCTGAGTTTATGAATTGGCCTGGACCTACTTTTACCGATAGCGGTGGTTTTCAGGTTTTATCTTTAGGTGTTGGCTTCAAAAAGGTGTTAGCAATGGACGCCGATACAGTTCAATCCGATGATGTTATAGCTGATAACAAAGATCGCTTAGCGTTAGTTGACGATGATGGCGTTACATTTAAATCGCATTTAGATGGAGGTAGGCACCGCTTTACCCCAGAAGTTTCGATGCAAGTCCAGCATCAATTGGGCGCAGACATTATTTTTGCATTTGATGAATGTACTACCTTGTTAAACACTCGAGAGTATCAAGAAAACTCACTTGAACGCACTCATGCCTGGGCCAAACGCTGTATTGCTGAACATAAAAAACTAACACAGGAGCGAAAACATCGGCCTTATCAAATGCTGTTTGGAGTTGTACAAGGTGCTCAATATGAAGACCTTCGCCGAAAAGCAGCAAGGGAGTTAGGCTCGCTTGACTTTGATGGTTTTGGAATTGGTGGCGCACTCGATAAAAACCAACTGGGCACAATTGTTAGCTGGGTTAATGAAGAACTACCAAACAACAAACCAAGACATTTGCTTGGTATTGGTGAGCCAGATGATTTATTCATTGGTGTTGAAAAAGGTGCTGACACTTTTGATTGTGTAGCTCCAGCCCGAATCGCAAGAACTGGAACAATCTTTAGCAAGAATGGACGAGTAAACATCACTGTTTCTTCATTTAAACGTGACTTCACCCCGGTTGAAGAAGATTGCCTTTGCTACACCTGTGCCAACTACAGCAAAGCCTATTTAAACCACTTATTTCGAGCTAAAGAAATGTTGGCATCAACCCTTGCAACCATTCATAATGAATTCTTCATCGTATCTTTAGTTGCAAAAATGCGAGAAACCATTTTGGATGGAAGTTTCTTCGAATTCAAAAAGGAATTCCTAGGAAACTATTACGGAATCAAGTAGAATTCAGCGACTTGATGTTCGTTTATATTTCGCAGTGCTAACTGGAATTAACACCACCATTAAAACAATAATATAAATGAGTGACATCAGTATTGGATTTTCACTTGGAAATGAACCTGCAGTAACTCCAAATTGATTTTCTAACCCAAACAATTCACGACAAGCAGCAACCATGGTAGATACTGGATTCCACTCAGCGAAATATTGCAAAACTCTTGGCATTGCAGTTGTTGGTGCGAATGCATTTGATAGGAATGTCATTGGAAAAACAATCAAGAAAACTAGATTATTGGCTGTGCGAGCATCTCGAACTGAAATGCCAATTAAGACACCAATCCAAGACATCGCATACCCAAAAAGCATTAAAAACATAAATCCGGCAGTTATTGACACCACTCCACCACTTGGTCGCCAACCAACGATAAAACCAGTTAGTGCCATTACTAAGAGCACCACGATGTTTAATGTGGCATCACCTAAGGTTCGGCCCAAAACCACAGCCGAGCGTGCAATCGGTAAAGATCTAAATCGATCAATTAGTCCTTTGGTCATATCCATTGCAAGCCCCACAGATGTCGTTGCCAACGTAAATGCCACTGTTTGCACAAAAATGCCGGGCATCAAGAATTGAATATAGTCAGAACCTGGGGTATTAATTGCACCACCAAATACATAGCGAAACAGCAATACAAACATCACTGGTTGAATCGTCGAAAAAATAAGAACTTCGGGCACTCGACTTAGTTGAAGTAATTGACGTTTGGTGATGATCAAGCCATCTTTAATTGCATTAATCATCTCTTCCGCCTCTTTTCTTCAATTACCGGCTCCTCTTCAGCTATATGACCAGTTAATGCTAAGAAAACATCATCAAGTGATGGACGCTTTAATGCTAAATCAATTATGTTAATTGACCTGCTGTCTAGTGCACGAACCGCTTCGGTCAAAGCACTGCTTCCTCCCGTTACAGCAACTGATACTCGATTAAATTGTTCATCAACATTGGCAGTGTGTCCAGCAACTAACTCCAATGCGGCTTTCGTTGCTGCAGTCTGATTCGCTGCAACTGTTACTTCTAACTTTTCACCACCAACTTGAGTTTTTAATTCATCTGCCGTTCCATTTGCAATTACTTTGCCGTGATCAATAACTGCAATTCGATCAGCTAATTGATCTGCTTCTTCTAGGTATTGAGTTGTTAAAAGCAAAGTTGCACCACCTGCAACCAAATCCTTTATTACTTCCCACATATCCAGACGTCCACGAGGATCAAGTCCTGTTGTTGGTTCATCCAGGAAAAGCACTTTTGGGCGGACTATTAATGCAGCAGCAAGGTCTAATCTACGTCGCATTCCACCTGAGTAGGTGGTAATTGCTCGCTTGGCACTTTCAGTTAGATGAAATTGTTCAAGCAACTCAGTTGCTCTTTGCTTAGCTGCTGATTGGGACAAGTGATAGAGCCGCCCAAACATAACTAAGTTGTCCCAACCCGTTAGTGACTCATCAACAGCAGCGTATTGACCTGATAGGCCAATAATTTTTCGCACTTGATCTGGATGCTTAATCACGTCAATACCTGCGACCGTAGCTGTTCCGGAGTCGGGCTTCAACAGCGTGCTCAAAACCCGAACACAAGTCGTTTTACCCGCACCATTGGGGCCAAGCACTCCGAGCACCGTGCCCTCTGCAACTTCTAGAGATAAACCATCGAGGGCGCGATCTTTTCCTTTTGGATATGTCTTTACGAGGTCATAGGCGGAAACTGCCGTCTTCATAATGTCCTTATTTTTCTGAGCCGTTAATCTACTCCAAGCACCGCAGGGCGCAATCAGGAGTATCGACCTGGCTGTTAAGTCGCTTGGTCCTAATTCGTGCAGTTTTGGATGCCCAAACTCTAAGGATGGGGCATTTAGCCAGCCAGCAGACAAACAGGCTACGCTCTCGCCATTGAAGGCTTCTCTTTTTACCACCAGGTTGGGAAATAGGTGGTAAGGGAAAGGCCTTACCCAACAAGGAGATTGAATGAGAATGTCTCGTTTTTATCGGGTTGCTATTGCAGTTTCTGTAGCAGCAGCCGTTGCAGTTACGGGAGCAATTCTTCCGTCAAATGCAAACACAAAGGACTCTGTTGTCACGATTGAAAACAATGGTTTTACATCGCTGAACAGCTCAGTTCGAAGCTATAACTTGGCCACAAATAATTATGTTAATTATTTGACTGGGCAGAGTTTTAACTACATCAATGACAAAACCCAGGTAGTGGCGAACCCTACATATGGTTCGTACCGAATATCTAAGGACACAGCCACAGATTTCCAAACTGAATGGAAACTGAACAAGGGACTTGTTTGGAATGACGGAACTCCAATCACTGCTGAAGATCTTCTGCTTACTCACGTAATTTGCAGCAATGAATACTCAAAAGATAATGGTTTGGGAGATCCAACAACTGGAGCTACCGTATTTAATGCTGCTTGCTATTCAGGTTTTTATAACAATGCAACCGCCGGTAAGCCAGTTATTGGCAAGGATAATCTAACTGTTACATACCGTTGGAAATATCCAATTCCAGATTGGGATCTAAATGGTCCAGGTACATTCCCGGTCCACGCATTGGTCTTACTTGCTGAAGGTAAAACTTCTCTTGGCTCAGCCGCAGAAAATACAGCAGCAAAGAAGAGATTCCTAGATGCATATGAAGGCAAGAATTCAGATTTGTTGAAGAAAATGGGTGATGTGTGGAGCAAGAATTACATCACTAACGCAGTTAGCGCTAGCACTAATCCACTTCTACTAGTTCGCAATGGTGCGTACATCATTAAAGAAATTGTTGCGAATCAGAGCATTACATTGGTACAAAATCCTCGCTACAACACTGGTCCAAAGCCAAAAATCAAGACAATTGTGATCAAGATCTTGAGCGGTGCTGCAGCGCCACAGGCGATCGCAAACAAGGAAGCGGACATCTTCTCAGGCCAAGCAACTGTTGATTCAATTCGACAGTTCCAACGTCTAAGTGGTGTAGGCACAGTTATATATCCGCAGGCTGTTTATGAGCACGTAGATCTTCGCGTTAATCGTCAAACGCCAACCGGCGCTATGTACACCGGCCCATTTGCTATCACTGGCGAAAAGGTAGCTGATGACCGAGCAAGAGATCTGCGTCGCGCCATGTTGTTGTCAATTCCTCGAAAGGAAATTGAAACCAAGTTGGTTCGTCGTATTAACCCTCGCGGTTCCTTGATGAATTCATTGTGGGTGCTAACCAACGATGCTTCTTACCCAGAGGTTGCTGCTGGGAATGGCAGTAGCTATTGGGGTGGCACCGATGAGGCTCGTCGAGTCAAGGCATTGGAACTAGTCCAGAAGCACTTCCCAAGCGCGAGCGCGACTAATCCAGGATTCACCGTTCGAATGAACTGGGGTAATCCAGCCGATAATCCACGCCGTGTTGCACAGGCACAATTGATTGTGGCATCTGCTGCTAAGGCAGGTATCAATGTGATCAGTAATGGTCAAGCTGCATGGTCGTCAAACCTTGGAAACGTCACATACGACGTTTCATTCTTCGCTTGGCAGAAGACCAGCCCAAGTCCATTAGGTGCGCTACCTGCTTATCGCACTGGTGGTGGATCTAACTTCGCTGGTTGGAGCAACAAGCAAGTTGATGATGGAATTGCGAAGCTGGAGCGCAAGACGACACCGCAAGAGCGAGTAAAGATCTATCAGGATATTGATAAGGCGATAACTCGTGATGCGCTTTCATTGCCGTTGTTCCAGCACACCGCAGTTGTGGCGTTCAATTCACAGCTAAAGAATGTAAAGCCATCTCCAATGAGTCCAATTATTTATTGGAATTTCTGGGAGTGGTCCTACTAATAGTTAGTCCGAGTAAGGACTAAGCCAATGAGTGGCGCCCATTTTTGGGTGCCACTCATTGGACTAATATCAGAAGTCATTGCTTGAGATAAATCCCTGACATTAAAGGAGATAAGCCATGCTGGGTTACATTGTTAGACGACTAGGCATATTGGTAGTTATCCTTCTGGGATCCAGTTTCATCCTTTATAACTTAGCTGCGATATCAACAAATCCATTAGAACAGTTACTCCTAAGTGGTGCTGAGAATGTTGATTTCTTAATTGCACAACTCACCCTAGAACTAAGATTAGATTTACCGCCGCCACTTCGTTACTTCATTTGGCTCGAAGGGGTTTTGGGCGCCTTTACCGGTAGCTTTGATCTAGGTGCGACCCGTGAGGGTCAGTTGGTAGTAAGCGAATTAGCTATGGCCGTCCCAATCACCGTGCGGCTAGTTCTTGCCTCAACAATTTTGGCCATCATCCTAGGAATCTCAGTAGGTGTCGTTTCCGCACTACGTCAGTATTCACGATTCGATTACTCAACTACTTTCGTAGCATTCTTGATGTTTTCACTTCCAGTTTTTTGGGTCGCGGTGTTACTAAAAGAGTACATTGCAATTTCATTTAACAATTTCCTTTCTCAACCAAATATGAGTTTGACTTGGATATTTATATTTTCGTCAGTGGTAGCCGTATTTTGGGCTGGAATCATTAGTGGCAACAGGATACGTGTTGTTACGGTTTTTGGTGTTGCTCTTTTTGTTACGGCAATTTTGCTTTACCTGCTTGATGCAACGGATTGGTTCTTGGCGCCAAGGCTAGGAATATTTGTAATTGTCCTTTTGAGTATCGGTATTGCTTTTGCGGTCACTCAGTTATCAATGGGAATTGACAATCGAAATGCTCTCTATGCAGCATTATCGGTAGCTGCCTTCGGTGCGGTTTCGTACTTCCCGCTAAACATGTTGTTTGATGATGTCACTGGATTCTCCGGATTTGCGCTAATTGGATTGGGCTTTGTGGTTGTCTCTGGACTAATTGGCCTTGCATTTGCACGAATTGATCGAGGTCCAATTGTTCGAACCACATCCATTACGGGATTAGTTGTTTATTTATTGATTTCATATGATCAATATCTGCAGGTTTGGTATGACTACATTAGGTTTGGATCTGTTTCGTACCGGCCAATACCTACCGTGGGTCAAACCAACTCGCTGCTGCAATTTGAAGAAAATGTCACTTATTGGATTAGGTCATTAGATGTTTTGGTGCATTTGATTTTGCCTACTATGGCTTTGACCTTAATCTCTTTTGCAGGATACATAAGGTACTCGCGCGGTACCATGCTTGAGGTGCTTAATCAAGATTACATCAGAACCGCTAGGGCTAAAGGTCTTAACGAAAGAACCGTCGTTATGCGGCATGCGTTTCAAAACACCATGATTCCTATAACCACCATCATGGTAGTTGATTTCGCTGGAGTCATTGGCGGCGCAATTATTACTGAGCGTGTGTTTGGCTGGACTGGAATGGGAACTTTGTTTAATAAGGCGATTACTACTTATGACCTTAACTTGCTAATGGGTGTTTTCTTAGTAACGGGATTCTTGGCAGTGTTTGCAAATTTGGTTGCAGATTTACTTTATTCGTTCCTTGACCCACGCATTAGAGTTGGAGCTGGAAAATGAACGCATCAAAACCCCAAATCAATGACGCAGATGAACTGGGTTCAATTGCAATTGAAACGCAAGGGTTAAGTCAGGGCCAGATTGTCCGAAAGAAGTTTTTCCGCCATAAAGCAGCTGTGATCTCCTTGGGTGTGCTTTCAGCCTTAGTGGTGTTTGTATTCTCAGCGTTGGATAACAAACTGTTTGGTTTTACTATTCCTGGTTGGTGGCAGTTTTCTCATACTGATATGCCAGAACTTAACTTTGACGATTGCCCATTTGATAGCCCAGGTTGCCCAACCCTTGATGCCATTCCATTCCTTGACGGTGATGGCGTAATGCTAGGGGCTCACCCATTTGGACAAGACGATATTGGTCGAGATTATTTCGCATTGGTGCTCAAGGGTACTCAAAGATCACTCATGGTCATGGTAGTAATTGGAATCATCGCAGCATTCATTGGAACTGTTGTTGGTGCTGTTTCTGGATTCTTCCGGGGCTGGATTGACGCAATCTTGATGAGACTCACTGACTTCATCATTACCATTCCATCAATCATCATCGGTTCAGTGATTGGTTATCACTTTGGAAATTTAGGCGCCTTGTTTTTGGCATTTTATTTGGGTTTATTTGCTTGGACTGGATTATCTCGTTTGATACGTGGCGAATTCTTGACGCTACGTGAACGTGAATTCGTGGATGCGGCTCGAGTAGCTGGCGCAAGTGATCGAAGAATCATCTTCAAGCATATTTTGCCTAATGCGGTGGGTATAATTATTGTTTCAGTGACGTTGCTGATGTCAGGTGCTATTTTGCTAGAAACTGGACTTAGTTATCTTGGCTTTGGTGTGGTGCCACCAGATGTGTCCTTGGGTCTTTTGGTTAGTACTTATCAGGAATCATTCACCATCCGCCCATGGTTGTTCTGGTGGCCTGGCGTCTTTATTGTGACAATTGCGCTATGCGTTAACTTCATTGGGGACGGATTGCGCGATGCATTTGATCCGCGTCAAGCACACAAGATGAGTCGCAAAGAGCGCAAAGCAGCAAAGGCTGGAGTTAGCGTTGAATAACCGTCCAGGCCAAGGCAAATGTGAGCATGGCCAAAAAGCTGATGACGCCAGCGGCGTTAAAGGTCAACTGCTTTTCAATTCGATGTTGATGCTGCTGCGTAAAAAATTGGTCGTATCGACTTCGGGCGAGCAAGGCCGCGGCGCCGCTCAAACTGCGAGGGGAGTCGGCAGCCCGGATGCTTTGCTGGTTTTCAAATTGCAGTCCTCTAAGTTCAGTTGGATGAACGCCACGAGCGGCATATCGGCCTGGGGCAGGGGCCGCCCAAGCATGGTGCCGTTCGCCAGCAACCAAAACCGAAAGCGAAAATCTGTTGTCAATGTCATCAACTTCATGCCAACCAACAATAATCTGATTGAACGGGTTAGTGATTTGCAATCCTTCGTCAAAGAAAAACACCTTGGGTCTAATGAAAATAAGGTAAGCGGTGTAGCTAGCAACCAAAGCCCAACTCAAAGTGATAATCGAGTTCAAAACTCCGTTTTCCAGCAGGTTCAACAAGTAGACCATGCCGGCCGCAATATAAACCGTACCAGCGTAAAAGTAACTGCTTCGGGTTCGAAAAAGTTCCGGATTTGTCATGCTGCAATAGTGCCACAATCGATGGGAGTTGCTTGCTAATGTCTGAACCAATTCTTAAAGTTACTGATTTCTCAGTTGATTTCTGGGTTGATGGCAAGTGGTACCCAGCTGCAATCGACATGAATTTTGATGTCATGGCGGGTAAGACACTCGCTATTGTCGGCGAATCAGGTTCTGGCAAATCAACAACTGCCCTGGGCTTAATGGGTTTGTTGCCATCGAATGCCAGAGTTAAAGGTTCAATTAAGGTTAAAGGCCGAGAAATGTTTGGCGCTAATGCAAAGCAGTTACGGAAGTATCGAGGTAAAGAAGTTGCCTATATCTTCCAAGAGCCAATGACTGCACTCAATCCAGTTTTCACAATTGGATTTCAGATTGTTGAAACCCTTCGGAATCATTTTGATATGGGTCCAGCAGCAGCAAAAGAACGGGCAATTGAACTACTGAATATGGTCGAAATTCCAAATCCGGAAGTTTCGTTCAACAAGTACCCACATCAACTCTCTGGTGGCCAGCGTCAACGTGCCATGATTGCCCAGTCTATCTCGTGTGATCCAGGCCTGTTGATTGCAGATGAACCAACGACAGCATTAGATGTAACCGTGCAAGCAGAAATTTTGGATCTAATGCGCGGACTGCGCACTCGATTGAACTCTGCCATTCTTCTAATTACCCACGACATGGGTGTGGTAGCTGATTTAGCTGATGACATCTTGGTGATGAAAGATGGTTTAGCGGTAGAAATGGGTAAATCAGAGCAAATCTTTAGCAATCCTCAACATCCATACACGCAATCACTTCTTGCTTCAGTACCGAAATTGGGGCAAAACTTAAAACGAGAGTTTGATTCAAGTAGTAAAAAGGACTCTATTTTAGTTTTACAAGATGTGACTATCGAATATCCAAAAAGAGGTAGGGTTCCAGCATTTCAGGCAGTTAAAAATTTCTCGTTAGAGATTTTTCCAGGAGAAATCGTTGGTCTAGTTGGCGAGTCTGGATCAGGTAAAACCACAGTTGGCAGAGCGGCAATTGGTTTACTGCCAATAAAAAGTGGCAAACTACAGATATGTGATGTGGATATTTCTAGATTCAACAAAAAAGAGTTGGTTGGAATAAGAAGGAAAACTGGAATTGTTTTCCAAGATCCCTATTCCTCGCTAAATCCCAGACTTCCTATTGGTGAAAGCATTGGTGAACCATTGTATTTGGCTGGAGTTGCTAAGGGAAATGAGTTAGCGAAACGAGTTGAAGAGTTACTGGAAATGGTTGAGCTACCTCGAAGTTACCGCAATCGTTTTCCACATGAGTTATCTGGTGGACAGAAACAACGCGTGGGTATTGCTCGAGCTTTAGCTTTAACCCCAGAGTTGCTGGTGGCAGATGAACCTACTTCGGCTCTAGATGTTTCAGTACAAGCTCGATTTTTAGATTTATTGCAAGAATTGCAAAATAAGTTGAAATTCGCATGTTTATTTATTAGTCATGATTTGGCAGTTGTTGATGTCCTGAGTCACCGGATTGCGGTGATGCAGGATGGAATGTTAGTTGAGGTTGGATCAAAGTCTGACATCCTCGAGAACCCTAAAGAGGTTTACACTCAACGACTCATATCAGCGGTCCCGGTGCCAGATCCACACAAGCAGAAGATTAAACGTGAAGCACGATTGGCAAGCCTCAAAAAGTAATATTAGTAACCCTAGGCACTTGCTCCCGCTGACTTGAATCTTCAACTGACATAGTTACGAAATAAACAACCTGTTGGCGACAACATACCTTTTAACTATTTGGCAGTCCAGTTCGCCAAAGTTGATTCAAGTGAATCTAATCCCATTGGACCAAGCTTAAGTGCATAGTTATGAAAACTTTTAATATCGAACTTGCCACCCAATCGGTTTTTTGCATCTTCACGGGCTCGCATCCAAACTCGCTCGCCGACTTTGTAGGCAATTGCTTGACCAGGCCAGCCAAGATAACGATCTATTTCACTACGAGCAAAATCTTCATTGACTAGTGCTTGTTCAATTAGTGCCTGCAAACCAGTTTCAGCATTCCACAACTTTCCTGCTGGATTGGTATAACCAAGGTGCATCCCAATATCAATTACCACTCTTGTTGCTCTCATAGCTTGAGCCGATAGATATCCCATCTCAAGGCCAGGATCGTCAAATGCACCAAGTTCATCCATAAATCGCTCGGCATAAAGTGCCCAACCTTCGCCATGTCCACTAATGAAAGTACTTGATCGCTGAAAGCGACTTAATCTTTCTTTCTCAACTGCAACGGTTGCCACTTGCAGATGATGCCCTGGTACTGCCTCGTGATACCAAGTTGAAACGATATGCCACCAACCAAATTTAGTTTTACCTAATGTTGGATACCAAGTAGTTCCTGGTCTTGATAAATCTTCACTTGGCCCCATGTAATAAGGAGCAGCAGCAGCTCCTTGTGGCGCTAAACGAGCTTCGCAATTCTTGATGCGTTCGTCAATATCAAAATAAACACCATCTAAACTTCGAACTGATTCTTCAATAAATGAACTTAACTTCCTTAGTAGATTCTCTTCACCATGAACGATGTAACGTTCATCTTGCTCTAAATGGTCAGCGACTTCGCGCAGTGAAGTTGCTGTTGGCTTAATACTCGCAGCTACTTTCCACATCCGGTCATGAATTCGCGCAAGATCTTCAAGACCCCATTCATATGTTTGCTTCAGATTTAAACTCGAACCTGTGAAGAATCTAGACCAAAGCGCATATCGCTCTTCGCCCACTGCATCGACTGGATTTGCAAGTGGTAGATAAGTACTAGTTAGCCATTCACTTGTTTTAGCGCAAGAGGCTTCGGCTGCTTTTGCTGCAATGTGCAGTTCAGTATTTTTTCCTGATGGATCAATTTTATTGGCAATATTGGTGTAGGCATCTTTACTAAAAGTTGCTAACTGCTGAGCAATGGCTATTACTTGACGTTTTGCTGTTCGCTTACCCGCGTGGGCTAATTCTTCAATAGCCCCAGTCCAAGAATCGTGTGCTTGATTTATGGCATGCATTCTGGCTGTGATAGCTTCGATGTCTGCAGCAGAATCTTTAGGCATTAACTCGAATACTTGCCTAATTCTAGATACCGGCGATGCAATTACATTCCACAAAATGTGTCGTTCGCGTGAGTCATGTAATGCCAGACTTGAGCGCATTCGCTCTTCCAAAACTGCCTTTGCTGCTTGATCTATTTCATCTATTGGATCCAGCAAAGTAAGTGCAGCCAAAGTGCGTTTGGTTAAATCTGCACTTCGTTGAGTGCCAGATAAGGAAAAGTCATCAAGCAAGTGGTTATAGCCAGAGATACCAAGGCTAGTTGCCGCAATCGGGCTTAGAGCTGCTGATTGGGAAACGTAATCGTGGCTTAATTCAAAAATTGGAGATCTAAATTTGTTAGTCATTGGCTATTCCTATCAGGAAACTGAGACGGAATCGAGTTGGCTCAGGAGTTATTTCACCCCTTTTGCCAGTCTGATTATGCCCTCCTCAAGCACTTGTGGGTATGTCGCGAAATTCAACCTTACATATTCTGGGTAATGCTTCCCATAATCTTGTCCAGGAACAATAGAAACTTTTCCCTGCTTCAAAATTTGATCATGCCAATTAGCATTTGGACCAAGCGAAGATAGATTCAACCAAGCAAGATAACTTGATTCTGGCACTTGATATTCAATTTCTGGTAGATGAGTATGTAGTAAATCTTTTAGTAAGAATCTATTTTGATCCAACACACTCAATGTTTGATCCAGCCAGTTAATTGAATCTTGAAAAGCTGTAACCATAGCGATAGCGCCAACGATGGAAGTTCGCCAGTGCACAGCAGGAGGCATTTTTGATATTCGATTTGCAGCACTGCGCGAACCTGGCAGAATCATGGCTGCTTTTAGGCCAGCAATATTCCATGCCTTGCTGGCAGATGTAATTACATAACCATATTCAGCAGCGTCAGCAATTGTCAGATAAGGAATAAATGAATTCTCCGAATAAGTAAGCGGTGCATGTATTTCATCACTAATTACTGACACACCATATTTACTGGACAGCTCAGCGATAGCAGTGAGCTCCGATTGTCGATGAACTCTTCCCACTGGATTTTGAGGATTGCATAACAAATAAAGTTTCACACCTGATTTAAATGCCTTCTCAATTCCATCTAAGTCCAGCTCCCAACCTGATTCAGATTTTAAAAGTAGCACATCTACTAAATTTAATTTACTTTCTTCAATCCAGGTATAGAAGTTTGTATATACCGGAGAATTAATCAGAATTGAATCACCTGGTTGCGTTAATACTCGAAAAATTTCTATGGCAGCAACACCAACATCTGCTGCTAACGAAATTAATTCAGAATTCAGTTGCCATCCCCAGCGAGCGTTGGTAAAACTTTGAAAAGCTGGTCCAAGTTCGGGTATTGGACCTAGATAACCTAAGTCTCCTCTTTGCACCCGATTGATGATTTCAGCTTTTATCTCCGGTGCAATATCAAAATCCATTTCCGCAACATGCATCGGCAAAATGTCAGGGTCATATTTACGCCATTTAGAACTGGTCTTTTGATGTAATTTAGTTAGCAAAGAATTTTCAACAGACACTATCGCTCCTTTCAAATCAGAGCATAGTTGGCAAACGTATTAAATCTCTTTACCGGGTTGAGTTGTATTCCGCGGATGCAGCGCTAAGTGCAGCCCTACCAGCTTCTAAACGTGCTATCGGAACACGAAATGGTGAGCACGAGACATAATTCAATCCAACTTCATGGAAGAAATGAATCGACTCTGGATCACCACCATGTTCACCACAAACACCTAAATGTAGATCTGGATTAGCTGCCCGACCACGCGCAACAGCTGTTCGCACTAATTCACCTACTCCATCAGCATCTATCGTTTCAAATGGTGAGATAGTAAAAATACCCTTATCTAGATAAAGTGCAAAAAATTCAGCTTCAACATCATCTCGAGAAAATCCCCAAGTTGTTTGAGTTAAATCATTTGTGCCAAATGAGAAGAAGTCAGCAACTGAAGCTATTCGACCTGCAGTCAATGCTGCTCGTGGTAATTCAATCATCGTGCCAATATCTATTGTAAGTTTGACTTCACGAGTCGTTTCTACTTCTCTAATAATCTCTTCTGCTTCTGAGCGCGTTAATTGAAGTTCCATGTGTGAACCTACAAGTGGAATCATTATCTCAATTTTAGGATTCTTACCTTTTTCTAATTGATCTGCCATTGCTGAAGCAATTGCTCTTACTTGTAAGGCATACAAGCCTGGAATCATTAATCCCAATCGAACACCGCGCAATCCAAGCATTGGATTAGATTCGTGTATTCGCTCTACCGCGGCGAGTAAATCTAGCTTTGCTTGGTCAACCTTTCCGCGTTCTTGCGCAAGCGCAACTTCAACTTTTAGATCTGCAAAGTTTGGCAAAAACTCATGTAGCGGAGGGTCTAATAATCTAACAGTTACCGTAAACCCATCCATAACTTCAAAAATCTTCCGGAAATCCTCCCGTTGTAATGGCTCAAGTGCTGAGAGCGCATCATTGCGCTCCTCATCTGAGCTAGCTAGAACAACTCGTTCAATTACTTGTCGGCGCTCACCTAAAAACATGTGTTCAGTTCGACATAATCCAATTCCCTCAGCACCGAAAGTGCGAGCAGTACTCGCATCTTCAAAAGTGTCAGCATTTGTTCTAACATGTAATTTTCGACGTTGATCAGAATGTCTAAGAATTCGATCTACGGACTCAATCAAATCAGCATCATCTACCGATGCAATCTTTATTGCAGCGGTTTTGCCCTGCTCTAGATATTTAACAACTATTGAAGATTCGACCTCAATTGCCCCAAGGAACACTTCGCCAGTAGAGCCATCAATAGAAACTAAATCACCTTCGTTGATAATATGGTCACCGCAAGATGCTTGATTTTTCTTGTAATCAACTTCAATTACCTCAGCGCCACAAACTGCTGTTTTTCCCATGCCACGAGCAACTACAGCAGCGTGTGAAGTTTTGCCACCACGGCTGGTCAGAATTCCGACAGCTGCAATCATGCCGCCTAGGTCATCTGGGTTAGTTTCTTTTCGAAACAGAATAACTTTTTCGCCTCGTTCAGTCCACTCGGCAGCGACTTTAGAACTAAAAACTGCCTTTCCTACCGCAGCTCCTGGCGAGGCAGCAATTCCAACTGCAATTGGTTTAGTGCTGTTACTTTTATTAAATTGAGGGAACATTAACTGCACTAACTGGCTACCCGTTACTCGAAGTAGTGCTTCATCTAATGTGATTAGATGCTCATCGACGAGTTGTACTGCAATTCGAAATGCTGCTGCTGGTGTGCGCTTCCCTACTCTAGTTTGCAAAATCCATAACTTGCTATTTTCAACAGTAAATTCAATATCGCATAAATCTCGATAATGGGTTTCTAGCTTTCGCATTACCGAAACCAATTCATCAAATATCTTAGGTTCAATTGTTTCCAGATCAGCAAGGGTTAAGGTATTTCTAATCCCTGAAACAACATCCTCGCCCTGCGCATTTTGTAAATAGTCTCCATACACTCCTGAAGATCCAGTAGCAGGATCGCGAGTAAAGCAAACCCCAGTACCAGATTTGTCACCCAAGTTTCCAAAAACCATCATGCCAACATTTACCGCAGTTCCTAGATTATTTGGAATTCGCTCTCTTCGTCGATATAGCTTGGCGCGCTCAGTATTCCAAGAATCAAACACTGAATTAATTGACATATCCAACTGAGTTCTTGGGTCTTGAGGAAAATCAATCCCGGCTTCTTGCTTGATAATATTCTTATAGCGGTCAACCAAGTCTTGTAATGCATTAGGACTTAGCTCAAAGTCAGCCGAAACGTTTGCTTTATGTTTAATGGACTCAAGTTCATGCGCAAAAATTTCGCCTTCGATGTTTAATACCGTTTTACCAAACATCTGAATCAATCTGCGATATGCATCCCAAGCAAATCGCTCATCATTAGATATTTTTGCTAATCCCAAAACTGATTTATCGTTTAGACCAACATTCAAAATAGTTTCCATCATGCCTGGCATAGAAAACTTTGCACCCGATCGAACACTCACTAGTAGTGGATCAGTTGCATCACCAAGTATCTTTTGAGCCTTGTCTTCTAATTGCCTAAGTGCCATTGTGACTTGAACCTCTAACTCAAGCGGTGCTCGACCAAGTTCTAGGTACTCTTTACAAGCCTCGGTAGTAATAATGAACCCAGGTGGTACAGGTAATCCAAGTCGAGTCATTTCGGCAAGATTTGCTCCTTTGCCGCCAAGCAAATCCTTTAAGTCTTTATTGCCTTCCTCGAAGGCATAAATCCATTTAGTCTGCACTAAACCCACCTAATTAATGAAATCGTTCAGAATTACAGTTCTAATCATAGAAACTTTTTGCCGTTTTGTAATTGTGTAAGCGGTCACAGAATCTCTATGCCCAAGACCTATACTGAGCAATATGATTTCTGCATTATTTACCCCACTTAAATTGAGGGATTTAGAGTTTCCAAACCGAGTTTGGGTCTCACCGATGTGTCAGTATTCGGCAATCGATGGACTTGTTGGGCCTTGGCATTTAGCTCATCTAGGCTCATTCGCAACTGGCTCTGCTGGTTTTGTGATGGTTGAAGCAACTGCCGTTGAACCAAGAGGTCGAATCTCGATTGCCTGTCCTGGAATTTGGAATGATGAGCAAGCGCAAGCTTTCAAACCGATTGTGGAATTCGTCCACTCACAAAACGTGCCAATAGGAATTCAGCTAGCTCATGCCGGGCGCAAAGGATCTTGTATGCGTCCTTGGGATGATCATCAAATTGCAAGTGATGAAGAGGGTGGCTGGCAAACAATTTCCTCAACTAGCTCTCCATTTGGCAAAATGCCCACACCAAAACAGTTAGCAATTGCTGAGCTTGCCGATCTGGTTGATGACTTCGTGCAGGCAGCAAAACGTGCAGTTGAGGTTGGGTTTGACGTAATTGAAATTCATGCAGCGCACGGATATTTAATTCATCAATTTTACTCACCTATTTCTAACGACCGCACAGATGAATACGGTGGTAGTTTTGCAAATCGAATTCGATTCTTACTAGAGATCGCAAAAGCTGTCAGAGCTGCCATTGGCAATAAGGTATTAATGGTAAGAATTTCTGCTACCGATTGGCTTCCAGATGGCTGGGTTATTTCTGATTCAGTTCAGTTGGCAAAAGAACTCAAACCTCTTGGAGTTGACTTAATTGATGTGTCATCAGGTGGCACTTCACTTGAAGCAAAAATTCCAGTTGCGCCCGATTATCAAGTTTCATTCGCAGAACAAATTAGAAAAGAAGCAGAAATACCGACTAGCGCTGTTGGCCTAATCACCAAGGCCAAGCAAGCCAATGAAATAATTGAAAGCGGAAAAGCCGATGCAGTTATGTTGGCTAGAGAAATGTTGCGCAATCCACATTGGGCACAAGCAGCAGCGGAAGAACTTGGCGATTTAATTAGTTGGCCGAATCAGTATGTGCGAGCGCGAACTTTAAATTAGACCAGCTGCTCTGCCATAAGTTCTTTAACCATTGGCACAACTTTTGTTGCATACAGCTCAATTGATTTCATCAGTTTGCTGTGTGGAACTGGCCCATTTGCGTATTTGAAGTCAAACCTCTGTGCGCCAACTGACTTAAGGGCATAGGCAATCTTCTTAGCAACTGTTTCGGGAGTGCCAACATAAAGTGAACCATGCTGCACTTCATTTAGATACTGTGCTTTTGTTGTGGGACCCCAGCCACGCTCACGTCCAATTCGACCAAACATAGCCAAGTAGTTTGGCCACAATTCTTCAATTGCCTGCTCATCACTATCACTGATATGACCTGGCGAATGTATTGAAACAGGTAATTGATGCTTTCCAAGTTCTGCTAATGCGCGTCGATAAAGCTCGGCAAAAGGAGCAAATCTTGCCGGATCGCCACCAATTATTGCTAGTGCCATTGGAATTCCTAATCGAGCGGCTCGCACAACTGAATCGGGTGAGCCACCCACACCAACGCGCAGTGGGATATGTCCACGTTCTGTCTTTAGATATACCCGTTGATTTTTTAGTGCTGCTCTGGTTACTCCAGACCATGAGACTGGATGTTCAGTAAGCAACTGCACCAAAAGTTCTAATTTCTCTTCAAAAAGAACATGGTAATCATCAAGTTTGTAGCCAAAAAGCGAAAATGACTCAGTAAAAGATCCTCGCCCTGCCGTTATCTCAACTCGACCATTTGCCAAACCATCGATTGTAGCAAATCGTTGATACACCCGAACTGGATCTTCACTAGAAAGAACAGTAACGCCTGAACCCAAGACAATATTCTTGGTAACAGTTGCTATTCCAGCTAGCACGGTATCTGGTGCGGATACTGCAAAATCATCACGATGGTGCTCACCCACATTAAAATTATCTAGTCCCAATTCATCGGCAAGTTTTGCTTGGCTTACTACATCGCGAATAACTTGTCCGGCTGATACTGGATTTCCAGCATCGTCATTTGCCATATCCCCAAATGTGTCTCAGCCAAACCGCAGTTGCTCTAGTTCCAAGTTATCCTGCCAAACATTAAGTAGTTGAATATTCAACTAAGTATACAAGCTGGACTTGTTTCAGCAAGTTAACAGGGTATTACTTATCCTTAGCCTCTGCGGGTTGTTCTTTATCACCTGTCATTCGGCCCGCATGCGCTCTTGCTGTTGGATCTTTTCGAACCTTTAAGATGCTGGCGATTGTGGAAATAAACAGGATACCACCAATAACTGCCAGGCTAGTTATGGTAGGAATCTTTGGCACCCAGTCGTAAATCTCATGAACGAAAGTCAGAACTAACTTAACGCCAATGAAGATCAAAATAATTGAAAGTCCCAAAGATAGATAAACCAGCTTGTCAAGAAGCCCCTTGAGCAAGAAATAAAGAGCTCTAAGACCAAGTAAAGCAAATGCATTAACAGCAAAAACCAAGAATGGCTCTTGCGTCACGCCAAATGTTGCTGGGATTGAATCAAGCGCAAATAGCAAATCTGTTGAAGCGATAGCAATCATTACAATCAGCATTGGGGTGGCATAGCGAATACCATCTTTTGTGATGAAGAGTTTTGTGCCGTGATATTCCTCAACGGTTCGAATGCGCTTTTTCACGTTTCGAATGATGAAGTTTTCATTTGGATTTGGATCCTCATCCCAGTGTTTGAATAGACCAATTCCAGTCCAAATCAAAATTGCGCCGAAAATAATCAAAGTAAAGCTAAAGGCAGCTAATGCTGCCGCACCAATGGCAATAAATATTGCACGCAGTACAAGGGCAAGCAGCACACCAATAAGTAAAACTCGCTGATGGTAAATTGATGGCACTGCAAATTGCGCCAAGATAATTGCAAAGACGAAGATGTTATCTACTGAAAGTGATTTTTCAACTAGATATGCAGCAAAATATTCCGTGCCATACTGATTTCCATAATTGTTAAATACCCAGATACCAAAAGCAATCGCAACTGCGATATAAAATATTGACCACAAGCTTGCTTCTCGAAAAAGCACATCATGTGGTTTGCTGCTAACGGTGAATAAATCAACCAAAATTAAACCCAAGATTATGCTGATGGTGACAATCCAAACTAAATTAGAAACGTCCACGGAACTCCTTGATCAATTTGATTAGTCTTTGATCAAGGTCTCCCCAACCGCTACTGCGGTTCGCGCTCCGGGCAAATGCCGTAATGACGGAGGCACGATTTGTGGGTACTCCCCTTGGCCTTGCCGAAGTTTAGTTGCCAGTTGATTTTGGGCAATTCGGCGCGCAAGAGACGATTGATAGTTCAATTAGAATTGGCTGATGAGCATCATCGTTTCAGATTGCACCTTAAACAACATCAAACAAGCGGCGATGGGCCTCAAATATGGTGCATTAGTTGCATTTCCAACAGAGACAGTTTATGGCTTAGGTGCAGATGCTGAAAATGAGGCTGCGATAAATCGGATGTATCAAGTCAAGAATCGCCCAAAAGACCATCCAGTAATTGTGCATATTGCAGATTTAGATGACGTGGAATTCTGGGCAGAAGATTTGCCAGATTATGCAATTGAGTTAATGCGCGAATTTTGGCCCGGTCCTATGACGCTCCTGTTACACCGCAGTGCGAATGTGGGAAACTTTTTAACTGGTAATCAAGAAGTAATTGGCATTCGTATTCCTAATCATGCACTTGCGCTAACACTATTGAGTGAATTCAAAAAGGTTGGGGGTCATGGCATAGCAGCACCTAGTGCAAATAGATATGGTGCGGTATCCCCGACTATTGCTTCGGCAGTAGAAATGGAGTTAAAACCATATCTTCACTCTGATGATCTGATTTTGGATGGTGGGCCATGCCTGGTTGGTGTTGAATCTACGATTATTGATTGCACAACTAACAATCCAAGAATTTTGCGCCCTGGTGCAATTACTAAAGAGATGATTGAAGCAAGCACTGGAATTTCAGTTCAAACTCCAGAGGGAGAATTTGCACGAGTATCTGGATCTAATGAAAAACATTATGCGCCGAAAGCAAAAGTGGAAATTGCCACTACCGCTAACCCAAATGATGGGTTTATCGCTCTTAAAGAAATTGCAACTCCAGTAGGGGCAGTTCGATTAGCTCAACCAGTCTCACTTGAAGATTATGCACGTCAACTTTATTCGGCACTAAGAAAAGGTGATGATCTTGGACTTAATAAAATTGTGATTGTTCCACCTGATGGTGATGGATTAGCAATTGCAATTAGAGATCGTATTAATCGAGCTGCTAGTTGATTCAGCAGTCATAACCGCTGTCTAAGATATAGTTGAAAATTCAACTATTTTTGCTATGATGTTGCTGTGACTGAAACCAAGCTAGCTAATACTTTGAAAATGGGTGCGGTAAGTCTTTGGGTAAATGATCTCGATTTAATGATTAAGTTCTATCGAGATGCAGTTGGACTTGACTTAATCTCAGAACAGAATGGCACTGCAATACTTGGTTATCAGAATAATCCCATAGTTGTATTGGAACATAAGCCCGCTATGAAGCATGGTTCTGACACTAATGCCCCCAATACGAAACGGAATCGAAGTCTAGTCAGACCAAAATAAGGCAGTCAAATAATTGTGAAAAGGCATCAGTCCGAATCCCATAACACTCCATAGCCCTTTAGGGCCTCCATGGATCTCTATCACGCGGTTTTATTCTCTTTAGCAATCGGATTTTTGAAACTACTCCAAAAGGCATTTAGAGGCTTATCTGTTGCCTTTACGCAGGGATTGATGCCTGTTGGACTTTCTGCGTGCAGAATTTCTACCGGCACTCGATCTACCTCGGCTACCTTGTCCGCGAGACTGTCGTTGTGTTCTACCAGTTTGTTTCTTAACAACTACTGTCTCTTTTTGGACCATTGGTATACCAGAGGGTTTTTTCGCTCCAGTGATTTTGACCAGGTTTTCATCCATTGACGATATGGTCAAGACTTTTGGTTCAATCCCAGCTCTGCTAGTAATTCCACTTACTGCTTTTCTATCTTTTTGAGTCGTTAGTACAACTACCCGCCCAGTTCTACCAGCTCGAGCAGTTCTTCCAGACCGATGTAAATAGTCCTTGTGATCTGCTGGTGCATCAAAGTGCACTACCAAGTCCACATCATCAACGTGAATTCCACGTGCAGCAACATCAGTCGCTACTAAAACCGCATTTTCTTGCTTTTTAAACTGAACTAAAGTGCGAGTGCGAACTGCTTGTGATTTGCCGCCGTGAAGTGTGCCAGCTGGAACCACTTCTAACATTTTTACCTATTTTTCCAAAGGTAATTTAGCTTTGAGTGTAATTATGACAACCAATTCAACTCTTTGGGCTATTTTCATGACTCCCTTAGCGTTGTATTTATTCTTAGGATTACTACTTCCAGAAGGTGGTGCCACTCAGCAGATTCCACCTAGAAATATTATTGTCACGCTGATTATTTTGTTAATACCTGTTGTTTTAAAGATGTTAGTTAGAAAATTCAGTGCCAATGTTGGTGCAATACTTGAATTACTCGGGGGACTATTTGGTGTTTTCTTTATCCTCTTCTTGCTTGCAACTTGGGTACCAAGAAACTGGGATCTACTCTCATCTACCCCATGGCAAACTTATGTAGTCGCAATTGGTATTGGCTTGTTTGGCATCACGATCGCCTACCTCCTAACCCGTGGGTTCCGAATGCACCCAATGAATGCCCGCACGATTGCCTTAGAAACTGGTATTCAAAACGGACCTTTAGCGATTGCAATTGTTTTACTTAATTTCAGCGATGATCAAAGAATTGGTCAAGTATTGATTGTTCCTGCTTTGTATTCACTTTTCATTGTATTGGTTTCAACTGCCGTCACAATTTGGTTCCGAAGAGCTAACTTAGCTGAAGAGCAAAAAATCCCTAGTTTGCTCTAGCGCCGATACCAAATACCGTTGTATCCTTTATTGAAATAAAGATGAAAACATTTTAGCGCGACTGAGGTGGCTAAAATAATATGAAACACTAATAGATTCGAGTGGAAGATGGCGTTAATAAGAGAGTTTTCAGATTATTTAACGGTTAGATCAAAAATGAACCTGTCACTCCCTTGGGAAGTGCCAATCAACGAGTACCGAAAGATAACTTTGCCAAACCCAGAATTTATTGGTGCACCTGAGCCAATCCATCAGATTGAGAACAGAGTTATTGCTGGAACAACCGGTTATTTACCAATTCGAATCTACCGACCAAATGCTGAACGAAATCTTCCAGTAATGTTGTATTTCCATGGCGGCGGTTGGGTGATTGGCAATATGGATGGATTTGAACCAACAGTTAGATCAATTGCCAATAAAGCCAATATTATGGTTATTCAAGTGCAATATCAAAAAGCACCTGAGCGAGCATTCCCCATTCCATTTGATGATTGTTATACCACTTTGGAATGGGTAGCTAGCAATGCTGAAAAGCTTGGAATAAATCCAAATCAAATCGGGGTTGGTGGTGATAGCGCTGGCGGAAATTTAGCGGCTGCAGTCGCACTAAAGGCAAGAGATACCCAGTTAATTAATTTAGCTTTTCAAATGTTAGTTTATCCCTGCACTGGAAATGACGGATCTTTACCAAGTGCAAATAACTACAGCGAAGGTTATGGACTCACCTCAAAAGTAATGCGTTGGTATGAAAATCAATATGCACAAAATGAATCAGATAAAACTAATCCATATGCATTTCCAGCATTTGCCAATGATTTAACTAATATTGCACCAGCAATAGTAGTTACCGCTCAATATGACACGTTGGCAGATGATGGGCGAATATATGCAAATCGACTTAAAGAAGTAGGGGCACTAAAACATTTCAAAGAGTATGCAGGTGCCATTCACGGATTCAATGCGCTCGCTGGGGTTGCACCAGAATTTGTGAAAGATGTGCAACTAGATTTAGCTCGTGAGATAAATAGTTGTATAAATAGAAGCACATAGATCAACTAACTAGGTAATTAATTGCTTCAGCCAGCAAAATAACAAATAATCCAGATATAAAATTACCAAGTCAATTTTTAGCATTCAATCAGTGTGAAAAGGAATAATTCATAAACCAAAAATTCCCGTTCTTAAACTTATTTACTATATTGAGGGGTGAGATACTTTCTTCCAGAATTAATGATAAACAAACCAACAAATAGTGAAAGGCTCATTAGCGCTAGTGAGAAGTTTGGTGAAAATTCCTCGGCCAGGTATCCCCCAACAACTATCCCGAGCGCAGCCGAAGCGCCTCCGACCGACCAAAGCCAAGCAATAGCCTGAACAGCAGTTCCTTTAGGACGAACAATTTCAGTGATTTCCCAATAAAAGACCTGGATAGCGCCACCAAACAATCCAATGAAAGCAACGGTAACCATAATCGACCAATCCATATTGGTAAAAAATAACGGAACAGCTGCTAACGCCCAAAGCAAATACGTTGTTCGATATCCTTTTATTGTTGAAATTCTTGTGCCTATCACGCCGGCAGACATTGCACCTACCACAGACATCACAGCTCCAATTGCAAGAACTAAACCAATCCTGTTGGGTTGTTCAGCTGATGTACCAGCTGCAGGCACGCCAATTTCAAATGCTCCTCTGCCAAAACCAATAATTATGGCTTCAAGTAGCAATAATTGAAAACCACGGACTTTCCAAATTTGTAGCTCATCACTAACTTTAGGTTCTGGTTGCCAAGTTTTCACGTGGTGAATTGGCAGCAACAAAACCATACCTAATATCAAAAGGAAAGCACATACTCGCAGAGAAACTTGAGGACTAATAGAAAGACACAGAGTAGTTGCTAGTAATGGTGCGAAAACAGCGATTGCACCATTTACCGATGAATCAAGTGCATATGCAGTGCGAAGTTGCTCAGAACCAACTATGAGTTTCCACAGCGGCCTAATCGATAGATTTATTGGTGGTGAAAGAAAACCTGCCAGTGCAGAAAGAATGATCATCAACGTAAGATCATTACTCATACTCAACGAAAAAAGAGAACTTGAATACAGAGGAACCATAATCCCAATCGGTATCACAATTCCGAATCGATCAACAGCCATTCCTCTAAGTCCAGTGGTAAAAGCACTTGAAATAGCGAAAGCGCCGGCAGCAAGTCCAGCAGAAGCGATAGATCCAGTTTCTTGGTGGACTTTAAAATAGATTGAAAGGCCAATCATTCCATAGGCGAATCGCGGCGGAATTGCCGCAAACAATAATCTGGAAGTGCCAGGAGACTTAAGAATTTCCCAATAACCTCCGGCTGAGAAATTCACGGCGGAAGACTATCACTATTCTTTTTTCGAATAAACATAAAGATTGTTGATTTGTGTTAAAAATTTTTCTCATATCTACTAAATCATCTCCTGCTGCAAGATTGGTTATTAGTACTGCTAGAAAAACCAATTTGTAGTTTCAAGACTTTGTTACTGGCGAGTTTCTGCATAAAAACCAGCGATCAGCTCTATCGCAGGACAATTTACTGGTTTAGGGTTGGGCATCATGACTGCCAATATTGAGCCAATTATGGGGATTATGTATTTGCGTCCCCCCAATCCGCCTGAGGAATACTGGGAATCTGATTTCAAACGCATAGCTGAAATGGGTTTTTCTACGATTCGCACCTGGTTGTTCTGGAGATCAGTTGAGCCAGAACAGGGAATATGGGATTTCTCCGCTCATGACCAACTCTTCGCGCTGGCCCAAAAACATTCCCTAACTGTGCTTATCACTTTAGTAGTTGAAGCACCACCGGAGTGGGCGCTGAAACTGTTGCCTGATTCACTATTAGTAAAACCTGATGGTTCTAATTTTGAGATTGTTCAGAATCAGGGAAGCGTCGCACTTGGCGGTTATCCTGGATTTTGTCTAGATGAGCCGAAAGCAAAAGAGTTGGCAACTAAGTTTATTGCTGCAACTGCGAAACAATATGGAAAAATCCAGCATTAGCCGGATTTGATCTACAAAACGAGATGCAACCTTTCTACGGGTTAACTGAAACACATGTGAATCATCCATGCCAACAAGAGATGTTTCATGATTTTCTAGAACGACGCTACGGAACAATCGAAAAATACAATGAACTGCATTTAACTTCACTCAATAGTTTCAAAGAAGCAAAAATAAGAATTCACAGCCGACCAGCAGATGGCATGGACAGAATTTTCTTCTGCGCCGAAAGAATCTTTTCCCAGCTTGAATGGCGCCGTGACATTGTGCGCGAGTATGCGCCTCATGCAGCAATTTTCTGTCACACCGGTGGAACTGCAGCATCAGCAACTGCTCGTCCTTGGGTTTTAGAAGATTTAGCTTCACTTGTTGATTCTTGGGGAACCAGTCAGTTTAAAGGAAATTTATGGATGCAACTACTAAGTGCAGTTATTACACGATCAGCAGCTACAGGTAAACCTTGGGGATTAGTTGAAATGCCCAGCGGCACAATGTGGACGCACTACCCATCAACTGCCCGCACGCCAGCCGAAGTTGTCAGCGCACCATTACTTTTCATATCTCTTGGTGCAACTACAACACTTTTTTGGCAGTATCGACCAGAGCGATATGGGAATGAAGCCCCTAATTTCGGATTCATTATGGAAAATGGCCAATAGCCCAAGCGCGCACTAGGCGTTTCTAACTTAATGATTGCTACAAAAAGAAATGCCGATTTGATATACGAACTTAATTGGCCCACTGCTGAAATTGCAATCGTCGTTGATTGGCATGGCTTTGCTTATGAAGAAGGGGTTGGTGCTGCTACTCAATCCCCTAGGCGAATTGAAGAGTTAGCTGGAATTATTGGCGGGTTCACGCTAGCTGGTTATGAAGTTTCTACTTTAAGCTCAACGCACTGGGAGCGCTCGGGTCTGTCTAGTGAGATACGTCTGCTGGTTTTGCCAAACAATATTGTGCTAAGTGACCAAATGATTCAAAGAATAGAAGAAGCAGCTCAAAGCGGAGTGTCAATTTTGGCTGGACCAATGACTGGACACTTCACTGAATATGGCTGGCTTCGCAAAGCAAATGGATTAAAGCGACTGAAACAATTGTTTGGATCTGCTCACAATGATGTAGAAGTATCTGCGCTTATTGGGCTTTCATCAAGCAATCTTCGCGTAACAGGATTGAACTTCTGTGAACAATATGTACTAGAAGGCGCGCAGCCCTGGCTGATTAGTGATTCGGGCGAGATTTGTGGAACTCGTTATGCGCCTAACAAATCTGTCCGAATGCGCTACGGAAGTCAAATCGGTCGATCGCTGGTTGGAAGTGCTCCACATCCTGCTCTTGCTGATACTGCAGGGCCTGCAGCTTCTACTCCTCCTGTTGATCCTGCAGAGGAAGGATCAAATTTGCCCGCGCTGCTCGATGAAGTTGCACGCATTGCAGGTATAGCGCCTACTCATCCAAGACAATCTGGATTTATTCTGCGAGTGGGAAGTAAGAGTAAACAACGAGTTGCATTTGCTCGCAATTTTGCCGGTAAACCTAAATCATTCAACCCAACGAAAGAATGTTGGCCTATTGAAGTATTAGATGGCGGTAGCAAGATAGAAGCTAATGGATCTTCAATATCTTTTGAACCACACGAAACTCGGATCTTTCTTTTGAAATAAACTGTCGAAAGCATTTAAGATTTAAACAAGCAATTCTTTGATAATCGACTTTAGTACAACGAGTCCCAAATTGAATCAGCATTGACCGACCAACGTCGCGGGTGATAACCTGCAGTCCTAAACAAATGGTGGTTTCATTGACCCCTTCAGAAGGCAACTATGTACCCGCATCCGCTAAAGAAGAAACTCAAGGCCGGTGAGTTAGTTCTAGGGGCCTATCTGCCCGCATTCACAGCCGCAATCGCTACCCAAACCGCGCAGACCGGGGTTGATTTTCTCTGGATTGACAGATAAACCATTAGTTGCATATCTGGAAGTTGATTCTCTAACTTTGTGGGAGAAGAGTCGCCCTATAAGCCGGATCTTGGGCTACTGCCTAACTACAAAACCGTTACCTATCCGAACGCCCTGGTGTATGAATTTATTCCGAGTGACTTAATGGTGGGGGTGTATGAATTGGTGTATGAATTACCGGAAGATTTGCAGTCCGCTTCCATTGGCCGCTCGGGTAACCCACCTGGTTGATCTGGCCAACAAAACTGAGCGTAAAGGTAATGCGCACTAAATTAGTGTGTAACTTGAAGAAATGGATAAGAACATGTCAGAACCAACATGTTCGCTGGCCACTGACGGGCACAACTCATAAACTACAATTGCCATTATGAAGAGAATTGCGAAGCGGCCTAAAGAACGTAGAAGTTCGACGAGACGCGAAAAAATCTTGGCTCTTCTCGTTGAAAGCAAGTCTTTTTTAAGTTCGCAGGAGATACA
>VGBH01000008.1 GCA_016870575.1 Actinomycetota bacterium
AGATGCTGTTGCAGTTGGTGTACCAAAGGTTGGATTGAGTGCATTGCCAGTCCAAACCGGATACAGAGTTGTCGCTGCCTCAGTCGTGAAGCTACTGCCTAAGGCATGCGTTTGTGCGCCACCATCAGTTGTGCTCCAACCGGTAACAGTAAATCCAGTTCTAGTGAAGTAACCATTGGCAGTAGCAGAATTAGGTAGCGTCAACGCCTGGCCAACTGTTTTAGTCAAAGTCTGATTGGACCCAGTACCGGTTGTTCCCTTGTTTAGCGTGATTGTGTAACTGCTCGCTGTCCAAACTGCATATAAGGTGGCGTCACCAGTTAGGGTGATGTTTGCGTTATTGGCATATTCAACACTTCCACCCGATGTAGTAGACCAGCCAGCAAAACTGAAACCACTTCTGGTGAAAGCATTCGCAGTTAATGCGGTAGCAGTGTTGTTTGCAATATATTGAGTTCTGCTAGTTGATCCGGCACCAATATTTTCATTAAATGTTATTTTTCTTAAACTGAAGTATTCATAATCTGCATCAAAATTAGCTAACATCTCAGCAGCCGTTAAAGCAGTGTTATATAGCCTTACCTTGCTGATGCCGCCGGCAAATCCAACAGTTGCTCTTGGATCACCAATGAAAAACTTTGAGCCTGACTGATTAGTTCGGGCGATATTAGCTATTGTCGCACCATCTTGTTCGCCATTGACATAAAACTTCAGATTATTTGAGCCATCTATTGTGAAACCAACTAAAACCCATGGTGAATTGGATGTGAATACGCGTGAGCCAAATTGGTCGTAAGTCCCGGTTGTATAAAGATTTAACTTAAGACCATTCACACCTTCAGGCCTTATAGCAAAATGCCAGTCATGCGAACTGCTGCTACCTCCTGTTATATCTGAAAACCATCGAGTTGCCAATATATTCCAACCTTCGCGCAACGATCCAGGTTTAATCCACATCTCAAATGACATGGCACCAGTTACCCTACTGTCAGCTACAGTTGCATATTCAAAATAATCGGCATCACCATCAAAGGTTAAGGACTTAACACCACCCTGATCTAGATAAGCAACATTTCTTTGTCCTACCTGGGATGAAGTTGAACTACCTGGCCTTACCGATTTCCAAGTTATCGAGTTTGTTGCAAGGCTTTGTGGGTTTGTAGCATCTAAATTAACTATTAGATTACTGGTTTTTATTTTGGTCCACTGGGCATAAAGAGTGATATTGCTTGAAGTGGAAAACGATCCGGAGTTTGCGTAAGCAGCACCAGAACCATCTGCATTTCTGGTCCATTCCACAAAAGTGAAGCCTGATCGAGTGAATGAATTAGCCGTTAAATTGTATGCTTCACCTGAATTTACATTTTGAGTTGTAGTTGCCCCAGTTCCATCGTTCTTATTGAAAGTCACTACATAAGTATTTATTGTCCATTTTGCAAATAGCGTGATATTTGCAGTTGGTGAATAAGGTGAAGTAATTGCATTTCCCAGGAAGCCACCATTATCAAACCAACCCCCAAAGGTGAAATGGGTTCTCGTCGGAACAGGTAAAGTAATTCCAGTTTGACCTGGAATAAATGAATTTGAAGCTGTGGAATTACCACCTGTTGCATCGTTATAATTGTAAGTAACGGTATAGGTTGCATTGGTTGTAACGCTGGCCTTGCTAGATTCACTGCTAGTTGCATAATTACCAGTACCCACCGCAGTTAAAGAGATCTGATAAACCGTGTTATCTGCTATCGCTGCAAAATCACTTGCAGTTATCGTTTTTGAGGTTCCAGTTAAGCCAGTTAGTGTTGCTCTTACTGTTGTTCCATTTGAGGCATATACAATAATTGTGTAAGAAGAAGCATTTGCAACAGCGTTCCAAGATACGTTAATCGACTTTAAGGTAGCCGAAGTAGCCGAAACTGTTGGTGTTGCAGCATTACTCAAAGTTGCTGCCCCAATTGTGATGGTAAAACTACTGGTGGAAACTGTTGCATTACTTGAGTCCGTTACCGAAACAACAACAGCACTTGAACCTGCCGTCGTTGGAGTTCCTGAGATCACACCAGTTGATGAATTTAGGGTCAAGCCGGCAGGTAAGGAACCTGAAGTAATCGTAAAATCATTTCCGCCACTGCCGCCAGAAGAGGAAATAGTTAGTGAATAAGCTGAAGCAACCGTTCCTGTAAGTCCACTTGATGGCGTAGTGACGGTGAGAGTGGATGCCCATTGCGCGTGTAAAGTTAAACTGTCGCTACCTGAATATGTCGCACTAAAGGCATAACTTGTGCCCGATCCATTGGCCTGAGAGTTCCAGCCAGTCATCGATGCACCTGCCTTAGATAGGCTCGAAGCTCCACCTGCAGTCTTGATCGTCAAAGCTGAAGTGTGATCAGAAGCAGAAGATTCACTGATGTTTGAACCGCTGCCACCAGTTCCTGCTGTGTAGGTAATTGTTCTAATCAGCGGACCAAATGTCATAGATGTATTTAGTGTGAGATTGTTAGCTGCGCTCTTCATTTCGGCAGCCGATGTGCCAGATGTTTCATCAAAAGGGAAATAAGCTACTAATGCTGAATCCGTTATAACGGGTGCGTTCTCTAAATTATTTGATATTTCAGATGACGTTCTAGCGGTATTCCAAACTTTGACTTCATCTATTTTTCCTGCGAAGGTAAATCTGGTAGTTGCTGGATCAGGAGCATATGTACCAATATAAAAACCAGTCCCAAGAGCATTACTCCCAAGTGCCTGATTAGTGCTCTTCGCGACTCCATTTATGTAACAGGTAGCACTGTTCGAGCTAACGGATACCGCGATGTGACTCCATATATTTTTTGGAATGATGTCGCTGCCACAAGATCGTTCAGCAACGCCTCCATCACGATAAAACAAAACCTGCCCAGAAGAATTGAGCTTAAAGTAAATTCTGCTACTACCTGACCCTTGAGACAAGAACGTTGAAACATCTCGGCTTGCACTGTAATCAGAGGGAGAAATCCACGCTTCAATAGTGAAATTACCCGTGGTTGGTATCACTGCGGTGTTTGTAGATGCATAGTGGCCAGATGTACCAGAGAAAGTCAAATATCGAGAAGCCAGTGTAGTTACACTCGCTCCAGTTGAAGGATCTGAATTGTTGTAATTTGTAAGGTCGCCAACAGCAATGATTTTAACCGAATAATTTGTATTAGGTGATAAAGCAGATATCTTTCCACCAGAAGTAAAATTCGCGTAGTCACTACCTAATTGAGTGCCGCCACTATCAAATACTTGTGCCCTGTAAGAAACTGCATTAGCCACAGAATTAAAAGTTACCGAGATCGTGCTTGAACTTATTGCAGTTGCTGCTACTGAGCTAGGGCTTGAAAGTTTTGCATTTGCATACTTGACAATTACAACACCAGAGCCGCCAGGTGCACCTGCGCCACCGCCCGTTCCAGTGTTTGCCACACCTACTGATGTGTAATTTGGTGCAGTTCCGGCATAAGGCCAAAGTCCAAAGTTTAATCTTCCGTTGCCGCCTAAAACTGAGTCAGTAAGACTGCCTTCGCCGCCAAGCCCTCCCCAGCCACCACCACCACCAGCTACTTTCTTGCCCAGCACAGTTACGCCAGCTCCGCCTCTAGATCCGACACCTGCGCCGCCAGCACCGCCGCCGGCACCATTGGCCCCAGCAGCACCAACATTCTTGAAGCTTGACCAACCGGAATATGTGGTACCGCCAGTTTGACCTCCACTTCCGCTACTTGAACCGCCACCACCTGAACCACCATCTGCACCATTTGCTCGAAGATTTCCACCCACACCGCCACCGCCACCGCCACCGCCTCTAGCGGTAACTGAACCAAATGCGCTGTTGCCACCATTCCCGCCATGAGTTGAGGTGCTGGAATTTGAATTCCAGGCGTTTATGGCATCCGCCTGGGTTGATCCAGTTGGTGAACCACCAGTGCCGCCAGCACCTATCGAAATTTGAACTGACGATCCTGGCGTAACTGCTGTTCCAGAAGTATTGATAACTGAACTACCAGATAGCGTGGCTGATCCCGTTACCAATACTTCTCCGGCGCCACCGCCACCAGCGTTGTTTCCAAATGCGCCACCACCACCGCCACCAACAACTGCAACTTCTACTGAACTGATTGCACTTGGCACGGTCCAATTACATGAACCAATTGCAGTAAATGTAAGCGTCGTAACTCCACCTGAATTAGAGGTTGTAGGCGAGCACGTTAAATTCCATTTTGCATACAAAGTTGTATCAGTTTGTAATGTGATTTGTGCGCCATTGCCATAAGCAACTGCGCCACCAGAACTCGTTGCCCAACCAGCAAATGAGTGGTCTGTTTTGGTGAATGAATTACTCGTTATTGCAGTTGCCGTGTTGTAAGTAATTTGCTGGGCTGACATGCTGCCAGAGCCAGTATTGGAATCAAAAGTCACGGTAACTTGTTGAGCGTTTGCAGCTTGAGTGCGCAAAGTTGAAACTTGAGTTGAATCTAGTTCATAGCCGTATACCCTTGCGACAGCTAAATCACCGGTCCAGCCAGCAGCACTATTGCCGCTGTTATCTAATCCAGCCCAACTTGATAGCCTGCCGCCGCCAATTACCCAAAATCCGTTGTAATCCTGAGTTGAGGTGTTAATTCCTGTTGTTGGCGTTTGGGCGGCACCATCAACGTACAATCTTGCAGTTCCGCTTGAATAAGTAGCAACAGCATGGTGCCAAAATCCATCATTTACTGCAGCTGAACTAGTTACGTAATTGAATCCACCTCCGTTATACAAACCAAATCGTAATTTTCCAGTATTGTCGATATAGAGATGGCGGTCATAAGAAGTGGTTCCAGATCCATTTCCAGCAGCGTTTTGAAAACCAATAATTTTTGCGCCTGTTGACGTTGTCCTGAACCACAATTCAATCGACATGACATTTGGATTTGAGTACTGCACATTCTTATAAATGTGATTTGAACCATTAAACGCAAAAAACTTATTCGTGGCAGTCCAAGTTGGAAAAGTATTTCCTGCTGTGCCAGGCGAGGTAATATTGGCATTAGAAATTGCATCTACCCAATTATTTGCGCCTGTCCCAGCACTCTTCGCATTTAAATCTAAAATTTGAACTGTTGCATTAGCGCTAGCTGGCGCTGTTGCAATTGTTGTTTGGGTTGCAACAATCAAACCAGTTAAAAGTGAAATTGAAGTAATGAAATGAAGACTCTTTTTGATCAAGCAACACCAGTGATCCGTGAAGTCACTTGATTTCTTATATTCAGATTGCAGGGAGTGATCGACATTTCTGACTCACTCCTTTTCGTCGCGCCGGATAGGCCTTAATTCTTGAATTTTTTCCTAGACTCTTGGTTCATTTTACCAAGACTTTATGAGGGAGTGGCACCGATACCGTTTTAAGAATCAAGTAGATTTCATTTGATTACTTGAGCCGAACTGGATCAAGTAATCTATACTGACCCTAATCATTAAATTGGGTTTTCAGACTTAATGGCTGATTATTCGGTCATTAGTTAGGAATAAGGAGCGTTCCCCATGGGTAGAGCAGTCGGTATTGATCTTGGAACCACCAACAGCGTGGTGTCCGTATTAGAAGGTGGCGACCCAACCGTGATCGCCAACGCGGAAGGGGCTCGAACCACCCCTTCTATTGTTGCATTTAGCAAAACTGGCGAAGTGCTTGTTGGTGAAGTGGCTAAGCGCCAAGCAGTAACAAACCCAGAGCGCACTATTAGATCTGTAAAGCGCCATATGGGAACAACATGGACTGAGAAAATTGATGGCAAGGCTTACACCGCCCAAGAAATTTCAGCTCGAACTTTAATGAAATTAAAGCGTGATGCCGAAGCTTATTTAGGTGAAACTATTACTGATGCAGTTATTACTGTTCCGGCATATTTCAATGATTCACAGCGCCAGGCAACAAAAGAAGCAGGTGAGATTGCTGGCTTTAATGTGCTTCGCATTATTAATGAGCCAACTGCAGCAGCACTTGCTTATGGTTTAGATAAAGCCGATAAAGAGCAAACCATTTTGGTATTTGACTTAGGTGGCGGAACCTTTGACGTATCACTACTTGAAATTGGTGATGGTGTTGTTGAAGTTAAAGCAACAAGCGGTGATAACAATCTTGGTGGCGATGACTGGGATGAAAAGATCATCACCTGGTTGGCTGACACTTTTAAATCAAAAACCGGTGTTGATCTCAAGAATGACAAGATGGCAATGCAGCGACTAAAAGAAGCTGCCGAAAAAGCAAAGATTGAGCTGTCTTCTGCTAATCAAACTGCAATTAACTTGCCATATCTAACTGCATCAGCTGATGGCCCAATGCATTTAGATGAAACGTTAACTCGGGCGCAATTTGAACAGCTAACTGCAGATCTGCTTGAGCGCACTCGCAAGCCATTTGAATCTGTAATTAAAGATGCTGGCATTGCAATATCAGCAATTGATCAGGTAGTGCTGGTTGGTGGCTCAACTCGTATGCCAGCAGTATCAGAGCTAGTTAAGAAACTAACAAATGGTAAAGAGCCAAACAAATCGGTTAACCCAGATGAAGTAGTTGCCGTTGGTGCGGCGCTGCAAGCAGGTGTGCTAAAGGGTGAAGTTAAAGATGTATTACTGCTTGATGTAACACCACTCTCCCTTGGTATTGAAACTAAGGGTGGCATCATGACAAAGTTGATTGAGCGCAACACCACCATTCCAACTAAAAGATCTGAAACCTTCACTACCGCTGAAGATAGCCAACCATCAGTAATGATCCAGGTCTTCCAAGGTGAGCGGGAAATGGCTGCTTATAACAAGAAGCTGGGCACGTTTGAGCTAACTGGTATTGCCCCAGCACCTCGTGGTGTGCCACAGATCGAAGTCACTTTCGATATTGATGCTGATGGCATTGTGCATGTAAAGGCAACTGATAAGGGAACTGGCAAAGAGCAATCTATGACCATTTCCGGTGGCTCCGCGCTCTCTAAAGAAGATATTGAGCGAATGACTAAAGATGCGGAAGCGCATGCCGAAGAAGATAAGCAGCGTAAAGAAGCAATTGAGCTTCGCAATCAAGCCGAGTCACTGGTTTATCAAACTGAGAAGTTCCTCAAGGATAACGATGAGAAACTGCCAGCAGATGCTAAGAGCAACGTAGAAACCCCACTGGCTGAGCTTAAGAAAACGCTTGAAGAAACCGCAACTGTTGATGTGCTAGATGCCACTGCCCAAGAGCGAATCAAATCTGGTGTGGAAGCAGTCGCAACAGCTTCCCAAGCACTTGGTTCCGCGCTTTATCAACAACAGCAACAAGCTGATGACAGCGTGATTGATGCTGAAGTAGTGGATGAAGAAAGCACTAAAGCGTGAGTGAAGAAAACTCAGCAGCCGAGGGCATCAAGATAACTGATAAGCGTCGGATTGATCCAGAAACTGGTGAAGTAAGAGCGGGGGCTTCGGCCCCCGCTGCTTCATTAGATGATTCTGATCAAGTAGCAGAACTCACAGCTGATCTGCAGCGCATCACTGCCGAATATGCAAATTATCGCAAACGCGTTGATCGCGATCGGGAGTTGATTAAAGATCTGGCAATTGCATCAGTGCTAGAACAATTACTACCGCTTTTGGATGATATTGATCGCGCTCGCGAACACGAAGAGTTATCTGGTGGCTTTGCTGCCGTTGCGGATAACTTAACAAATGTGGTAGAGCGGTTTAATTTAATTCCAGTAGGAGCTGTTGGTGATGAATTTGACCCAAGTGAGCATGAAGCGCTACAGATGATTGAATCGGAAAACTTCACCGTGCCATCGGTGGCAACTGTGCTGCGAAAAGGTTATCGTCGCGGCGATAAATTAATTCGCCCCGCGCAAGTAGTTGTGGCGGAACCAATAACTGCTGAAGTTACGGCGGAAGAGAACTAATGCGTTACGGGGTGCCACAAGATGAGAACACCCCGGCATATGTGATTTCCGTTGCCGCTGAAATGGCAGAAATGCATCCGCAGACGCTGCGCCATTACGACAAGATGGGATTAGTTTCACCTTCTCGATCTGGTCGGCAGCGGCTGTATTCGCTTAGAGACATTGCGCTGGCGCGCTATGTGGCAGCGCTGGTTAAAGAAGGGGTGAACCACGAAGGGATTAAGCGCATCATTGCGCTTAATCAAGAGGTGGGCGAGCTTAAAAATCAGTTAGCGCTGGTAACTGAGCGACTAAATGATTTTGAGCATAAAGATCGAAATACCAAACTTGCGGTTTATCGGCCTCGTCGTTAATTGACCAAACCAGGCTTTAGTTGTTCAATTGCGCGGGGCAATATGAAATTTCTTAAATCAATCGCAACCGCAATCGAAATACCAAACTTGCGGTTTATCGGCCTCGTCGTTAATTGACCAAACCAGGCTTTAGTTGTTCAATTGCGCGGGGCAATATGAAATTTCTTAAATCAATCGCAACCGCAACCGCGCTTTCGCTGTTAGTTATTGCCCCAGTTAACGCAGCACCAATTAAAGCCGGATCGGTCTGCACTAAGCCAAACCAACAACAGAAATCTGCTGGGCAAACCCTGGTTTGCAAGAAAAGCGGTAAGAAATTTGTTTGGCGGATCAAAGTTGATAAGCCAGCAACCCCACCAACCACCCCAGTTACGCCAACGCCGGAAGTTAAGCGATTGGCTGTTTATGCCGGTGGTGCAGGTGGCAGCCAAGCCATGAGTTTTGAGTTGCCAGTATCGGTTGTGCCAGCTCCAGCAAATACCAATTTGAAATTGTGGGTGTATCACCCAAAGTTTAAGAACCAATCACTGCGCAGCCCAGGTATCTGGCTTAGGAAAACTGGCGAAGAATGGAAATGGTTTCCTAACGGAAATCCCGATGGCAGCATGTATTTCAACATTGCGCCAGGCAGTTACATTTTTGACACGGTTGAACCAGATAACAACACCAAAGACTTTAGTAGAAGAACTTACTCGCTAACTGTTTCCGCTGCCGGCGTTGCTAGCGTTGTTGGGTTAAAGCCAAATACCGCCGGTTTTTATACCGTCTCGGTGAATGATCAAACGAATCGAGCACCCGCATTTGTTCCCACCTCAAGATGTCAGATCTTGGATCGAGATGTTAATCGCGGCATGAATGTTGGATTTGGCAAATCAGCTAATCGATTAACCAGTCAAGGGGTAGTAAAAGCGTTAATTCTGCCAATTGATTTTGCTTCACTCCCTGGCACTGGTGTGCCAGCTGAGATTTTCTACAACATGGCAACCAAGATGGACACTTACTTCAAAGAGATGTCCAACAATCGGGTGAGTTTTGATTTTCAGGTGCTACCAACTTGGCATCGAGCAAATTTTGATCCAGCAATTTATAAATTAGGTCAATGGAATGGTGGTGATCCACACAGTTACTACAAATCAGCACTTGCTTCAGCTGATCCCGTCGTAGATTACTCATTATTTGATGTGGTTTATGTGTTATCACCAAAAACGGTTCCTTGGTCATTAATTGCCTATGGCCCCGCATTTCCAACTGATATATCAACTGAAGATGGCTCAGTTAAGAACGGCACATTTTCTGGGGCAGATGCTTATCAGCAAAACGATACGGTGGCATGGCAATGGATGGCACATGAAACTGGCCATCTATTTGGCATCTTTGACCTTTACACCATTTCACCACAAGCTAGCACTTATGGGGTTTGGGATTTAATGGCAAATAACTGGGGAGATTATTTAGAGCTAAACAGTTGGAATCGATATATCCAAGGTTGGTTAACTGATAATCAAGTTAGATGTTTAGAGCCAAATCAACTCTCAACTCCAGTTGAAGTGACTATTGATCGGCTTAACTATAGAAACAATGAAGTTAAAGCTGCCGTAGTTAGATTATCTGACACTAAAGTGTTAGTGGCGGAAGTTAGACGCAGCGGTGGTTATGACAAGATGCCAGAGAACTTAGAAGGTGTCTTGGTATACACCGTTGATACCACCATTGAGAGCATCAAAGGTGGCTATCAAGTGCAGCGTCGAGTTGGCTCAACTAATCCTGATTTCATTGATGCTGCGCTAAGACCAGGAGATAAAGTCCGGGTTGGTAATGTCACCGTTGAAGTAGTTTCTCGCGGTTCGCAAGGTGATGTAGTTAGATTTAGTAATTAATTCAAGTTGTTATCTGACCAGTAACAGATTGCCTCATAAACATATTGCCCCACGCCGTCACCTAACTTCTGGTAATACTTGCGGTATTCGGTAGGCAAGATGTAGGTCAGGGCTAATGATTTAAATGCTTCCCTATTTGGTTGCCAGAATTGTGTAGTGAATTCATATTGCGCTTTAACTGCTGCTTGCGCTTCTTCACTAGTTGGGGGTAAGCCTTGCAGCATCAGTTCTTGAAAGCGGGCAGTGATTAAACTGAATTGCTCGGTAAATTGCTGGTTCTGTTCTTTGGTGTAGTTGTTCTGATATTGAGATGAGTGGTAATTCCATTGCACTGCATAATACTAACCATCTAAAAGTGTAATAATCAATTCTATGACCTTATTAAAATCTCACGAATTAATTGATTTAGATGTGTTAAGCCAGATGGTGGCTTTTCTGATCATCGCGATGAGTAATTATCTTTGTTAATTCTGACACCTGTGATGTTGAGATAATTCCATATCTTTCTGCATCTCTTATCGCACCAATGATTCTTCCAGATTCAGTGATAGGAATGAGTTTCTTAATAACTGAATAGACACTCTCTGATCTAACATGGTCATATTCAATAACATCATATGCAGTGATGTCTTTAACCCTATGGAGTGAAATAGTTTTGGGGAGATTTCTTCTCACTCTTTTTGTAGTGGCTATGTGAATTCGCCCTGGATTAAATACGCCAATGTCATGCACGGACATTGCGGATTCACCAATCAAAAAAGCTTCTGGTCCCACTAAAGCTAATGCCTCTCGAAATTCAGATTTTGGTTCAAACCGCGAATACTCAGTTCGATAAACCCCACGACCAATTCGAGTCAACTTTCCGCGATGAGTTAACTTTCTTAGTTCTACAGTTGGGATGCCAAGTGCGGCAGCATCATCGAGCGTAAACAGGCCATCGCGATCTACGGCGTAATTAGTGATCTGCTCTCGAATTGTTGGCATAGCAGTAGCGTACCATTATTGGTACGCTTTTGGCCGGTGCTGAACTCAGGGCCTCGTCTGCCCGAATAACGATTTGCTTAGCTATGTACTAATTACTCAAAATCTCGATCAGCAGCAGTTTCCGTTGGATTAAATGGTTCTGGCACATCCTTGGCCATGTCAGCAAACCTGGAATAGTGACCTTGGAACACTACTTCAATATTTGCCATAGGACCATTACGGTGTTTAGCAACAATTAGATCTGCTTCACCTCGTTTAGGGGAGGCGCGGTCATAAGCATCATCTCGGTGAATTAAGACCACTACGTCAGCGTCCTGCTCTAGTGAGCCAGATTCACGTAGATCAGCCAACTGCGGACGCTTATCGGTTCGCTGCTCTGGACCACGGTTTAACTGGGAGATCGCAATTACTGGAATATCCAATTCTTTGGCAAGCAGCTTAAGCGAACGCGAAAACTCTGACACTTCTTGCTGTCTAGATTCCACTCTTCGACCAGAAGTCATAAGTTGTAAGTAGTCAACAATGATGAGTCTTAGATTATGGCGCTGCTTAAGCCGTCTGGCCTTTGCTCGAATTTCCATCATGGTTAAGTTCGCTGAGTCATCAATAAATAGCGGTGCTTCAGAAATTAAACTCATTTTGCGAGCAAGTCGCTGCCATTCTTGATCTGACATTTTATTGGTACGCATGCTGGATAAGAAGATATTCGATTCAGCCGAAAGCAATCGCATTACAATTTCAATGCGGCTCATTTCTAGTGAAAATATTGCAGTTGTTAAATCATGTTTAATTGCCGCAGCACGGGCAATATCTAAGCCAAGCGTTGATTTACCTAAACCAGGTCGAGCAGCAACGATAATTAATTGACCTGGGTGTAAGCCGTTTGTTAATTTATCTAACTCAGTAATCCCAGTTGGCACGCCAGTCATAATGCCATCTCGCGAACCGAGCGCTTCAATTTCAGTTAACGCGCCAGATAGCAATGTGCCTAGCGGTTGATAATCATCTCTGGCTCGATTATCCGAGACGTCATACACCTCAGCTTGGGCAGCATCAACGATTTGATCTGCATCGCCTTCGCCTTTATAACCAAGTTGCGCAATCTTGGTGCCAGCTTCAACAAGTCGTCGGAGCATTGCTTTATCACGCACAATGTGTGCGTAATACTCGGCATTTGCTGCAGTTGGCACGCCGTTAACAAGTGTGTGCAAATAAGGTGCGCCACCTATTTTTATTAGCTCACCAGTTTTACCTAACTGTGCTGAAACTGTTACTGGATCAACTGGTTCACCGCGACCATACAAATCTATAATTGCAGCATAAATAGTTGCATGCGCCGGTCGATAAAAATCTAGTTCTCGAAGATTTTCAACTACATCAGCAATTGCATCTTTGCTTAAAAGCATCGCACCAAGCACTGATGCCTCGGCCGCAATATCTTGTGGGGGTAGCCGATCAAAACCAGCGTCGCCCGCTGGTGATGGAAATTCCGCCACACTCATGAGGGCATTGTGCCCAGTTACTCTGACAGATGCGCTGCGTCCTGTGTGGGGAGCCGGGGATGAACTGCGGATGGCCTGTGGATAACTGGGGAATGGTTGTGGGTTAACTGTGGGAAATCTTCACAGTAATAGTCAGAAAGCCATCAAATTGAGAGGGAATCCTCACCCACATCCTGTAGATAACAAATAGTTTGAATATTTTTTAAGCGTAATTCCTGCCTGAAAATAGTCATTTTCAGGCAGGCTATTGGGTTATTCAATTAAGTGGGGCTAAGCGCCGCCTGATTTCTATTGCAGCGCTTCTGGCGGCGCTTCCCCATCTTGATATTGCTGAGATTCGAGCAGCGGGAGAAACCTGCCAAGCTTCTGGGGTGGTGAAAACTGGATCTATTTGAGATCCTGAATAACTGAATGATTTTTCTGTTGTGTTACTACTTATTACTCTTTCGAATTTAAGCGTTACTAAAGCACCTGATTGACTGTTAGCTAGATCAGACCATGCTCCTTGGCCAGACCAGAAATTACCTAAGCCATAAACAACTGGTTTTCCGTTAATGATTTCAGCATCTTGCACCACATGGGCATGATGCCCAACCATGGCATCAATGGCTGCAGATTTAGTAATTGCCTGGGCGATAGCTTTTTGCTGACTGTTTGGTGTTACAGCATATTCTGTTCCAGCATGGATAGAAACAATTACTAAATCTGCCCCATTTCGTTTAGCGGCTTTGGCATCATTAATTATGCTGCTAACCGAAATGGGTGCGTTAACTAACCAATTAAATTTAGGTCTGATGCCATTGGTAGACCAGGTGTAAGAAAGATGAGCAACAGAAATATCGTCTTTTACTTGGAACCAGCCAACAGCAGAATCTGTTGCTCTATTAATTTGCGCTTTGTTTCTGATTCCAGAAACAACTAGTCCGGCACTTTTCAAGCTTCTGATTGTGTGATAAACACCTGCTGATCCTTGATCTAAGCTGTGATTTGATGCCGCACTACAGCCATCCCAGCCAGTTTCTTTTATTGCTATTGCTAGCGAATCAGGGGTAGCAAAAATTGGGTATGTGCTGGGATTACCACTTGTGAGTGGGGTTTCTAGATGGCAGATGTTTATATCAGCAGTTAATAGCGGTTTAACTGGGGCTAGCTGATTGCGAAAGTCATATTTACCTCCACCATCCTCTAAAGCCTGCTCATATTGAGAGTGGTGAACTAATAAATCCCCGGAAACTGAGATGGTGATGGTTTCGGTTGGAAAAGCAACAGCGCTCCCGGCTGGTGGTATTACCAGTAGTGTGAGAAGCAATCCTGCGATTGCTTTCACGCTAGTTGCAGTATTCATTTAATACCGCTTCCGGGAGCGCTGTTATTAGGTTTAGTTAGCCAGCCACAATCTCAATGTTTACATAGCCAACAATGTCGTGCTGAAGCTTCAATGGAACTTTATGTGTTCCAGAAAGTTTGATTGGATGCTGTAGTTGGACAATTCGCTTATCTAACTTATCTCCACCAACACGGTAGATTGCTTCAACGATATCGCTCGCACCAATTGATCCAAACAGCTTGCCAGATTCACCAACGCGAGTCTTAATAGTGACTTTGTTGGCCTTCAACCACGCTGCCACTTCTTGAGCGTGATCTTTGCTACGAATAGCACGTTCAGTGCGAGCACGACGAATAGCTGAGACTTGATTTGCCCCACCCTTTGTCCAAAGAACTGCCAAGTTTCGTGGAAACAAAAAGTTTCTGGCATAACCAGGCTTAACTTCTACCACATCTCCAGCATCACCTAAGCCAGCGGTGTTATTAGTCAGAATAACTTTCATAACTATTTCTTACCTTCCACTTGAAGCGTAGGGCAGCAGAGCCATTTCTCGAGCGTTGCGAACTGCAGTTGCTACTGCGCGCTGCTGCTGCACAGTCAATCCAGTTACGCGGCGAGCACGAATCTTGCCACGATCTGAAACGAACTTGCGAAGTAAGTTCACATCTTTGTAATCCACATGCGTTACATCTTTAGGAAGAAGTGGATTTACTTTCTTGAAAATTTTTTTGTTTTTATCATCATCTTTATTGCGACGACGATTTGAATTTCCTTTAGTATCTTTTGCCATTAGTTCTCCTTAAAACGGTGGCTCGTCAGCAAAGCCGCCGCCCCACGAATCGGTTTGATTGCCAGCAGCCCAAGGATCGTTTGCAGCAGGTCCTGAGCCAGAATTTCCACTATTGTCATTACGCGACATCCGAGTTACTTTTGCAGTTGCATAACGTAGAACTGGACCAACATCATCAACTTCTAGTTCAACAACTTGACGCTGCTGACCTTCTTTAGTTTCGTAACTGCGTTGCTTAAGTCTGCCAGTAACAATAACTCTGGTGCCCTTAGTTAATGATTCAGCAACGTTTTCAGCATATTGACGCCAAACATTGCAGCGCATAAAGACGGTATCGCCGTCTTTCCACTCATTGCTATTGCGATCATAAACTTTGCTTGTTGATGCTACTGTGAAAGAAGCAACTGCTAACCCGTTTGGGGTAAAGCGAAGTTCTGGATCGTTTGTTAGGTTACCTGTTACAGTAACTGTGACATCACCAACAGCCATTATTTCTCTTTATCTTCTCGGCGTAGCACTTTGGTGCGTAGCACTGCTTCATTTAAATTTAGCTGGCGATCTAACTCAGCAACTGCATCAGCAGAGCAAGTTAGTTCCATAACGGCATAAATGCCTTCACTCTTTTTTGCGATGTCGTATGCCAATCGGCGACGACCCCACACATCAACACCATCAACCTTGCCACCGTCTTTCTTAACTACGTTAAGAAAAGTATCAAGGCTAGGCTTTACGGTTTTTTCTTCTAGATCTGGGTCAAGGATGACCATGACTTCATAGGCACGCATACCTAATTAAGCCCCCTTTGGACTAAACGGCCACTGATTTGTTTCAGTGGCAGGAGGTAATTGGGTTTCCCCAAGAACGAGGGCAAGGGTAGCAAGCGAGAATTGTTCACACCCAAGGGGGCAGCGCAGCCCTTACTTTACTTTTCCACACCCAAATAGGTATGCTATGCGTTATTAACGCAAAGCGTTAATATTCCAAAGTGATCATCTCATTTGCCGACCGGAATAACTAGGCAATGGCGTATTTGTTTTGGTTGGATCGATCAAGGTTCAATCGAAGTAGAAATAGTTGATTACCATTAAGGAGCGCTGAGTTATATGAAACTATCTGATGCAATGACTTCACCAGATGGTGAAGTCAGATACATCGACCCAGTATCTCCAGGTGAACTTTTAATGGAGGAGTTCCTAAAGCCAATGAAGATTACTAAATATCGCTTGGCAAAGGAGATTGATGTTCCGGCACAACGAATTGGTGAAATTGTTAACGGTAAAAGAGCAATAACTCCAGATACTGATCTGAGACTTTGCCGCTTTTTTGGGCTATCAGATGGTTACTGGTTGCGGGTCCAAGCTAATTATGACCTTCACTCGACACGCGCTGCCATGAGAGAGAAGTTATTAAAGATTAAACCGTGGACTCATGGCTCAAAAATCAAATTATGATTTATCGGTTACATATCTACTAAAGCAACAAATGTCAGCTTTGTAGTACCAACTTGGCCCGATTATAAAATTCCACTTCAGCTACATATTGATATCAGAGTGAGTGATTTGGTAGCTGCACTTGTTGTAGTTGAAAAACTAGGAGGCAAATTAATCAACTAGTCTTCTAAAACTTTCTGGGTATGTCTAGATCCAGTTGGCATACCGTTTTGTTTAGTGCGATTCTAATTACCCACTTCAGCAGTTGGAAAATGGCAAGCAACTTCAGTTTTATCAACAATACGTAATAGCGGTTCAGTACTACGGCAAATATCTTTAGCTTTCCAGCACCTAGTATTGAACACACAGCCAGTTGGCGGATTTGTTGGGCTGGGTAGATCCCCTTTTAAGATTATCTGCTCGCGAGCACGTTCTGCTGCTGGATCTGGAATGGGTATCGCCGAGAGCATAAGTTTTGACTAAATCGTCACAATCTGCTCATTCCGGACGAAAAATCCTCTAACTACACACTTACCCAATCCATCCTGCATTAATCAGTAGGGGACAAGGCTTTGGTTTGAACTGCAACCAAAACTATAAATAGCCTGCGGTCAATCACTGCTAATATTGCTATATGCCTACCCAGCCTGCGGCAGCTTCTATTATTAAATCGCTAACCAAATTAGCAAATCCCAAACTAGCTAAAGACCAACTTTGGTTTTATCAAACCCAAAAGGGTGGTTATGGTGAAGGAGACAAATTCCTTGGTATTCGAGTGCCAGTTTCGCGATCAATCGCAAAAGCCAATACCAACTTACCTCTTACCGAAATAGCTAAATTAACTGCTAGTAAGTATCACGAGATTAGATTTATTGGGTTAGCCATCTTGGTGTTGCAATATCAAAAAGCAAAAGACGCTAAAACTCAAAAACAAATATTTGATTTCTATCTAAAACTAGTTAAGCAAGGCCAGGTTAACAATTGGGATCTAGTTGATGCTACCGCCCCCTATTTGGGTCACTACTTAGTTGATAAAGCTGATGCGATGAAGTTATTGCAGCAATTAATTAAAAGTAAAAATCTATGGGTGCAGCGCACTGGAGTTCTGTTTACTTTTGCCTTCATTAGGGCTGGCAATAACAAACCCACCCTGCTACTCGCTAAGCAGTTACTCAACCATCCCCATGATCTAATCCATAAAGCAACCGGCTGGATGCTGCGCGAAGCAGGAAAGCGAAATATTTCAGATTTACGGGGATTCTTATCTGACCATTCTGCAGTAATGCCTCGAACGATGCTGCGCTATGCGATTGAGAAACTGCCAGAGGCTGAGCGAAAGAAGTGGCTAGCTAAAAAGAGTTAACCCTGCAGTTCAGACAAGTTTTTAAACCAAGCCAAACTCTCTGGATTAGCTAGTGCCTCTAAGTTTTTTACTTCTCTATTATTTATTACTTCCGTTACCGCTAACTCAACTAACTTATTGCTTTTGGTGCGAGGTAATTCTGGGGCGACAATGATTTTTGCTGGCACATGCCTTGGACTTGCTTTTGCCCGAAGTTGATATTTGATATCTGAAACAAGTGAATCTGTTAATTCATAACCATCGCGCATCTTGACAAATAAAATTACCCTTGTGTCGTTCTCCCACTCTTGCGCTACCGCCATCGCTTCTTGAATTGGCACAAACTCCTCTACTATTCGATAGATCTCAGCTGTGCCAATTCGAACACCACCACTATTCAAAGTGGCATCAGATCTACCATAAATTACATAGCCACCGTGTTTTGTAATTGCAGCAAAATCTCCGTGCGCCCAGATACCATCAAACTTTTCAAAATACGCAGCTTTGTATTTCTTATCTCCATCATCATTACCAAAATAAAGCGGCTTTGATGGAAATGGTTGTAGACAGACTAATTCACCTTTTTCATCAACTTTTGCTGGTTTGCCGGATTCATTAAAAACTGACATGTTCATTCCAAGTGCTGGGCCTTGAATTTCGCCTGAGTAAACTGGCTGAATTGGATTACCCATTACAAAGCAGCCACAAATATCAGTTCCACCGGAAATTGATGCTAAATGCACATCTGATTTAATAGATTCGTACACATAATCAAATCCTTCTGGACTAAGTGGTGAGCCAGTTGAGGTAATTGTTTTAAGAAAACTTAAATTATGTGTTTCTTTTGGTTTCAACTCAAACTTCTTAAGTGAATCTAAATATTTTGCAGATACTCCAAAAAGGGTAATCTTTTCTTCTTGTGCCATATCAAATAATCTGGCAGGACGTGGAAAAACTGGATTGCCATCGTATAGCACAATTGATGCACCAGTTGCCAGCACCATAAACAACCAATTCCACATCATCCAACCGCAAGTGGTGTAGTAAAAGATATTATCCGTTGGACGAATATCTAAGTTATATCTTGTTTCCGATAGCACTTTCAGCATTACACCCGCAGCTGAATGCACAATGCATTTTGGTTTGCCAGTCGTACCTGAGGAAAACAAAATAAATCCAGGTTGGTCAAAAGGTAGATTTAATGGCTGAAATTTATCAGATTTTTTGCTATACCAAGATTCAAAGTTATCAGCATAATCATTTTGTGCACCAATAAGTAGTACTTGTTTAAGAGTTGGTAGTCCTGCCACAATTTCAGGCAATCTATCTAAACAGTCATTATCTTTTCCATTGTATTGATAGTTTGGTGCTGCCAGTAATACTTTTGGTTCAATTTGACCAAAGCGATCTAATACACCCGTTGTGCCAAAATCAGGAGAAGCAGTTGAAACAACTGCGCCTATGCTCAATGCGCCAAGGGTATAAACAACTACTTCAGCAACATTTGGCACCCATGCTGCAACCACATCACCTGGCTTTACACCAATTGCTGTAAGGGCATTTGCAACTTGATTTACTGCTCGCCTTACTTCACATCTAGTTAATTTGCGCCTTATTCCAGCTTCAGTAATTGCAGTTATGATGATTTGATCATCATCACCCTGTAAAAGGGTATTAATAATGTTTAGTTTTGCATTCGGAAAAAACTTTGTGCCAAAAAATCCCTCTCCTGAAATGGTTATGTCTCCCATTTCGCCAATAACTTTGCTATCTTGCCAAACAAAACTCCAAAATCGATCGGGGTTTTTGATTGTCCAATCCAGCAACTCAGGATAAGTTTTTACTTGAGCAAAATATAATAACTTGTGTATAACTAAATCAGTAGCAGTTGGTGTCCAAAGCGGTCTTGCCATCAGACATTAAGTTTACTTGACGCTAGAACCAAACTTCATCTTCAATCGATATAGCGCTCCCGCGATACCGCCTGGGGAGAACATCACCACCAAAATAAATATCACACCCAAGATAAAGGCGGGCTCACTCATTGGACCACCAATCCATTCTGGGAAACTACTTAGTGCGCCTTCGGTGTTCAAGGTAGTTAGTCGTTGTGACAACACCACATAAAGTACGCCGCCAATCACTGCACCCCATCTGGTCGCAATGCCACCTAGAATGACCATTAACAGCAATGAAATAGTTGTTCCAGTTGATCCCATCGAGGGGTTCGCATTGTTAGTAACAATTACTGCCACAACTCCAACAAATGCTGCCATAACACCTGCTAAAACAAATGCAATCAACTTAAAGCTAAATGGTCTCAGACCTAAAACACTAACTCGTTCTTCATTTTCTCTTAAGGCCTGCCACACTCGACCAACAGATGATTGAGTTAACCACCAAACTGCTAAATAGATAATCGCAAGTGTAATAAGTGAAAGTAAGAATAAATTTCTGGTGTTATTCACGCCTAAAAAGAATTCTGGTACAGATTCAGGACGAAGTTGCAAAGTAATATCACCATTACTTAAGCCCCAAAGATTCAAAGTGGCGATTACATGTCCTGCTTCAGCAAATGCAAGTGTCACCATCGCAAATGCAATTCCCTTTACACGAAGAGCAGTTGCGCCCGTAAATAGCGCTATTGCAGTTGCAAAGAACAAAGCAAAAATCGTTGCTGGAATAATTTGCCATTCCCAACGGGCCATCGCGTAGGCAGCGCCATACGCACCAGCTGCATAAAACAATGAGTGGCCAAATGAAAGCAAACCAGTAAAACCGAGCAGCAAGTCATAGGTGAGTGCTAGTGCTGCAAAAAGGAAAGCAACTGCAAAAGTTTGTTGTAGACCTGGATCATCAACTACCGGGGTAAACACGCTAACGGCAGCCAATAGCATCAAAACAACTGGAACAAATCGGTATTTGCTTGGTAGCAGATTCATTAGCGAACCACCTTGCCTAGCAATCCCTGAGGTCGAACAAGCAACACCAAAGCGAGCAGCAATACAACTACGAAGTCGCCTAATCCTTGGACGTAATAGTTAACTAAGACTTGAGTGGTGCCAACAAGAACTGCAGCGATTGCTGTACCTGGAACGGATCCCATTCCGCCAATTACTACGGTAATGAAAGCATAAATTAAAAATGAATCCCCTAAGGTTGGACCAACACCTGATGCATAAGTAGTAGCAAGAGCTCCACCAAGACCTGCAGCAAATCCACCGATAAAGAAAACGAAGGTAAATGCTTTGCGCACATCAATTCCAAGTGCAGTAACCATGTTTCGATTTTCAACACCGGCCCGAATAATCAATCCAATTCTGGTGTAGCGAAGCATTAAAAAGTTAGCCAATAAAACTATTGCTGCCACTCCAATATATAAAAATCGATCTAAACCAACAAATGCATCACCAATTTGGACAACGTTATACAAATCGACTGGTGGTAGTACCACTAATGGGTCGGTACCAAACCAACCCAAATATGCTGATGCAGCTACAAATCCAAGACCTACTGTTACCAGAGCTTGATCGATATGCCGGTTATATAGATATTTGATAAGTATTTGCTCAGTAGCAACTGCAAACAATGCACCAACTAAACCAGCAATCAGCAAACTAATCGCATAACTAGTTAAACTGCCATCGGCTCGTACATATGTAGTGAAATACCAAGTTGCATATGCTCCTGCAGTTAAGAAGGCTCCGTGCGCAAAATTAAGCACATCCATTAAGCCGTAAATCAAACTCAATCCAGCAGCAACTAAGAAGTAAAGCGCACCAAGTCCAACGCCGGTTATAAACAAAGTGATGAAGATTTCCATTAGTGGCTACCTCCACTCACGCCCAGCATTCGCTGAGCAAAATCGGCATTTTCTAAATCCATCGGACTTCCGCTATGAACGACCACACCTTGATCCATCACAATAATATTTTTTGCAATTCGCTTTACTAGCGGCAAGTTTTGCTCTACCAACAAAATAGTTGCTGATTTAGCAGCAACTTCAAGTGCATCGGCTACTTCAGTTACCAGCCTTGGTGCTAGTCCTTTAGTTGGTTCATCAACTAACAGCAAGTTCGAGTTATTTAATAACGCCCTAGCGATAGCAACCATTTGTTGCTGACCACCTGAAAGCGTGCCAGCCCGTTGGTTTTTGCGTTTTAATAACTCAGGAAATAAGTTATAAACAATGTCGTAATTTGGTTGTTTATCGCGCTCAGCTAACTTTAAATTCTCTAATACAGTTAATGTTGAAAAGATTTCTCGATCTTCTGGCACAAAACTAACACCAGAGCGTATAACTTCGTGTGCCTTAAGATTTGATATCTCCTTTCCAAACAACTTTATGCTGCCAACTCGAGGTACTAAACCAACAATAGATCGAAGCGTCGTTGACTTACCGACACCGTTTCTTCCTAATAACCCAGTTACAACTCCAGGCTCAATCCCAAAATTAACACCCTGCAAGATGTGTGATCCTCGAATGGTCACGTGCACGTCACTTAGTTCCAGTGCTTTTTCTTGAGTAACTTCTAAATTCATAATGACTTACCCAAATAAGCACTTTGTACAGTTGGATCTTTGACAACTGTTTGCGGGTCAGCACAAATAAGTAATTCACCTTGATGCATTACTGCTACCCGATCTGCAAGTCCTAAAACTACATGCATATGGTGCTCAACCATCAATACTGTTCGGCCATAATCGCGAGATAGCGATCTGATAATTTCAGTTAGAACTGGCACATTCTCAACTGACATACCCGCCATTGGTTCATCGAGCATAACTACTTTCGCGTCACTTGCGAGCACAATGGCAATCTCTAATCGTCGTTTATCGCCATGAGAAAGCGCGCCGGCTGGAGTAAATCGCTTATCAGCTAATCCAACTGCTGCTAGTGCTTCTTCTGCTTTAGCAATTGCTGGTTTAAAACTATATGCCCGTCTAGTAATGCGCATTGATCCGCCCATTGCAGCTTCGGCCGCAAGGCGGACGTTTTCTAAAACTGGCAATAAGGTAAAAACACTTGAGGTTTGAAAAGTGCGACCTAAGCCTTTACTTGCTCTACTTGCCGGAGATTCATTGGTGATGTCATCATCACCTAAATAAATTTTGCCTCTAGTAACTGGTCTTAATCCAGAAATTAAATTAAATAAACTTGTTTTACCGGCGCCATTTGGACCAATTACGCCTAATGTCTCTCCAGCTATTACTTCAAGAGAAACGCCTTCAACAATCTTGGCACCACCAATTGCGAGGCTCAGATCTGAAACGCTTAATGCAGCGTTACTAGTCACTGAGCCTCGCAATCTTAAGGTAGTTGTTAGTTTGTTGTTCTTAGTTCAGCGGTGGCGCTGCGTTTGGATACAACTTAACTAGTTTTGGAATGAAGTTTGCACCTTCACGAACCAAGCGGCTTTGATACATTGGCTGAATCAGCGCATGATCTTCCTTACGGATTTGTGAAATGCCCTTCATTGAAGTGAACTTCCAACCCTCTAGACCCGCAATCATTGCATCAACGCTAGTTACGCCAGTTTTCTTGTCTGCTTTTTGGCTTAGCGCTTGAACGATCATCTGGGCAGCAGTAACACCATCTGGGGTGAATAAGTCTTCACCATAGAAAGGTGCCAATGTTGGATTTGCTTTCTGATAGTCAGCTCGCAGAGCCTTACCAATTGCATTTGTTGATGCTCCTGGGAAATAGCTGCTTGAGTAGATAACGTTTTCGCTACCTAGTAACTGACCAAAGATTGGGTATGCAGAAGTTTGGGCAAGACCAGTAACAATTGGAGTTTGTCCCAAGACACCCTGTTGGCGCATTGCAGTCCACATGGCTAGAGATGTTGCAGTGTTAGACCAAGCAACGAACACAGTATTTGGATTTGATTGTCGCAAACGCAATACATCTGCTGTGTAATCAGCTTGAGTCCCAGTTACTTTCTGACCAACAACAATTGCGCCTGGGAATATTTTTGGTGCGGCTGCAATATATGCATCACCAAAAGCATTATCTTCTACGAACAGCACAATTCGCTTGCCAACTAGATTGTTACCTAGTGCACCCTTAATTGGAATTAGATCTTGTTCCGTTTGTACACCAGAGCGGAAGGTGTACTTATTCGAGAACTGACTTCCGCGCTGAGTAATTAGGAACTGCTTTGCAGGTCCTGAGATATAAAGAACTTTATTTTGCGCAGCAAGTGGTGCGAGCGAAAGTGCAACACCACTGCTTATAGTTCCAACCACAATCTTGCTACCTTTTCCAACGGCAGTCTTAAAGTGGGTGGTAGCAGTATCTGGTAAACCGCCATCGTCATATTTAGTAAGAACGATCGCCTGGCCATTTACAACCATTGTTCCTTTGGTGAAGTGCTTCAGTCCCCACTCCAGGCCTGCAACGTAGGCATCACCAAATGGCTTTAGGCCACCTGAAGTTGAAGAGATTACTGAAACTTCAACACAGCAAACATTTTTTGGTGCAGCAGTTGCTGCAGTTGAGCCCGCGAATACCAGCGCTGCGGATACACCAAGCGCTAATACATTGCGGAGCGTCTTTCGCACTAACATGCGAACTCCTTCTCTGACAGAGTGAGCCACCAGCTGGTGGCCCGAATAGAGACTACCTTGCCCTATGGGCTACTCCAAAATCAACACCTACTATCAGGTATGCCGATTTACTTTGTGCTTGGTTTAACACTCACAGAATTGAGTATTGAATTACCCACGAGTAGCATTTTGGCTATCTACGCACAGTAAAGGAAGGCGGTTATGCACGGCATTGAAATTGATCTAACTGGCAAGAAGGCAGCAGTTACAGGTGCAGCTAGTGGAATAGGTAAGGCAGTTGCCGAAAGTCTTGCTGCTGCAGGTGCAGAAGTTACTGTGATTGACATAAATGAAGAAGCAACGATTGAAGTTGCTAAACAAATTAATGGCGTTCCATTGGTTTTAGATTTGTCTGATAGCAAAAAAGTTGAACAAATTAAATTAGATGTTGATATTTTAGTTAATAATGCAGGCTTACAAACTGTTTCAAAAGTTGAAGAGTTCGATCCTGAGCGATTTGCTTACATTCATCGGGTAATGTTGATTGCACCATTTTTATTAACTAGAAATGCGATTGCTGGTATGTATGAAAGAAAATGGGGAAGATTAATTCATATCTCCTCTGCACACGGGCATCGTGCATCCCCCTATAAGTCTGCATATATTTCAGCAAAACATGGGCTTGAAGGTTTTTCAAAAACTATTGCATTGGAAGCAGGACCATTTGGTGTTACCTCAAACACAATTGCACCTGCATATGTGAGAACTCCTTTAGTTGAAAAACAGATTGAGTCTCAATCTAAAATACAGGGCATATCAGAGGCAGAAGTAATTGAAAAAATTATGCTAACTGCACCAGTAATCAAAAGATTGATTGAGCCAAAAGAAATCGGAGACATTGCTTTGTTCCTATGTAGTGAATCAGCTGGAATGATGACCGGCACATCCGTAGTGGTTGATGGTGGCTGGTTAGCTCGATGACATCAATTACACCAACAAAGAAACATTTAGTTGATGTTACAGGTGGGCAGTTGGCTGTCTATCAATATGGCGAAAAAACGGATCGCTCAATTTTGGCAATTCATGGCATCACTTCTAATCATTTAGCGTGGCAGCATTTAGCAGCCCATGCCATAAATTCTGGTTACACGGTTTATGCGCCAGATTTGCGTGGTAGAGCAAGTTCAAATCATTTGCCTGCACCTTTTGGAATGAAAGCACATGCAGCTGATATGGAAGCGACGATTAACCAGTTAGAAATTCATCAGCCAATAGTGATAGGCCATTCCATGGGTGGATTTGTTGCAATAGCGCTTGATTACTTTTATCCAAATCAAGTAAGTCAGATTGTGTTTATTGATGGTGGGTTACCTCTTGCTTTGCCGCCTGGTATGACTGTTGAGCAAGTGTTGCCGCTAGTGCTAGGTCCAGCTCTCGCTCGGTTAGCAATGACTTTTGCGTCGCAAGAAGCATATATAGATTATTGGCGAGCACACCCGGCTTTTGATTCTGGAATATCAACCGAAATGGTTAACTACATTAAGCACGATTTAGTGGGTAACGCGCCAGAATTAAAGCCAAGCACTAATCCCCAGTGCGTTACTGAAGATTCAGTTGATTTATGGTCAAGTGATTTGATTAATCAAGCACTATTAAATTTAGATCGAAATGTTCTAATGTTTAGAGCTGTACGTGGCTTACAAAATGAACCTACTGGTCTTTATCCAGAAGCACTTCTTTCTGATTTATCGAAAAAGTATCCAAAAGTAAAAATCTTGACTATTGCAAATACAAATCACTACGATATTTTAATGAGCGATTATGGTGCTAACGAGATTGCAAGTTTAATTTCACTTTAACCAAATTTAGTTGTTTTGTATGGCTTACCAAACTTGTCATAGGTAATCCAATTCCCTACCTGTTCGCCCAATTTAAGCTCGCCAATGCGCAGCTTCGTGCCATCTTTGCGATACCACTGCCATTTTCCATGCAATTTTGCAGATTTAAATCTTCCCTCCGCTTTAAGTCGACCGTTTTCATAAAACTCTAAGTACTCACCGGACTTCTTTGGAAAACTTGCATTGATTTCAGATATTCGAAACTTTATCAGTTTCTTTACTAATGCATGCGGGATTTCTTTACCTAACGGAAACTTGATAGTTCCTTTGCTAATCTCATATTTTGCCAAATCTTTTGCTAGTGCTTTCGTCGCAGAGCCAGAATTAGGAAAAATACTATTATGATTTTTAAATCCATCAAAGGAAATAAAGTTAACGCTATGAATTTTTATGGTTGCTAAGTTATAAGAGATAGCTTCAGTTGCGTTTGGTAATAATTTCAATAACAAATCTCGCAGGTTTAAGAGTATTTCTGCTTGCTCCTTTGGTAATCGTGCCAAATGCTTATCAATTACTGAGCGAGCCATAAAGAGAGCGTAATCATTGCTGCATCGCACCAAAAGTAAGGCGCGCCCTCTACGCTTAGCCAATGGTCAAGATCGGAGCGCACGTCTCCCCTGGAAATGTGGTTACTGAAGCACAGGTGCGTGGTGCAGATATTGTTCAAGTTTTCTTAGGCAACCCGCAATCTTGGTCTACTCCTACTTTTTCACATGCTGGTGGATCAGCCGGAATGAAGCAAGCACTCCTTGATGCAGGTATTGATGCTTACGTTCATGCTCCGTATTTAATTAACATCCCTACCACTAATAACAAAGTACGAATTCCCTCACGTAAAGCTCTACAACAAACAGTTGATGCTGCCTTTGAGATTGGCGCAAAGGGTGTGATTGTGCACGGTGGCCACGTGCCCAAAGAAGATGATCCAGCTGCAGGGTTTGCTAATTGGAAAAAAGCAGTTGATCAATTAGATATGAAAGTACCAGTATTTATTGAAAATACAGCTGGTGGTGAACGCGCAATGGCTCGAACACTTGAAGCGATTGCCAAACTTTGGGAGCAAGTCGGACATACTGATATTGGTTTTTGTTTTGACACTTGTCACGCTTGGGCTGGTGGAATTGATTTAACTGATGCGGTGACAAAAATTAAATCCATTACTGGCCGAATAGATTTAGTACATGCAAATGACTCAAAAGATGCTGCAAGTTCTGGTCGGGATCGCCATGCCAATATCGGACAGGGCAATATTGAGTTAGCTCAACTAATTGCAGCAATAAAAACTGCCAATGCACCAGTAATTACTGAAACACCAGGTGATGAACAAGAACAAGCAGCAGACATAACACTCCTGCGCTCTCGTTTAGGTTAAAGATGCAAATAGTTAAATTAACTGAATCTGAATATCAAAATTACTTATCAACAAAATCAGATTACTCTTTTCTACAAACGCCAGCTTGGGGAAAAATCAAAACGGGTTGGAGTTATGAACTAATTGGCTTTAAAACAGATAAATTGATTGGTGTTGGATTGGTGTTGTATAAGTCTGTGCCGATATTTAAAAAATATAAACTTGCTTATTTGCCAGAAGGTCCAGTTCTTACCTGGGATGATTTTGATTCTTCAATTTTGTTAGAATTAGCAAAGTACCTAAAAGCAAAAAATTGCTTTCTAATGAAATTTGGACCAAAAGCGCTACTGCACCGTTATAGTAATGAATCCCTCAAGTCTGGCTTGGCAGATGAAAAGGTACATTCCATAAATCAACTAGAACCCGTAGAAACACAACACATTGATCTGAAACAAAAACTTATATCAATGGGGTTTAATCAAGAAACAACTGAAGGTTTTGGTGATGTGCAGCCCAGATTTACATTTGAAGTTGATTTAAAAAGAAGCGAACAAGATATTTTGGATGACTTTAATCAACAATGGCGCAGAAACATTCGCAAAGCTGAATCTGTAGGTGTGCGCGTTCGGGTAGCCGATATTTCTGAATTGACAAAGTTTTATCAAGTTTATTTAGAAACTGCTAACCGAGATGTATTTAGTCCAAGATCTTTAAGTTACTTTCAAAATTATTTAACCCAGTTTGGCAAACAAGCAAAACTCTATCTTGCTGAATTTGATGGAAAAGTAGAAGCTGGTGCTATCTGGGTTGCAGCAGGAAATCGTGCTTGGTATAGCTATGGCGCATCTAGTACCACTGGAAGAGAATTGCGCCCAAGTAATGCTCTGCAATGGCAAATGATGCGCGATAGTAAAACGGCTGGCTACCAAATCTATGACTTACGAGGAATATCTGCAAGTTTAGATAACACTGACCCTTTAGTTGGTCTACTTAATTTCAAGTGTGGATTAGGTGGAACTGCTGTTGAATGGTTAGGTGAGTTTGATTTGGTCCTAAACAAACCTATCGCGACCGCTTACGCTTTGGTGCGGAGGTTTAAATGAGCCTAGTGCTGCAATTGGATACCACTAGGTGGCAAACACATTTGATTGAGTTTGCTACTGGAATTGAATTAGTACCTGTAATTAAAGGTAATGGTTACGGTTTAGGCTTTTCTAGATTAGTCACTGAAGTAAAGCATTTGGAATTAGATTTAATTGCCGTTGATACACTGGCAGAAGCTACCCAATTAAGATCTTTCTGGCAAAAACCAATTATTGTGATGCAACCAATTCGAGCTAATGATCAGATTAATGATGAAAATCTAATTTTGACGGTTGATAATCATTCGCCGAAAATCAAGGGTCCAGTAATTGTCGAGTTGAAAACTAAATTACAAAGATTTGGGGTAGAAATATCTGAAATATCTAAGTTTGCAGATATGCAAGTAGTTGGATACGGGATTCATTTACCAATTGGTGATTCTAGTAATTTTGCATTTGCTAAAGATATTGCTACTCAATTGCCAGGCAAGCAACTATTTGTAAGTCACTTAACTAAATCTGAGTTAGCACAACTTCCTGATGCTAAATTGCGAGTTGGAACAAGTTTTTGGTTGGGTGATCGAACAGCACTTAGTATGTATGCGGAAGTTTTAGAAGTCAGAAAAATAATCGGCAAACTTGGGTATGGGCAAGTTAGCAGTGCTAAAGAAATTGCAGTCATCAGGGGTGGCACTCGTCATGGTATTGGGATGCGTGCACCTACTATGCCAGCAAATCTTAGGCAGCGTGTTGTTGCAATCGGGCTTGGATTGTTTGAGGCATTGCGAAAAGCAAAATCGCCTTTTTATCTTGGTAGTAAATCTCTCGCATTTGCCGATACGCCTCACATGAATGTTTCATTAGTTCAACTACCAAAGAACCATAAAGTTCAGGTTGGCGACAAAATTATGGTGCGTGCTCGCTACACCACTACTTATCCAGATTTTATTATTGAAATTTAACTAATTAACTCAGTTAGCGCCTGATTAAACACTTCATTGTGTAATTCAATATCTGCTTTCGTAGTTTCAGGACACATAAGTGCCATATTATGAAATGGTGTCATCATAATTCCACGATTAATTGTGTATAAATGCATATATTCATCTAGTTGATCATTGCTCGCAGCTGCAGCTTGACCGCCATTTTTAGGGGCAGGTTTTGTGAAGCGATATTCCGCTCGAGCACCTAATTGCACAACTGACCAATCAACTTGGTGTTTATCAATAGAGCGCTGTACATCTTTTGTGAAAAGGGTTGCTAACTCAATCATATGTTCAAATGCATCCTCAGTAAGAACATGCTCAAGAGTTGCTCTCATGGCCGCTATTGATAATGCATTTCCCGCTAATGTTCCGCCAACTCCGCCGACATCAACCAAATCTGCCTCTTGGTGTTGAGCTACTTTTGCTGCAATCTCGCGAGTTATCCCATATGCACCACAAGGAATTCCGCCACCAATACTTTTACCGATTGTGATTATGTCTGGTGCTAAATTCATTGCTTTTGTGGCACCACCTGGACCTGCACTAAAAGTATGTGTTTCATCATTAATCAATAATGTTCCAGTTGCGGTTGCAATCTCGCGCACTTTAGTTAAGTAACCAGGCTCAGGTAAGACAATTCCGATATTAGTTAATGCAGGTTCCATCAAAATTGCAGCCACATCACCATAAACGAGTTCTCGCTGTAGCGCTATGAAATCATTGAATTCAACAACCCTAGTTGTCTCAGTTGGATTAACTGCTGGAGCTACATTTCCAGGACGAGATCTTGGATTGCCATTTTCATCAATAGTAATGAAGGTTTCATCCACGCTGCCGTGATAGCAATAAGAAAATACTAAAATTTTTGGTCGACCAGTCACTAATCTTGCAATTCTTAACACCCAGCGATTTGCATCTGTTGCGGAGAGTGTAAAAGACCAAAGTGGTAAACCGAAGCGCTCAGTTAAATTAGCACCTACCCATTGAGCGTCAATTGTCGGCAACATAGTTGTAATGCCTCCAAGTTCAGCCATGCGCTGATTAACAGCATCAATAGTTGCTTTTGGTGAATGGCCTGCCATTGCACCGGTATCACCGAGTGCAAAATCAACATAACTATTTCCATCAATATCGGTAATTGAATTACCGTTTGCCTTTGATAAATAAAGTGGAAAACCTCCAGACCACTTATTCATCCAGGTCATCGGCACTTTGCCAAAGAGATTATGTGAATCTTGATAAGACGAATGACTTTTTGGATGTTTTGTTAAGTAAGTTTCACGCTCTCGCACTAGAAGTTGAGTTAATTTGTCACTGGAAATGTTTCGCATAACTTTCTATGGTCCCTCGTCTAATTCAATATCTTCACTTGTTGGCTCTTCTGGATCTACTGGTGCTTCATCAGGTGGAATTATCTCGCTGCCTAAGAAATATGTGCTGTAGTCAGTTTTATCACCAATCTTGGTTCGTGGCGGAAAAGCTACAACTGGCAAGCCCACATGAGCATCACGCATATATTGAGCAAAGATTCGCGCTGGAAAAGAACTTCCAGTTACATTTGCCAAGCCGCCCGTGCCTCTTAGTGAGATGGCATTACCTGCTTCATCTTCGCGAACCATCATTACGGCAGTCGCAATTTGCGGGGTGTAGCCAACAAACCAAGCAGATAAATTGTCATCGCTAGTTCCAGTTTTTCCAGCAATAGGTCTGCCAACTCCAAGAGCTGTTGCACCCGTTCCCTTAGTAACGACTCGTTGTAATCCAAAGCTAATCTCATCTGCTGTTTGAGTTGAAAAGGCCTGCTGTGGATTTGGCGTAAAAGACCAAAGCACTGAATTTGCATTGTTGCGAACTTCCCTAATTGCCGTGTTATCGGCTACTTGGCCTCGGGCAGCAAATGTGGCATAACCATTTGCAATATCAATTGGTCTTGGTGATGAAGTGCCGATCATTGCACTTAGTACTGGCGATAAACCAGGAGTTGATTCTGGAATTCCGGCACGAACTGCTGCTTGCACCACTTTTTCTGGTCCAATAATTGCTCCAAGAGCAACCATTGGGGTATTCATACTTTTTTCAAGTGCGTTTAGCAAAGTCACTTGGCCATATGAAACTTTACCTAAGTTGTTAAGTTTATAATCTAAAATTGTGGCAGGACTATCGCCATTCCAAGTTGTGTTAAAACCAATACCTTGCTCAAGTGCTGCAGCAATTCCAAATGTTTTAAAAGTAGAACCTGCTTGCCCACGAGATTGGGTAGCATTATTAAATTGATCTTCGACATAATCTTTACCACCATACATAGCAACAATTTCACCTGTGCCAACGCGAACAGAAGCCACACCTATTCGCAAACCACTTGACCACGGTTTTGGGCCAACTTCCCGAACCGCTTTATTAAGTGCTAACTGTGCATCTTTCTCAAAAGTAGTTACTACCTGAAGGCCCTTTAACTCAATTTCTTGCTCTGTAAAACCAAGTTCATCTAATTGCACTCGCACATAAGCCAACAGATGACCATTGGGTCCGCCCAATCTATTGACTCTTTTCGGCTTAATATTTGGAAAAACCGCAACTTCAACTTCCGCTTGAGTAGCCCAACCCTGCGACACCATCTGTCGTAAAACAAAATTCCATCTGTTCTCTAACCGCTCTAAATTGTTTTCAGGCGAATATCCGCCAGGTGAGCGCAGAATGGCAGCTAATACTGCACTTTCAGATACTGATAAGTCTCTCACTGATTTACCAAAATAAGCTTGCGCTGCTGCTTCAAAACCATAACTAGATCTACCCATATATGCAGTGTTTAGGTAGTTTTGCAGAATTTCATCTTTACTTGCCAATGTTTCTAACTTAACGGCAAGCACTAATTCTTTCAATTTACGAATAATCGTTTGCTCTTGCGTTAAATAAGCATTCTTTACATATTGCTGAGTAATGGTAGATCCACCTTGAGTTGAATCAGAAAACAAGTTATTAAATAACGCTCTACCTATTCCTATTGGAGAGAATCCAGCATGCTCATAAAAACCTTGGTCCTCTATTGCTAGCACTGAGTATTTAACGTGTTCAGGAAATTCGTTTAGCTTCACATCCACACGTTGAATTTCACCAATATTCCCAATTAAAGATTTTCCATCAGCATAAAAAACGGCAGTTGATTGCACAACTGCAACTTGATTAGGGGTGGGGATACTAGAAAAAACTACTGCAAATGAAAAAGCTGCAATGCTTAGTGAGCCTAAAACTAGGCCAGTCATTATGGTTAAGCGAACAATGGCTTGAGTTAATGTTTTTGCTGGCGCCATCTTTTAATCTAACCAGTCTCTACTGCGACGTAAAGGTCGACGCGGCACACCATCTCCGACTTGATAAGACCTAATTAAATAATTCCAATGACACGCAGAACATACTTCAACAATAAAAATCTTTAAATTCCCAAATCGATATGCCATTTCAGATATCTCTTGATGAGACTTAATCCGGCCTGAATAAGGACCGAGTTCCTTGCTATAGACGTAGCGAAGTTCAACTAATTTTTCACTTTCGCATACTGGGCAATCTCGATTTGTTCTTTCGCCATGAAACTCCGCTGCCTTAAATAAGTACTCGTGAGCATCAAAAGGGTCATCTATAAGTGGATTTCCGTTTTGCAAAGCATTCAGCACCCCTTTTCGTTCCAAAGCAAATTCCAGCACAGCGCGAGGAGCTGCGGGATCTGTAATAGCTGCTGAAACTTGGTTTACTGACATAAGGCACAGGTTATTCCACAAACATTAAGGCTGCTCTGCCTGTACGGTGTCGCTGTGCAAAAACTCAGGTTGACCAAAGAAGTTAAACGCATTGCCTTAGTTCGAATTTCTGGTCAATTTGGTGACGGGATGATTCAAGCAAGCATTGCTGGCTATTTGTTGTTTTCGCCTGAACGACAAACATCAGCTCCTCAAATTGCCTTTGTGCTAGCAATAACTTTGCTTCCCTATTCTCTAGTCGGACCAGCTATTGGCGTAATTGCAGATGTGATTGACAGGCGCAACATTGTGGTTTATGGCAATGCACTTCGAGCTACCGTTAGTTTGATACTGCTCTTAATTGTGCTTGGCACTGCAAGTCAAGCGCTGCTAGCAATTACAATTTTGCTGTTACTTGGAATTGATCGCTTTGTATTGGCTGTGCTCAGTACTGTGTTACCGAGAATAGTCTCTGGAAAAGAACTAGTTGCAATTGATGGTTACCTACCAACTATGGGAACTGTTTCAGCAGCAACTGGTGCCGCAACCGCCGTTGGCATTTCTGCTATTTTTGATTCCATAACTGCAGCATTAATCGTGGCTGCACTGCTATACTCGATCGCAGCAGTATTGGCTACTGGTTTTGCAAAACAATCTTTAGGGCCAGATCAAAAACTAGCTTGGTCTGCAACGAAGTCACGTGCTATTGAAGATGTAATTCAAGGTGTAAGTGTTTTAATGAAAACACGTCCTGCAAGATATGCATTACTCTCAATTACTGCGCAACGAGTTGCATTTGGCGCATTTACAGTAGCGAGCATCCTCACCGCAAGGGAAGTTTATCAAACAGAATCTCAAGCACTTGCCGTCGTAGCGGGATCTTTTGCGGTCGCAGCGATAGTTGCCGGCACAATTGGGGTTAGTACACCAACTGCAGTTAATCGGATGTCGCGCGAAACTTGGCTATTAATTTTAAGTGTGCTTAGTGCGATTGCCGTAATTACTGCACAATTTGTTCCTGCACTTTTTGCGCTTGGCTTGGCTGGTTTTGCTGCAACATGCGCCCCTGGCGGGAACAAAGTATTAACTGATGAAAGATTGCAAGTTACAATTCCTGATACCCATCGAGGTAGAGCATTTGCAATTTATGACACTGCAATCAATTCTGCTGTGGTAATTGGAGCTGCAGTATGTGCATTGCTTAGTGATTACATACAAATATTTGATTTATTACTCGTAGTTTCGCTTAGCACAATAACTATCGGTTGGTTTTGGTCCAAAATTGCTAACTCTGGGACTGCCACCAGCGCTTAAGTTCAGTAATTGCCGCATCTCGATCAAGCGGTCCTTGCTCAAGCCTTACTTCAAGCATATGTTGATATGCCTTGCCTACCATCGGGCCTGGTTTTAACTGCAAAATCTGCATAATTTCATTGCCATCAAGATCGGGTCTAATGGCATTTAGTTCTTCTTGTTCAGCGAGCACATTTATTCGTTGTTCTAAGTCGTCATAAGCAAGCTGCAGAGCGGTTGCTTTTCGTTGATTACGAGTTGTGCAATCTGCTCTGGTTAATTTATGTAAACGAACTAATTGGTCACCTGCATCTGTAACATATCTGCGAACAGCAGAGTCGGTCCATTCACCACCACTAAAGCCATGGAATCGCAAATGAAGTTCAACTAGTAATGAAATTTGCTCAATCTCTTCATTGCTATAGCGAAGTTCCTTTAATCTCTTCCGAGTCATTTTTGCACCGACTACCTCATGGTGGTGAAATGTGACTCGATTGTCTTCAAACTTTCTAGTTTTTGGTTTTCCAATATCGTGCAATAACGCAGCTAGCCTAAGCACTAAGTCTGGCGGCATAGTTGGTTCATGACTTTGCTCTAATTCAATTGCTTGCTCTAGCACGTTAATGGAATGTTCATAAATATTTTTATGTCTGTTGTGTTCATCTTCAGCTAACTGCAGTGCTGGAATCTCTGGTAAAAATATTTCTAGCAATCCGGTTTCTACTAATAAAATTAATCCAAGTCTTGGCTTTATACCAAGAATTAATTTATTGAATTCATCTCGGATTCGCTCTGCCGAAACAATTGCTAATCTAGATTTCATATCGCGCATCGCAGTAATAACTTCTGGCTCAACCATAAAATTCAGTTGCGAAGCAAATCTTGCCGCACGCAACATCCGAAGCGGATCATCGCTAAATGACATCGATGCTAATTGAGGTGTTCGAATTAACTTATTTGCCAAATCAGTTAATCCACCAAATAAATCAACAAATTCTAATTCTGGCAATTTAATTGCCATCGCATTAATTGTGAAATCTCTACGCCCCAAATCTCCGGCTAACGTATCGCCAAAACTAACTTCTGGTTTTCGAGAATTTTCATCGTAGTTTTCACTTCGATATGTTGTTATTTCTAACTTATATCCTGATTTATTTATTCCAATAGTGCCAAATCGAGCACCCACATCCCAGGTGGAATCTGCCCAATTAGCAACTAGCTCCAAAATCTGCTCGGGCCGAGCGTTCGTGGTTAGATCTAAGTCATTTCCCAATCGACCCAAAAGTGCATCTCGAACTGGTCCGCCAACCAGCGCCAACTCAAATCCAGCGCGCTGAAACAAGTTCCCAAGCTCAACTGTTAGCGGTGAGATTCGGGCTATCTCCGCGACCGCTTGCCGAAGTTGGGTTGGAATAGAACTGCTCACAAGTTAAAGCCTAAGGGCGTCGCCTACCCTTGTCGTATGTCTGCAGCGCGCCGCCCCCGATTGATTTCCGCGAAATCGCTGCCTCCTGCCCGAGTGTTACGCAATGTTCGAGAAACCAGTGCCGGTGGATTAGTGCTTAATCTAAATCACCCCGATCGACCAGCAGCATTAATTGGTCGATACGACCGAAAAAACAGATTGAATTGGTCACTACCAAAAGGGCATATTGAGTCTGGTGAAACCAAAGAACAAGCTGCAAAACGTGAAGTTCAAGAGGAAACAGGAATTATAGGTCAAGTGATTGCACCACTTGGCACAATCAGATTCTGGTTCTCCGCTACAGATAAACGAATTCAAAAGACTGTGCATCATTTTCTTATGTTGGCTGAAACATTTGAGCTTAATGCAGAAGATAAAGAGATTGATGAAGTTGCTTGGGTGCCATACCTAGATTTAAAGAATAGATTGCGCTATGAAGATGAGATTAAGTTACTAAATAAGGTACCTGGATTGCTTGGAGATCTTTGGTGAGACGGTTATTGGTTCTTGTTTTCGCATTTAGTTCTGTTTTGATTATGCCGCCAAGTCAAGCAGAAGTAGCTGATAACTTACTAGATATTACTCAATTGAATCCGGGAATTGTGAAGCCCTTTGAGCCGCTGATTGTTACAGCAAGAGTATTAAATGATGAAGTTGAAACTGTTGAATTGTGGATTAGTCGAAATCAAGTTACAGATTTAACAAAAGTGTCTCAAGAAGTATTGCCATTAACGCAAGTACCTGTAAAGAATAAGCAAATCACTATAACTAAAAATTCAATGCCCAATGTTGGTTCAGGAGTATTTCAGTTAGTACTACGTAGCATCAGCGGTAGCAGTGTTATTGGTGAGCAAGCAATTCCTGTTGTGATAGGAAATCAACCTCCAAAAGAACTGGCAGTTTTGGTACCGATCTCTATTGCACCAACTAGTGATGGAGTAACTCCTGTACTGAGCTTGCTATCAGTTGGCGAAAAGAGACAAGTTAACTGGTTTATTGATGGAAACACTTATCCAAAACTTAATCTTGATGAGCTTAACTTAACTGGACTTACCTTTGGTATTGCAGCTGCAAATCCCGATCCTAATGTGACTGCTCGCTATAACTTAAGAAGTTTACTCACTTTGGCAAATACTGAAACCGCAAATCAACTCAAGCAGTTTCCTGAATTAGAAACTTCTGTATGGCAGATGAAGCATTTGGTTGATGCGAATGGTTTGCGTGCCGCTATTTCTAGTGGAGTAGATTTCGTTGTTTCGCAAAGCGATTCAGCTGCAGTTAAATATCGTTATCAAAAGAAATCAATAACTGTTTTAACGGTCGACCCAACACTCACACAACTGCTCGTATCTGCCACCAATCCAATTATGGTTAGGCAAAATCTACTTGCACAAACAGCACTAACAAATGCTTCAGCTATTGCAGCACCTATTGGTTGGGCACCAAATCTTGCTGTTGCCACAACTTTTTTTAACACGACTGCAAACATTCCCTGGGTAAGGGAAGTGACACCAAATCAGATTAGCGAGAGCATCGGCATCACCGATTTAAGTCAAGTTACTCAGTCATCCCCTGTGTTCTCAATTAGCCACTTGAGAAATCTAGATCAAGTGAACAAGTTGTGGAGCACGTTTTCCGCCACGTCAGCAACAACACCTGATGCTGAACTTACCAATCGAGTTATTGCTGCCACTTCAAGTTGGTGGTGGTTGGCAAGATCGAGTGGTAATGAATCAACTCGGGCTCTGAAACAAGATTTAGCTAATGAAGTCAATAAGCTAAAGATTTCTTCTCGAAACAAAATTGTTTTACCCTCTGCCTTTGGAAATATTCCAGTTACTATTACCAATAACCGATTAACTCCGGCAAAACTACAGATTGTTGGAACTGGCCTTGGAACTGCAGTAGTTCGAATTGAAACTCAATTAGTCGAAATTCCGCCTGAAACTAAAAAAGTAATTGAGTTACCAGTTGAAGTTATATCTCCTGGCACAATTTATGCGCAACTAGTAATTGAAGGTACGAATGGCGAAGTCACATCAATCACGCCAACTGTGCTTCAGGTTGAGGTATCCCAATATCGAGTCGTCGCGCAAGTTATTGTTTATGGTGCATTTGGCGTGTTAATTTTGCTAAGTATTGTTTCTATTCGTAGCAGAGTGAAACGACGTCGCCCGATTGTGCATAATTGACCAGTTAGGCCAGGTGAAATGAAGACCGCTTCTAAGTTGCTGCGCAATACCGGTGCTATGGCTATTGGCACAGTGTTATCGCGAATCACTGGTTTGATTCGGACTGCAGTAATCGTTGCAGCACTTGGTTTTGGTCCTCTAGCCGATGCCTATGCAATTGGCAATACTCTGCCAAACATCATCTACATACTTATTGTTGGTGGTGCGTTAAACACTATTTTTGTGCCGCAATTAGTTCGTCGAATGAAGGATGATTCAGATGGTGGCAAAGCATTTACAGATCGATTGCTTACTGCAACTGGACTATTACTGTTAATTACAACTATCTCGGTTGTATTACTAGCTCCTTGGTTGGTTCAGATATATTTACCAACGGGTTGGGCCGAAGCAGATAATAGTGCCACATTGTTATTTGCTCGGTTTTTGTTACCTCAAATATTCTTTTATGGTATTTTCACTTTGTTATCTCAAGTCTTAAACAGTCGTGACAGATTTGTTTTACCTATGTATGCGCCTATTGTTAATAACTTAGTAGTGATTGCTACTGGTTTATTATTCATAACTCAAGTTCGAGTAACTAATGCGAACATAATCTCAGATCGAGCAATGGTGGTGCTCGCAATTGGTACTACCTTAGGAATAGTGCTACAGGCTTTGGTATTGATTCCGGCGGTTTATAAGAGTGGATATAAATACTCGCCGAGATTTGATTTTCGAAATTCTGGTTTAGCAAAAGTATCAAAGCTTGCGTTTTGGACTGTGTCTTTAGTGCTAGTTAATCAAATTGGTTATGCCGCTGTTACTAGAATTGCGGCTACTGCAAATGATGCAACGGTTAATACGGTTGGTGTCACGGCATACCAAAATGCACATTTAGTTTTGCTGTTACCCCACGCGGTGATAACAGTTTCTCTTATCACTGCTCTGCTACCAAGTTTAGCTCGCACTGCACATACAAAAGATTTAATTGCAGTTGGAATTGATGTTGAACGCGCTATGCGGATGTTAGCAATTTTAATTATTCCTATTGCTTTTATGATAATGGCTTATGGGCGTGACATTATGGTTGCGCTATTTGCACGCGGAAATGCAAACTTTACCCAAACCAGCCTTAGTGGTTTAGTTTTAAGCGCATTTGCGCTTGGGCTTTTGCCGTTTACAGTTTTTTATTTGTTATCTCGGGCTTCTTATGCGAAAGAAGATACTCGGACACCATTTTTCTTAACGGTAGTTATGAACATTGTGCAATTACTAGTCGCGTCAATATTTTTAATTACCACTAACCGTAGTTATTGGGTAGTTGGTCTTGCCATTGGCTACAGCGTTGGTTACCTATTTGCTGCCATTGGAATGTTTTTAATTTTGCGAAAACCACTTCAGTTACATCTACGTTTGCTCGGCAAAACCGTGGTAAACATAATTATTGTTTCAGTTCCTGCGGTTGCCATTAGCCGCGTAATTGTTGGATTAATTGATTCATTCTTACCAAATAGTGCTTGGTATGCCCTAGTTCAATTGCTGACTGGAACACTAATCGCAATAACAGCATTTTTCGGACTTAACCAATTCCGACCAATAAAAGAGTTATCAGAAGCATTTGCAGCAGTTAGAAAAAAGTCAGATGGTTAAACAGCTTGCTCAATATGAGTTAACTGAACGAATCAAGCAACAAAATGGTGCTAGTTGGTGGCGTGGTTGGGATAACAAACTAGAGCGTGATGTTTCGATTTGGACAATTCCACACTCTGACCCACGTTTACCAAAGTTAAAATCAAGCGCCGCTCAAGCAGCTAATTTGAGTGATCCAAGAATTTTGAGAGTATTAGATGTTGTTGAAGATTCTGAAGTTTTTGCTGTAGTTAGTGAGTGGGCGCATGGTGTAACAATTAGTGAAAGGGTTTTAGGTAGAGCGCCACTTAAAAATGCAAAAGAGATTGTCTTATCTCTAATTGAATGCATTTCAAGCGCACACAATCAACAGGTTTACCATTTAGCTCTAACTGCTGATGACATTGTGCTAACAAATAGCGGCATAAAAATTAGGGGATTTGGTATTGCCAGCGTTTTAAATGAGTCACAAGTCCAATCAACGCCAGATGCTGATATCGCAGCTGTTGGTGCGATTGGATATGCATCAGTTACCGGTACTTGGCCACTTCTTACTAAGTGTGCACTTCCTGCTGCACCGGTCACTAATGGGTTGGTCGCAAAACCAAGTCAACTCACACCCAAATTACCTGCTTTTTGGGATAATTTTGTTTTTCACACTGTGCCCACCATTAATACAAATTTGACTTATCAACCAGTTTCCCAACTTGCAAGTTACCTGCAAGATCGACCTAAAGAGAAATTAACAAGTCAAGGATTAACTGACTTACCAAGCACCAAAATATCCAGGCGTGGATTAATCACCGCTCTTTTCAGTATCGCTGCTTTATTTATTACTGGGTATCTACTTGTTTTTAGTTCATTGAGTGGTGATAACCAAACTAACCCACTTAGTGAAGTTGAAACAGGAACTGATTTACGAAATGAAGAATTACCTGTTGCAACATTAACAATTCTAAGAGATGGTAATTTAAAGACTATTTCTGGGAAGAGGCCATTCACTCTGCAAAATGGGCAAGCAATACAAATTCAACTTAAAGAACGTCGAACTGTGCAGCGAGTAGAGTTAGATTTAGTTGTTGGTGGTGCAAATTTTTTAGCACAAGTAACTGATACTGCAGTCACGATTAAGTCTGACAATGGAAAACTTGGTGATATAAATGAAGCTCCCACTACTGCAATAATTTTTGGTCCACGGTTTATCACTGGAAACTTCATAACAGTTTGGGTGGAACTACCAGAGGGTGGTTCAGTTGAAATCACCAGAGTAGCCACCTACGGAACCCCATCCTAAGTAGAATACGTAGTATGTCAACGAAAGAAAATCCAGCACAACTTGCCATCATCGGCTCAGGTCCAGCCGGTTATACCGCCGGAATTTATGCCGCTCGAGCACAATTACATCCGCTGCTTTTTGAAGGAGCCGTTACTGCTGGTGGTGCACTAATGAACACCACAGAAGTAGAAAACTTTCCTGGATTTGAAAATGGAATTATGGGTCCGCAGTTAATGCAACAAATGCGCGGACAAGCAGAACGCTTTGGCGCACAATTTATAACCGATGATGTTGTAAAAGCTGATTTATCTGGTCCAATTAAATATCTAAAAGATGATCGCGGAAATGAATATTGGGCTAAAGCAGTTATTTTGGCGATGGGTTCGGGTTATCGTGAACTTGGTATTCCTGGTGAAAAAGAATTATCTGGTCATGGTGTTTCTTGGTGCGCAACCTGCGATGGCTTCTTTTTCCGAGATCAGGTTATTGCTGTTGTTGGCGGTGGCGATTCAGCTATTGAAGAAGCTACATTTTTAACTAGATTTGCTAGCAAAGTTTATCTGTTTCACCGCAGGGATAAATTACGTGCATCAAAGATTATGCAAGCTAGAGCTGAAGCTGATTCTAAGCTTGAATTTGTCTGGAACACTGAAGTAACGAAAGCTGTCGCTAAAGATGGTCGATTGAACCAAATAAAAACAAAAAATACTCTTTCCGGTGAAGTTGGATCTATGGAAGTTACTGGTCTGTTTATTGCTATTGGACATGATCCACGAAATGAATTAGTTAAAGGTCAAGTTGACTTAAATGAAAATGGTTATGTTTTGGTTCAGTCAGGCAGCACGGCAACTAATCTGCCTGGTGTTTTTGCATGTGGTGATTTAGTAGACCACACATACCGGCAAGCAATAACTGCTGCTGGTACCGGTTGCGCAGCAGCACTAGATGCTGAACGATGGCTTTCCCATAGTTAAGGAGAAAAGATGGCTAATCTAAAAGTTCTAACCGATGCAACATTTAATAGTGAGTTAAAGTCAGCGAACACACCCGTGATTGTTGATTTCTGGGCTGAATGGTGTGGACCATGCAAAATGGTAGCCCCGGTATTGGATGAAATTGCTGGGGAATATGCCAGCAAAATTCAAATAATGAAATTAAACATCGACGAAAATCCAGTATCGGCTCAAAATGCAGGGATTACTTCAATTCCAACAATGAATGTTTATGTTAACGGTGTGGTGGTTAAACAAATCATCGGCGCTAAACCAAAATCATCATTAGTTGCTGAGTTAGCTGAATTTTTTCAGTAATAAATGACCATCACCCGATTTTCAATCGGTGATACGGGTCCTGCGATTAGCGAGATTCGGGATCACTTAATCCGACTTGGTTTGTTAAATGAAAATACTAGTGATCGCTTTGATGAAGAAATGTTCAATGCGGTTAAAACATTTCAGCACCAGCGTGGTTTAAGTGTAGATGGAATTGTTGGGCCTGACACCTGGCGAAGATTAGATGAAGCCGTTTGGTCTTTAGGGGATCGAGTTTTGAGTTATCAAGTTGGTAATTTGATTCACGGTGATGATGTCGCACAACTACAACAACGACTTACTCAGTTGGGATTTAGTCCCGGAAATGTTGACGGTATTTTTGGTAGGCGCACTGAAAAAGCAGTAAAAGAGTTTCAGCGTGCAATTGGTGCACCAGATGATGGCATTGTGGGTGTTCATACAATTCAGGGATTAAATCGACTTAATCGGACTGTTGCAGGTGGTAATGCAGCAGCACTACGGGAAAAAGTTCGCCATGAAAACAAACGAACTGGAATTGCAAACAAAACAATTGTGCTCGACATTGGCACCGATCCTTTTATTGATAAATATTTGGCAGATCAAGCTACTGAACTTGCTAGCAAAGTAGTTAAGTTGATTGAAGGAAAATTATCTGCATTGGGCACAAATGTCCTGTTAACACACATCGGCGATGGTCGGCCTGCAACTATTACCAGAGCAGATTTTGCTAATGAAGCTGCGGCAGATTTAGTGCTAAGTGTGCAAATTGGAGTTGCTGATGATGCTAGTAACAATGGTGTACTTGGGTATTACTTTGCCGGCACTCACGGGTATTCGTTGTTAGGTAAAGAGTTTGCTCAGCTACTAGTTACGGAAATTCTTGATTACACTGAATTTAATCAAGGCGATTTAGTTGGAAAATCTTGGCCGCTGCTTAGGGCAACAGTAATGCCAGCAGTCCGGATTGATTTAGGCTTTCTAACTTCAGTAAAAGATCGAGATTTGCTAACTTCTGGAGATACGCTCGCCGATAGTGCGGAAGCCACAGTTAGTGCGCTTACTAAATTCTTCGCTCCGCTTAACTAACCCAACTACCAATTCCAAATGGTGATGGATAAGACTTAGCCAGTAATCTCAGGATGGCAATGACAGATAAGCAGACTGGCTCTCGGCTTGATCCTTGGGTGCAAGCATATGCATCCCGAGCAACATCTATGCGTGCCAGTGAAATTAGAGCATTGTTTGCAGTGGCATCTAGGCCAGAGGTTGTTTCACTTGCTGGTGGAATGCCATTTGTTGAAGCTCTTGATGTTGATATGTTTCGTGGAGTTGTTGATTCAGTATTAACAAAGAATGCAAAAATTGCTTTGCAATATGGCGCAGGGCAAGGACATGTGGCACTGCGCGAATCCATTTTGGGTGTAATGGCACCAACTGCAATGACTGCCCACCCCGATGACATTGTGATTACCGCTGGATCACAAATGGCAATTGACTTGATAGTTAGGGTGATGTGCAATCCAGGTGATGTAATTTTAGTGGAGTCCCCTTCTTATGTTGGTGCTTTAGGAGTATTCCGAGCATATGAAGCAGATATTCGACATGTCGCAATGGATGAAAATGGTTTAAATCCAACCGCGCTTAATGAGGTAATAACTAAAGTTAAGAGTGAAGGTAAAAAAGTAAAGCTGCTATACACAATTCCTTCTTTTCACAATCCAGCAGGAATCACACAACCTCAATCTCGACGCGCTGAAATTCTCGCTATTGCGGAAAAGGAAAATGTATTAATTATTGAGGATGATCCTTATGCGCTGCTTAGCTTTGATGGAGTAATTCATCGGCCAATGGCTGCTGTTGAAAAGGAACGAGTTGTTTATTGCGGTTCATTTAGCAAAATCATTTCAGCTGGATTACGAATTGGTTGGGCAGTTGCACCACACGCACTTCGAGAAAAACTAGTGCTTGCTAATGAAGCAGCAACTCTATGCCCAAGTAATTTCACCCAGTTAATTGTTGATGAATATCTGCGAACTCAAGATTGGTTAGCTCAAGTTGGTGTGTTTAGAAACATCTACCAAGAGCGACGAGATGCTTTGCTTGGTGCACTTAAAGCACAAATGCCTGCAGGGGTAAGTTGGACTGTGCCTACTGGCGGTTTTTATTCCTGGTTAACTTTGCCTACCGGTTTTGACGCGACTGCAATGCTGCCAAGAGCGGTAACTCATTTAGTTGCCTACGTTCCAGGAACTGGTTTTTATGCAGATGGTCAAGGGCGATCAAATATGCGACTTTCGTTTTGCTATCCACCACCAGAGCGAATTATTGAAGGTGTTAATCGATTAGCTGCAGTTGTGCGAGAAGAAGCAGAGTTATTAAAAACTTTTGGAGTTGGAGGTAACAAATGAGAATTGCAGTATTAGCAGGTGGCTTATCAGCTGAGCGAGAGGTATCGCTGCGCTCTGGTCGCCGAGTAGCTCAAGCGCTGCGCAATAAAGGACAAGAGGTATTTGAAGTAGATGTTGATGCAGATTTATTACCTGAACTGCGAAAAATTAATCCTGATGTCGTACTCCCGCTAGTGCATGGTCAAGTAGGAGAAGATGGCTCACTTAGAGAAGTGTTAGATGTTGCTGGTTACAAAACTGTAGGCTCTCCATCAGCTGCAGCTCGAATTGCTTTTGAAAAACCAATAGCAAATCAAGTAGCAGCGGCAGCTGGTGTATTTGTACCGAAATCAATTGTGCTTCCGCAAGAAGCATTTAAATCACTTGGGGCACCTGCCTTATTAGATTCCGCTATTAGTTCTATTGGTTTACCCATGGTGGTTAAGCCAAGTCATGGTGGTTCAGCGCTGGGAGCAACAGTTGTTAAATCAGCGGAAGAACTGCCAGCAGCAATGGTTACTGCTTTTTCTTATGGTTCAGTTGTATTGATGCAGCCATATCTAATTGGCACAGAAATTGCAGTATGTGTTTTGGAAGATAAATCAGGGGTGAAAACACTTCCAATAGTTGAAATTGTGCCTGATCACGACTTATATGACTATGACTGTCGCTACACAGCAGGCATGACGGAGTTCTTTGTGCCAGCTCGCATTTCAAATGAAATAGCAAACCAAGCAAATGAAATTGCTATTCGGATGCATAAAGCTCTTGGTTTAAAAGATATCTCGCGAACAGATTTAATCATAGATGGTGCTGGAAATATCTGGTTCTTAGAAGTAAATATTAATCCAGGTCAAACTGAAACAAGTTTGTTCCCGCAAGCAGTTAATGCTGCAGGACTTGATTTAGGTGAAGTGTTTTTAGATTTACTAACTAATCTCGATCAATAATTTCGATAATTCGCCTTAGATCATCAAGTGTTGCATATTCAATAACAATTCTTCCGCGCTTTGCATTTCCCTCAACTCGAACTCTGGTATCAAGTCGATCAGCTAGTCGCTCCACTACAGATGCGGCTGCACTTGGCAAAGTGCTGCGTGGTTTATTTGGTTTTGATTTTGAACTTCCAGTTTCACCCAGTGCTACAAGTTCTTCAGTAGTTCTAACCGAGATTCCTTCAGCAACTATCCGCTCAGCTAATCGTTCCATTGCCGCTGGATCTTCAAGCGATAGCAGGGCTCTTGCATGGCCTGCTGAAATAACTCCTGCAGCTACTTTTCGCTGCACTGAAATTGGTAAGCGAAGTAATCTGAGCATATTTGTTACTTGTGGCCTCGAGCGACCTAGTCGTTGAGCTAATTCTTCTTGCGTGCAGCCAAAATCATCAAGCAATTGCGCATAAGCAGATGCTTCTTCTAAAGCATTTAGTTGCGATCTATGTAAATTTTCCAATAATGCATCGCGTAATAAAACTTCATCACTTGTTTCTCTTACTAATGCAGTAATTGTTCTAAACCCTGCGGCTTGTGCTGCACGCCATCGTCGCTCACCAGCAACAATCTCATAACCACTTGCAACTGGCCGCACAACTATTGGTTGTAATAAGCCAACTTCTTTGAGAGAAAATGCTAACTCATCTAAATCATTTTCATCAAACACTGTTCGTGGTTGTTTTGGGTTTGGCGTAATTTGATTAAGTGGAATGTCAACCAAGGTAAGACCAGGGACAACTTGAGTTGTAGTAGTTGTTGGTTTTGTCGTGCTTGTTGATTCTGTTGGCGGAATTAATGCGCCAAGTCCGCGTCCTAAACCTCTTCGATCAGTCATGTTTAGTTCCAATTACTCGATTAGCAATTTCAGTAGCTGCTGCTAAATAACTTTGCGCACCTATTGATGAACCATCATAAGTAAAAATTGTTTGTGAATATGAAGGTGCTTCACTCAATCTAACTGCACGCGGCACCACTGCAGTTAAAACTCGTTCGCCAAAATGTTTTCTCACTTCTTCAACAACTTGCGATGAAAGTTTTGTTGTTGAATTAAACATTGTCATTAAAATAGTTGAGATATCTAAAATTGGATTTAAATGTTCGCGAACTAATTCCACATTTGCAATTAATTGTCCAACACCTTCAAGTGCATAATATTCACACTGAATTGGAATTAAGACTTCTTTTGCTGCAACAAGTGCATTAAGTGTTAGTAAACCTAAGCTTGGTGGACAGTCAATAAATACATAATCGATTTTTCTTCCGTGCTTTGCGTGATGCTCAGCTAGATAACCATCTATTGCTCTAGCTAACCGATATTCTCGAGCAACTACTCCAACTAATTCAATTTCCGCTCCTGTTAAATCAACAGTTGCCGGTGCAACAAATAATCCAGGCACGCTTGGGCAGGATTGCACAATTGCAGAAAGTGGTTTTCCCTCAACCAATACTGAGTACACATCTGGCGTACCAGCTGGGTGTTCAATAGCCAGTGCAGTAGATGCATTTCCTTGTGGATCCACATCAACCACCAGAACGTGCAAACCACTTAATGCCATCGCAGCGGCTAAGTTGACAGTCGTGGTGGTTTTTCCTACCCCACCCTTTTGGTTAGCAATTGCAAAAACCCGAGTCTGCTCAGGTGCGGGCAGATTGGGTAACTTCTTGATTCGAACACTAGGTACTATCTGGATTACTTCTGACACTTTTCCTCCTGCAAGACCCTATTGTTTCACGTGAAACCTACAATTTGCAGGATTTATCTCCTGATTAGCACAACAGCCCGTGTGGGTTCCTGAAGTAAGTCTTTACCAAGTAAAACCACATCATCTAGCACTAATCCGTGCTTATGCATTACTGGTTTGGCCTCTTTGAGCTCAATTTCAGCCTTTTCACCCTTGAGCAGCACTAGTCGTCCGTGTGGGTTTAGTAGGGGTTCACACCACTCAATCAATTCCTTTACCGAGGCAACAGCCCTAGCCGTAACCAGATCGGCCACTAGATATCCGTGCAGCTGTTCGGCTCTGGCTCGATGAATTTGGGTGTTAGTGAGTCCTAGGACAGATACGGCCAAATCAAGGAAATCCACCCTTCGCTGCATCGGTTCTACTAGATGGACCTCAAGATCGGGTCGGGCAATTGCAATCGGAATACCTGGGAGGCCAGCCCCAGTGCCTACGTCAATTAGTGAACAACCTTCTGGCAGCAGCTCTTCCAATACCAGAGAATTGCCAATGTGGCGATACCAGAGCTTTTCGACCTCTTTTGGCCCAATCAAGCCGCGAATTGGGCCTTCGGTAGCCAATAAATCGTGGAATTGCTTAAGTTGGTCTGCCGCCTCAGGATACGCCTCAACAATCAATGTTTCCCGTGAAACATCGGTCATGATTTGGGTGGGTGTACCACAATATATCGGTTTGGCTCTTCGCCTTCTGATTCACTTAAAGCGCCAGCGGCATTAACTGCGTCGTGTACGACTTTTCTTTCAAAAGCACTCATCGGATCTAGTTTTATTGATTTTCCAGATTTGATTGCTTTGGAAGCGGTCTCGGTTCCAAATTTGGCTAGAGTGGCTTTTCTTGCAGATCTATGTCCTCCAATATCAAGCATTAATCGACTTCGCTCACCTGTTTCTCGCTGAACTGCAAGGCGAGCAAGATCTTGGAGTGCCTGAAGAACTTTTCCATCCTCACCAACAAGCACATCTAAATCAGCACCCTCGACAGCAACTAGTGGTCGATCAGCTTCGATATCAAGTTCAATATCTCCACCTAAATCAGTTATGTCAAGTAGCTCTTCGAGGTAATCTGCAGCAATATCTGCATCACGCTCTAAATCTTCAACTCTGATTAGATTCTCAGTCATAAAACCTCACTTTTAGGATTAATCGGTCAATTTACTTTTTGCCGTCGTTTTTCTTTTTCTTGCTTCGTTTAGATCTTGGTTGTTGCTTTGGTTGCTGCCTAGGAGCTGGTGTTTGCTCAGATTCAGTTGATTTTTCTGGTTCTGGCGTAATTCCCTTTTTACCTTGCTTATCTTGTTTTCGCTTCTGCCAGGCATCAAATGCTGGAGATCCGGGAGTTGGTGAGTTTCTAATTACCCAAAATTGTTGGAACATTGACCAGACGTTTGTGGTTGACCAATAAATTAAAACACCAATTGGGAAACCAATTCCACCTACCGCAAAAATGATTGGAAAAACATAAAGCAAAATCTTTTGTTGCTGCACCATTGGATTATTTGGTGCTGAATTTTTTAGAATTAACTGTCGTTGAGTTAAGAAAGTTGTTGCTGACATAAAGACAATCAAAAAAATAGTTAAAATTATTGTTGCTGTTGGAGAAGGAGTTTCGCTTGAACGAATCAATGTGGCGTAGATAGGTACGCCAAACACCTCAGCAGCTCTTGCTTCACCAACCAAATCTAGATGGGCAGTGTTTGCGAATAATCCTTTAGGTTTCTGCATAGCAATACCTTGCAGAACTTGGAACAAAGCAAAAAATATTGGTGCTTGTAAAAGAATTGGTAAACAAGATGAGAAGGGGTTCGTGCCAGTTTCACGGTAAAGCTTCATCATTTCTTGTCCAAGCTTTTCTCGGTTATCCGCATATTTCTTTTGTAGTTCTTTAATCTGCGGCTGGATAGCTTGCATATTTCTTACTGCACGGATTTGCTTCACAAAAAGCGGGATAAGCAAGATCCGAATTACAATCACCAAACCAATAATCGAAAGGCTCCAAGACCAGCCAGAGCTGGATCCAAATACAGGCGATAGCAGCGAATGAAAAGTGATTAAAATCCAAGAAACCAGGTCTTCAATTCGGTTAAAAACCCAGATAAATGGGGCAAAAATTGTGCTCACAATGCGCCTACTTTCTCTGCTCCACGAGTGTTTCCGGCTAAATCAATATCGGCACGCCATTTACCTTTTGCCGGAATTGGATCAACCCCACCTTTAGTAAATGGGTTACACCTCAGTATTCGCCATACACTCAGTAACACACCTTTGATTGGTCCGTGAGTTTTCACTGCTTTCAGCGCGTAGGTAGAACAAGAAGGATGTAGTTTGCAGCTTGTTGCAATAAGTGGCGATACAAATTTACGATAACTCAAGATGATAAACAATATTGGAGCGTTCAGGATTTTAGTTAGCATAAGAATTCACTTTACTAATCGCTGCCAAGAAATCTGTTTTTATTGTTTCTGTTGGAGTATTAGAAGACTTTGAAAGTGCTCTTACAACTATTTGTTGTGCTGGAATAAAACTATCAACGTGATCCGCAACGATATGACGAAGCACTCTAGTAACACGATGTCTCACAACTGAATTTCCTACTTTTTTTGATACTACAAAAGCAAATTCGCTTAGTGGCTCAGTTTTTTGTAGTGAATGAATCACAACCGCACCTGCTGGTGTCTTGCGGCCATTTGCTAATACGTTGGCTACGTCGCCGCGACGGCGCAACCGGTATTTAGCCGGCAACATATTTACTTAAGCCGAAAGCTTTGCGCGACCCTTGCGGCGCCGAGCAGCCAAAATCGCTCGACCGGCACGAGTCTTCATGCGCTGGCGGAAGCCATGTTTCTTAGCCCGACGTCTATTGTTGGGCTGATAAGTTTTCTTGCTCACGATGGCTCCAAAACTTGTTCGAGGATTGCGATCGCTTTGATCGCGAAGCGGGAGCATACCGCACTAAAATATCTCACCTACAGGGCGAGGGTGGCGCATACTGCCAGACGTAAAGTTCAATATCTGGAAACTCTTTCGGCGTGTCGCAAAATATCTTTCTGGCTGGATTGCTTCAAGTCCAGGTTGGGGATAAGTTCCACCCCCGCACGAAAATTGTGGATTAATGAGCCGATATCAGGAGGTTTTGTGGAAGAAGTATTGGAACTATCAGAGGTTTGGGCACGTAGTTTGACCCATTTGTCCGATGTGTCCCTTTCTCCACAGGATAGAGCTTTTGTCTCCCTTACTAAACCACTAGCAATAGTTGAGGGGACTGTGCTTATTGCGAGTCCAAATGAATTTACTAAAGATGTGTTGGAAACCAGATTAAGACCTGTGTTAGTGCGCGCACTTACCGAAGAGTTTGGTTACGAGATTCGATTAGCCGTTTCGGTTGATCCCTCCATTGCGCCAGCATTAGATGATGATTTAACGGATGAATTAGCAGATGCAACTTACGCCACTAATGTCCAAGTTGCTGAAGAAGAAGTTAATCGGCCTGGAACGGGATCGCCAGCTTCACGAATCGATTCTGATTCTCGTCTATCACCAAAATATACTTTTGATACTTTCGTGATTGGGTCTTCAAATAGATTTGCTCACGC
>VGBH01000009.1 GCA_016870575.1 Actinomycetota bacterium
AAGTGAGATTAAAAATTCGAAACACCCGTACACAATCGCTTTATACAAATCTCGAATTGACTTAGCTCCACCACGTGGCGAATTGATTACAATTAAGGGACAACCACCAGCTGTTGGTTCATGGCAGGAGGGTTGCAGATTTAATCAGCGCTGTGATTTTGTCACCGATGCTTGTTTAGTGGGACCTCATCCTCGATTTATAAATCTAACCGAAGACCATCAAACTGCTTGCATAAATCATGCCAGCATTTCAAACAAGGTTGGTTCACGCTGATGACCCCAAGACTTGAAGGCAAGAACATTTCAGTTACCTTTGGTGACATTCTCCGAAAAGTAGAAGCGGTTAAGAACGTTGATATTGCTTTAGAGCCAGGGCAGACTATCGGCATTGTTGGTGAATCCGGCAGTGGAAAATCAACGCTCGCTCGAGTACTGGCTGGAATTCAAGTGCCAACATCAGGTCAAGTTTTTTATGAGGGCAAGAACATTTGGCAAGGTAAAGTTGCTTATTCTGGACAGATGCGTAAGAAAGTCCAAATGGTTTTCCAAGATCCATATGAATCACTCAACCCCAGAATGCGAGCTGTGCATGCGGTAACTGAGGCTGTGAGTTTTCATCAAAATGTTTCAGGTGAAGAAGCTCGAAATGTTGCATTAAATCTCTTGGAGCGAATGGGTATTACTGGTCAAGATGCCTTAAAACTGCCGCGAGCTCTTTCTGGTGGTCAGCGGCAACGAGTGAGTGTTGCAAGAGCACTCTCAGCAAGTCCCGAGGTACTGATTGCTGATGAACCAACTTCAGCAATTGATCAAAGCGCTCAATCGCAACTCTTGAGATTGTTTAATGAATTGATAGCCGATGGGTTATCTATCATTTTGGTCTCTCATGACTTAGGTGTCATTCGATACTTAACTGAACGGGTTTATGTTATGGAAAGCGGCAATTTCGTTGAAGCTGGAGATACCACTCAGATCTTTGAAAATCCACAAATGGAATATACCCAAAAGTTGATATCTTCTATACCCGGTCACATTACTAAAAGTAGGTAGTGCGGAAATTGCCGTGAAGAATATCTGGTCCACTCCCGCGGCAGCACCTCTTTATCAAGAGTTTCCAATCGAGTACAAAGATGTATCAATTATGTCTTTGGTATATCGCTCGAACAAAGATTTGATTCAGACAGATTTACCAAAAGGTGTTCAAGCTATTTCAGACTGCGTCATGATCCATTGCTATGACATGCCTGATGTACAGAGTATGGGGCAGGTAACAGAAGCCAATGTAATGGTTGGAGTTGAGACCAATTTTTCTAGCAAAAAAGTAACGGGTGGATTTAGCACTAACTTAATTATTAGTTCTGATGTTGGATTGGCCCAAGGACGAGAGGTGCATGGTCAGCCAAAGAAACTGGGCAACATTAATCTCGATATTCGCGGCGATACTTTAGTGGCCGAAATTTGGCGCAATGATATCCGAGTTTTACGAGCAACTACTCCATATAAGTATCAAAAAACACAAATCTCTGAATTGGAAAAAGTATTCGAGTTTAAACGTAATATCAACCATAAAGTGATTCCAAATATTGATGGCACTATTGGAATTAACCAAATTACTGCACGCACATTAAAGGATGTGGAAGTACTTGATTCTTGGATTGGTCCAGTTACTGTGGAGATAGCTCCACATATTCAAGTCCCGTTGTATCGACATCCGGTCGTTGAACCACTTTTTGCTTGTTATTGGAAAGCAAATTTCAAACTTCAACCAGGAGAAATTCTACATGATTATTTGGTGTCTAAATGACTGATTTAACAAATATTAAAGATCACGTAATTTTGGTAGCTGGTGCTGCTAGTGGTATTGGCTATGAAATAGCAAAACATTTGCTATCCGTAGGTGCAATTGTGGTCACAACCGATAAGAATTCTGACGGATTAACAGAACTTAAGAACAGTGTTAATAGTGAAAAGCTGCACGTCAGGATTGTTGATTTCTTAGATGACAATGAGATTGAAGCGCTGATTCAATTTATAGAGGATGAAGTAGGACAACTAAAGGGTGTCATCAATTGTGTTGGCATCTTGGGTCAACGTGGAATATTGAGTGAAGAGATTGACTTAGATAATTTTGACTTAGTATATCGAGTGAACCTAAGATCTGCTTTAGTGTTGTCGATTGCTGCCATAAAAGTAATGAAACCAAGGAAATATGGTCGTATTTTGCAGCTGGCTAGCATTTCAGGTAAAGAAGGTAATCCTGGATTGGTTGCCTACTCAGTTACCAAGGCTGGCATTATCGCAATGGTTAAATCTCAGGGCAAGGAATATGCTGAATCTGGAATTACCATTAATGCACTCGCACCAGCACTTATTGATACTCCGATGGTAGCGAGCTTCACTGAAGAGCAGCGGAACTTCTTGAAGGCTAAGATTCCGATGAATCGAATAGGTGATCCAATAGAAGTTGCTACCTTGGCTGCTTGGATTGTCTCACCAGCTTGTAGTTTCACAACCGGTTTTGCATTTGATTTAACAGGTGGACGGGCCACCTATTAATTGAGTAACACCAATAGAAAGGGAAAAAATGCGCATCATGCGACTAGGTGAATACCTAAAGGAGAGGCCAGCAGTTCAGGTTTCTGATACGGAAGCAGTTTTCGTAGACCATATTATTAAGGACTGGAATCGTGAAGCGCTTTCCAATGGCGGTTTGAAGGCAGTTGCTAGCGCAGACCTTAATTCTCAACCAAAAGTAAAAATTGCTGATTATCGAATTGGTTCACCAATGGCGCGACCAACTAAATTGATTTGCATTGGTCTTAATTATGCAAAACACGCAGCTGAATCAAACAGCGAAATTCCAAAAGAACCAGTTGTTTTTATGAAAGCACCTGATACCCTAGTTGGACCAAATGATGACGTTCGCATTCCAAAAAACAGCGTGAAAACTGATTATGAAGTTGAACTTTCTATTGTGATTGGCGAGCGCGCACTTTACATTGATAGCGAAAAAGACGCACGAAAATATGTGCTTGGTTTTTCAATGAGTCAAGATATAAGTGAACGTGAGTGGCAAGGCGAACGCGGTGGACAATGGGTAAAAGGCAAATCATTCCCAACATTTAACCCAATGGGTCCAGTTGTCGTTACTAAAGATGAATTTGATCCAGCTGATGTAAATCTTTGGACCAAAGTGGATGGTCAATATCGCCAAAATTCATCAACAAAAGATCTTGTTTTCCATGTAGATCATATTGTTTGGTATGTAAGTCAATGTATGGAACTGTTCCCTGGTGACATAATCAATACTGGCACTCCCGAAGGAGTAGCTGCAGGTATGAAGCCACCAGCATTCTTGCAAGCTGGTCAGCATCTAACAACTGGTATTGCTGGCATTGGTGAGCAAAGCTCCAGAGTAATTGCTTATAACGCTTAATCTCCAAACACAACATTTGTAATCGGCTCGCCATTGGCGAGCCGATTCAATTGTGCGGCTATTAATTTCTTAGCTCGACCTGGAAAAGCTGTTGAATTACCTCCAACGTGTGGACTAATCAACAAGTTTGGCGCTTCCCACATAGGATGATCATTTGGAAGTGGTTCAGGGTCTGTCACGTCAACTGCAGCTTGTATGTGACCAGTTTTCAATATTCTAATTAAATCACTGGTTACTACAACTGGCCCGCGTGCCATATTCACCAATAATGCACCTGGTTTCATTAACTGCATTCGCTTGAGATCAAACATACCCCTAGTTTCATCAGTTAGCGGAGTTATCAAAATTACTATGTCGTATTGGTCTAGCTCGGAATCCAATTTAGACATTTGATGTGTTCCATTTGAGCCAGATCGGGTGTAGCCGGTAATGTCGTCAGTAAATGGTCTGAATACTCGTGCAATTTCTTGTCCAACTGAGCCATATCCAACAATTGCAATTTTGGCATCAATAATTGATGGCCGAACATCTCTTAACCAAGATTTGTTTTCTTGTGCGGAGATCATATTTGCCACATTGGCCTTACTTGCTAATGTTAAGGTCAAAGTTAACTCAGCAGTCGATAAATCATGCAGGCCACGTGCATTCGCTAGCCTTACTCCTTCTGGAATCAATGACAACACATCATCAAAGCCAGCAGTTAGAACTTGAACTAGTTTGAGATTTGGCATTTCACGGATATGCGCCAAGGACTTGGCACCACCCATATATTTTGGAATGTATACATTAATTTGAGACAGTTTTTCGGAATCCTCTAAATCTGATTCACTGTGCAGGAGTTTAAAGCCATCAGGGATATCGATATCAGACCATTGGCACCAAACAACCTGAGACATCGTAATCAACCTTTTCCTGATTCGTGTTGTGCTAAATCTAGTTGAATTAGGTTTTCATTGCAAAACTATTGACATAAGTTTGTGAAGTAGTAGATTTTATCCAGTTATCTGAAGAGGGTCTGATGAGTCTAAAAGTCAATCTAACTGATTTAAGAGGATACTCAGAGTTCTTCAGTGAAGTATTTGTAATTGACTCTGGACTGACAAGTGTTACCAACTCGGTAAATAATCCAGTAAAACGAGAGAAGAACGAGAGATAAAAAATGAAGGTATTAATTTTTGGCGGAACTAGGTTTATGGGAAATTATGTCTCACAAACTCTTTTGGATGCTGGCTGGGAAGTAAGCATCGCAAATCGTGGCACTAGAGATAAAACACCTGGGGTAACGCAAATTGTCTGTGATCGCTCTGATCGAGCAAATCTAGACCAGTTTAAAAAGATGGAATTTGATTATGTGATTGATTTTTCTGCATATGATTCAAATTGGGTTGAGCAAGCATCAGATGTTTTTAAACATAGGATTAAAAGATATTTGTTTATTTCAAGTGGTGCGGTATATAAACCTTCGGAACGATTCCCAGTCCAAGAACACTATCCAAGAGAAGCAGCTGGTCAGCACCTGGAATATGCAGCACAAAAAATAAGATCGGAAGAATTGCTGGAGAAATATAATCGTGAAGGTTATTTTGAAACAATTTCTTGTCGATTACCATATGTACTTGGTGCGCATAACTATGAAGATCGAGAAGAATTTGTGCTAAGCAGACTTCTAGCTGATCGTCCAATTGTGGTACCTGATGGCGGAAAAGCAATCCACTCATTTATTTATGCTGGCGATGTTGCCACTGCAATTCTAAAACTGTTACAGGCAGATTCATATGTATCAGGTGAGTCGTTTAATATTTCTATTTCCGATGCATATACGACTTTAGGTTTTATTGACGCTTGTGCAAAAGTAGTAAACAAAACTCCTAAGCTGTATCCATTAAATCTTGAACAAGCTGGACTGGTTACTGCGAGATTTGACCTTAGAGATCTACTCTTTCCTTTCCCACAGTCAAATGGTTATTTAGATAACACCAAACTTCGTAAATACATTGGCTTTACCCCAACATATGGCCTAGTTGAAATGATTACTCAGTTCTACAACTGGTGGAGCAAGTCTGGAAATCTCGCACCACGTAAGTATCAACGTGAGGATTTAGCACTTGCAGCACTTGGCTTAACTAATTGAGTTTAGCTACTTCTTGTGATTTAACAGGAAGGCGCATATAACCAAGATTGGTTGGGACCAATTGTTTTGAGAGCGACTTTAAGTAAGCGATTTTTTCAACGAATACAGCATTTGGTGGCACGATTCTGTTGACAATTTCAAGGACTTCATCAATTTGTTTTTGAGCAGCAATTGCATCACCAGATTTATACAGTTGGTATGCTGAAGTGAACTTATCTGGAAAGATGTTTGCTAGTCCTAGAATTCCGCCGTTTGCACCTGCTTCCAGTGCAGGCACTAAGTATTTATCACTGCCAACTAAAAGATTTTTTCCAGTCGATAAATATCCTTTAGTTGCTTCTAAATCGCCACTAGAATCTTTAACACCCCAGACTTTAGTTCGCTGCACAACCTCAACTGGCAATTCAACAGCAAAATCCGGAATGTTATAAGCAATGATTTGAATGTCGGTGTAATTGGTTAGTTGTTCATAAAACTCAACCATTGTTTCTGTATCTGCTGGTCGAAAATAACTAGGTGGCAGCACCATAGTGTGGGTTACATCGGTGCTGGCCAACCATTTTAGAAATTCTTTTATGCTACCTAAACTATTTGAAATTAGAGTCGGAATTACTTTTTTATCACCCTTTATTTCCAGCAGATTACTGGTAATCAATTTCATCTCTTCAATGCTTAGTGAGGCACCTTCGCCAAATGTGCCGAAAGGAATCAATCCGGATATGTCAGTTTTTAGAAGCCACTGGGCATGATGGATAGTTGAAGATAAATCAAGATCACCATTCTTGGTGAAAGCTGTGAATGTTGGGACAAAGATTCCGGAGAGCATTTCAGAATTCTACTGACTTTTTGAGAATACTGAGAACTTTTTGTTACAAGCTTGAATTCCAAGGGTATTATGTAATCGATTCCGCGGGCTAGACTAAAGTCACGATTTGCGATGTTAATGAGTCACAGGGGGCAGTTATGGATTCTCGGTTTGATCTCACTGGAAAGCTTGCAATTGTAACTGGCGGTGCCGGTGGCATAGGTACGGCAACAACGAGGCTGTTAGCAAGGCATGGGGCAACTGTTTTGATTACGGACGTTAATCAAATAGCAATCGATACAGCCTTGGCTGCTTTCGAAGCAGAAAACTTGAAGGTATTTGGTTTTAATACTGATGTAAGTGATGAGATTGCAACGGTTAAATTTTTTGATGAAGCTGAGAAGCTTCATGGCACAGCAGATATTTTGGTCAATAATGCTTATCAAGGTATACATTCGCCACCACACTTAACTCCGCTATCTGAATGGGAGCGAGTCCTGAAAACCTCAATAACAAGTTATTTTCTTTATGCAAGAGAATTTTCTAAGAGATTAATTGCTGCTAAACGAACAGGTCAACTTGTAAATATAAGTTCGATAGCAGGTAGTAGTGGAATTGGTCGAGGAAATTTTGCTTATAGTGCGGCAAAAGGTGGCGTTAATCAGCTAACCAGAGAACTAGCAATTGAATGGGCAAGATCTGGCATTCGAGTAAATGCGATTCAACCCTGCTCAGTTAATACTCCAGGTTGGCGGAAATGGATTGAGAGTGAGGGCGAGCGCGGTCAGGCTTTGATTGAAAATCTACTGCGTGGAATCCCGCTTGGACGAGTTGCTGAGCCAGAGGACATTGCGAGCGCTGTGCACTTTCTAGTAAGTGATGCTTCAGCCATGATTACTGGCGTAGTCCTCCCAGTAGATGGTGGAAATTTGGTCTTTAATGCCGGTGGCACTCTAGGTAATTACTCAAGTTAGTAGCTCCTCGTGGGCGAGGAGGGCCAGTTTATGAGGGCGAGTAAAATTGGGCTCTGGAAATCCAAATAAATAACAAGGGTGATTAGTGGATAAAAATAGAGTCAAACATCCAACAATCTCAGATGTTGCTGCATTAGCGGGCGTTTCAACAGCCACAGTTTCTAGAGTTATCGGGCAAAGCGGATATGTCTCTGGATCTGCTAGATCAAGAATCGAAGCGGCAATAGCTGAATTGGATTATCGACCATCTTCAGTAGCCCAATCATTAAAACAGCGCAGAACTAATCTTGTTGGGGTTATCGTTCGAGATATTCACCACCCATATTACCCTTCGCTTGTTCATGGTATCGAAACTCAAGCTCATGAATTTGGATATTCTATGATTTTGTGTAATGGTATGAATGACATTGATCGCGAAACAAAGTATTTTGATTATTTAGCATCACGAAGTGCGGATGGCATTATAATCGCAAGTGGAAGTTTTCAAGTTAAACACTATGACTATTTACGTCAATCTCGAACGCCAATTGTCTTTGCACCTAGTGATGTTCAAGATCCCAATGTGCCATCTATCGCATCTGAGCCGTTTGAAATGGGGTTTTTAGCTGGAAAACATTTGCGAGAAATGGGATATGAAAAATTTGCTTACATTTGTGGTCCGAAAGATTTAACAACAGCACTAGCAAGAAGAGATGGCTTCATCAATGGTGTAGGAACTTCAGATGTCGCTGTTGTTTATGGTAACTCAGACGTGGAAAGTGGCAGGAAAGCCATTGAAGAATTGCAAAGCGTGCTAGCTACTAGACTAGGCATTGGTGCAACAAACGATCAGACCGCTGTTGGTGCGATGCAGGCAGCGCAACGAATGGGTTTTAGAGTGCCAGATGATATTGGATTTATTGGTTTTGACAATATAGATTTAGGTCAGTTTACCAGCCCAACATTAAGCACAGTTGAAGTCAATAGAAATATGGTTGGTATGAAAGCTATGCAAATACTTAAAAATGTTATTGATAAGAATGGTGGCCCAACTCACGATGTAGTAAACCCAATTCTTGTTCCACGTGAATCTACTCAACGATTTAGATAAGAAATTTAAATGTCGGAAAAAACTGACATCTTGATTATCGGTGGCGGCATAGTTGGCCTAGGAATAGGAATTGCCGTTCTTAATCAAAAACCGGACCTCAAAGTAAAAATTTGTGATAAAGAAACTGATTTAGGTCAACATGCCAGCGGTAGAAATTCAGGTGTACTTCACGCTGGCTTTTATTACTCACCTGATTCATTAAAAGCTCGATTTTGTCGAGATGGTAACGCAGAGCTCAAGCAGCTGTGTCAACGAAATAAAATCCCGGTGCAAACAGTTGGAAAAGTAGTGGTCGCTAGTAGCGAACAAGAGGATGCTCGATTAGATGAACTGTTTAATAAAGGTATTGCAAATGGGGTTGAACTTGAACTTTTGCCCCATTCACAACTACCTAATTATGAACCACTTGCCATTACTTTTAATCGTTTTCTTTGGTCTCCAAACACTGCAATAGCTGAGAGCGGATTAGTGCTAAATGCTATGAAGCAAGAGTTTGTTTCTCGAGGTGGTCAAATTGCTACCGCATCGGCAGTAAGGCTGAAAAATATAAATAAAGAAGTAGTAGCGGAAGGTTTTAATGCTCAGATTATTGTAAATGCAGCTGGTGCACAATCAGATCGGATTGCAAGAAGTGTTGGTTTGGCAAATCACTATGCGATGTTGCCATTTATGGGAATCTATCGATCAGTTTATGCAGAAAAGCTTCCAATAAAAAGATTAGTTTATCCCGTTCCACATCCCATAAATCCTTTTCTAGGAGTGCACTTAACTATAACTGCAAATGGAAAAGTAAAGATAGGGCCAACCGCAATTCCGATTTTGGGTAGAGAGCAATATTCGCTATTCCATGGCTGGTCGATGTCAGATATTGGCCAAGCACTCTTAGCTGCTAGTTCGCTGATTAAAGGTGAATCACACAGAGTTGGTGAAATTTTGAAGTCTGAACTACCCAAGGTCTATCAACCAGCATTAGTTAATGCTGCCTCAAAGTTGGTTCCCTCGGTTAAGCAAGTTAAGAACTGGAAAAAGAATCCACCGGGGATAAGGGCGCAATTAGTTGATAAAAGAACCGGCCGACTCGAACAAGATTTTGTAGTCGAACAGTTTGCTAATTCGATTCATATTTTGAATGCAGTGTCACCTGGTTGGACTAGTGCACTTCCTTTTAGCCGTTGGATTGCAGAAACCAAAGTATTGCCTCTACTTTAGTAGGTAGTTTCCATTACCCTAGCCAGTTCTCATTGGTGATTGGGCTATGTAAATAAGAGGGTAAATGCATTGAGGTAGGATTCCGATTCGGTTAAACGCCAGGGCCCTTAGCTCAGCTGGCAGAGCAACGGACTTTTAATCCGTGGGTCGTCGGTTCGATCCCGACAGGGCCCACTTTTTTGGAAATTATTGTTATTTATCTTTGATTCTTTTTATCGACATTGCTTACCTAAGGCAATACCCTATGGTACTGGGGGTAGCAATGAACGACTTGAGTGGGATTAAAGATATTCATCGCAGCGCGATTGGAATTTCTGAACAAGAACGAAAAATCCTGGAAAAAATAGAAGAGCGCGTGCTTTGGCTTTCTACTCGAATGATTGATTATGCAAATCGAGATCGAGAAAACCTCGATGGTTTGAAAGTAGGCGGACACCAAGCTTCGAGTGCATCTATGGTTTCAATTATGACTGCACTTTATTTTAATTACTTAACCGTAGAAGACCGAGTGAGTGTAAAGCCACACGCATCTCCTGTATTTCATTCAATTCAATATTTACTAGGGAATCTTGATCAGAAATATTTAACTCAACTTCGAATGCTCGGCGGATTGCAAAGTTATCCATCCAGGACGAAGGACCCAGAAATTGTCGACTTTTCTACAGGTTCTGTAGGACTCGGGGCTGTTGCACCTTTGTTTGCTGCAACAACTAGGAGATACGTTGATTGCCATTTTGGTGAGCGACCACATTCACGATTTATTGCAATTATTGGTGATGCAGAGCTAGATGAAGGAAATATCTGGGAGGCATTAGCAGATCAGGTAAATGATGGATTAGGCAATGTTATGTGGGTTGTTGATTTCAACCGCCAATCATTAGATCGAGTCATTCCCGGTATCAGAATCGCCCAATGGCGAGCACAGTTTGAGGCGGCTGGCTGGCATGTTCGTGAACTTAAATATGGTTCTAAGCTAGAGCAAGTATTTAGTCAATCAGGAAGTGAATCATTTAAAAAGTGGTTTGATGATATTCCTAATGAACAATATCAATCGCTTTTTGGATTAACACCTGCTGAAGCAAGGGTTAGATTTCTAGAAGGTGCACCTATTGATGCTGCAAACTTCTTATTGCAGTTCAATGATGATGAGTTGTTTGAAATTATTACCGACCTTGGTGGGCACAATTTAACTTCACTAGTAAAGGCATTTGAAGATTGCGATGAAGTTACTGATAGACCTAGTGTGGTGTTCGCATACACCATAAAGGGATGGCGTTTGCCTATTGCTGGAGATCCACGAAATCATTCCGCACAGATATCAGCTACCCAAATCGAGGAACTCAGAGCGCGAATAGGGCTAACCAAGGAAAACGAATGGGCAGGTTTTGAACCAGGCAGCCCAGAAGATGCACTCGTTCGAGCCCGCGGTGTTGCTCTGACAAGGAAGTTGACTTCTAATTCAATAAATATCAACCTTCCGATTTCAACTGGAGCGGCAGGTAGCGGTAAGACTTCTACACAGGAAATTTTTGGTAGAGCTTTGACTGAGTTAAGTAGAGATGAAAGTATTCGGCCATATCTAGTTACTGTTGCCCCAGATGTGGCTACGTCAACAAATCTTGGCGGCTTCATTAATAGAACAGGTGTTTTTCATCCTGAGCAAAGAAGACGTTGGAATGAAAACCCAATTTTGAAATGGGCTGAAGGTCCTACTGGTCAGCATATTGAACTTGGTATTAGCGAGATGAATCTATTCAGTTTATTAGGTCAACTTGGCGTAGCAAATGATTTACATAATCAGCCGTTGATTCCAATTGGAACAGTTTACGATCCATTTGTACTTCGGGGTCTTGATGCTTTTATTTACAGCGTTTATTCTGGTGCAAAATTTATTCTTTCGGGAACGCCTTCTGGTATAACTCTGGCACCAGAAGGTGGTGCGCATCAATCTACAATTACCCCATCGGTTGGAATTGAGTTGCCTGGTGTGGTGCTGATTGAACCTGCTTACGGTCAAGCCTTGGATTGGCTATTTTGTGATGCCGTTGCGCACGTTGCGGGAAGCAAAATTGACACTACTCCAGATCTGCGCCCAAGTGAGTTGGCCTTTTATTTCAGATTAACTACTAGAGCGATAGATCAAACACCGTTTATAGCCGCCAGGGAAAGACTTGGTGAAGCAACTTTACGTTCTCAAGTATTAGCAGGTTCTTATCGTTTGGTGGATGGTCGATTAGCATTGACAAAAGTCAGCGAAACTAATCCACCAGTAGTGCATTTAGTTGGATGCGGTGCAGTTATGCCAGAGGTACTACTTGCAGCGCAGGAACTTGCAAATGAAGGTGTGGTAGCTCACGTTGTAGATGTGACATCCCCTGGCCGGTTGTTTGGTAGTTGGCAGCGCACCCTGAAGCAAGGAATTCGAACTGCTAGTACACCATCTTTTCCAGGAGTGCTACGACCAATCTTCTCCGAGCGGGCACCGATTGTTTCAATTCATGATGGTTCGTCTCATGCACTTGCTTGGCTCGGATCAGTTTTAGGCTCACCGCAAGTTGCGATGGGTGTGGACAGTTTTGGGCAATCTGGAAATATTCCTGATCTTTACAAAACCCATGATCTTGATCCAGGTTCAATTGTAAATGGAGCACTTGCTGCTCTTAGTCTGAATAATTAAATTATTGGTGTATCGAAGTAGAAACTTTAAAGTGATTAGGAAAATTTAGTGCCTGAAATCACTACAACTACTCATCGTGGAATGGTTTTTGTAAAGTATGGCGTAGCCGCTGCTAGCCAGCCTCTTGCGGTTTCCGCTGCAATAGAAATACTAAAAGATGGCGGAACTGCTGTTGATGCTGCAGTTGCAGCCAGTGCCGTATTGACAGTAATTGAGCCAAGTGCATCGCACATTGGTGGAGATGCATTTGTTATTTTCCATCAAGCAAAAACTAAAGTTAATTTGGCCTTTAACGGCAGTGGCGAAGCACCACATTTAGCAGTTGCAGACCAATATCCGAATGAAATCGATTTACATGGATATAAATCTGCAACAGTTCCAGGGTTAGTATCGACATGGTTTGCGATACACGAAAAATTTGGAAAACTACCAATTTCAAGATTATTGATGCGCGCAATTGACTATGCTGAAAATGGATATCCAATAACCGCCCGAGGAAAGCGGATTGCAACTGCACATAAATCTAGTTACCCTGAATTAAACACCTTGGCTGACCTCGGTATTAAAACTGATATTTCTACAGGAGATATAGTTAAGCAAGAGCACCTCGCTTGGACACTTAACCAAATTGCCGAATATGGCCGAGAATCTTTTTACCAAGGGGAAATTGCTAGACGAATAATCGCTGGCACAAATGGTTGGTTTAGTGAATCAGATCTGAATAATCATAAAACCCGAGTATTAGATCCTCTCTCGGTGAGATATCGAGACTATTTAGTACTTGGTCAACCACCACCCAGTCAAGGAATGATTTTTCTGGAAAGCCTGAAGATTGCTGAAGGTTTTGATTTAGTGAATCTAAGTGCTTCTGAGTTAACTCATATTCTGATTGAAGCAAAGAAAATTAGTTTTGCTGATCGATATGACGCATTAGCTGATCCCGAACAAGTAGATGTTGATGTGGCAAAACTATTTGCTAATAAACACATTGCTAAACGGCAATCTGAAATTAATCTCACCAAAGCAAACAATTTCGCTGGCAATCAATCTAATGAAGGAAATGACACCACATATTTTCTAGTTGCAGATCAAGATGGAAATGCCTTATCCTGGATTCAGAGCGTCTTTTATCCTTTCGGGTCATCTTTTGTTATTCCAGAAACTGGTATTTTGCTAAATAATCGTTTAACTGGATTTTCACTTGACCCTGCGTCAGTTAACTTTATTAAACCTGGGAAACGACCAGCACATACATTGAATGCATGGATTGCCACAAATCTCGACGGTTCCTTGAAATACGTGGGTGGTACGCCAGGGGGAAATATTCAAGTACAAACTAATTTGCAGTTGCTAGTTAATTTAGTAGATTTAGGAATGAATGTTCAGCAAGCTTGTGAAGCACCGCGTTGGCAGCATTTATCAGAACCAGGAAATCCAAATAGTATTGAAACATATGAAGGAATTTTGGAGATTGAGAATAGGTTTGATTCCCAAACGCTGGTAGAGCTCGAAGCGCTTGGGCACAATGTAAGCAAGATACCTGCTTATGGTCACGGATCTGCTGTTCAGTTACTTGAGGTACTAGAAAATGGTACTTATGCTGCAGGTTCAGATCCGAGAACTGACGGTCAGGCTGCTGGCTACTAATTTACAAGTGCCAAAGTTTTTTTGATTATTTCGCCAACTGCTTGAGTTTCAATTAGAAATCCATCATGTCCATAAGGCGATGTAATCATTTCTAATGGTTGTGCTGTGGGAGTTAGATCAACTATCTCTTGCTGGAGTCGGGGTGGAAATAATCGATCGGTATCAATTGACGCTACCACAACGGGAATCTCGATTTGGCTGAGGGCTTTTTCAATGCCGCCGCGATCTCTTCCAATATCGTGCGAGTTCATCGCTTCGGTAAATTTGATATAGGTGTTGGCATCGAAGCGATTTTGTAGTTTTTCTGCTTGATGATTCAAATAACTAACTACTGCAAATCTGCCAGTTCCATCATCTTGCAATTTTGAACCAAACCGCACTGCCATCTCATATTCAGTTCGATAAGTTAAATGTGCAATTTGTCGAGCAATTGCCATACCTGCAACTGGTCCTTGAGTTTGGTCGAAATAATCACCGTTATTAAAATTTGGATCTGATTTTATGGCTTGAATTTGAATTGAATGCGTACCAATCTGATCTCCAGATGCAACTGCAGAAGATCCGATTGTGCAAATAGCACCGACCCGATCTGAATAACTAACCGCCCACTCTAAGGCGCGCATTCCACCTAACGATGGACCAGTAGTTATTAGGTACTTGTCAATACCAATTGCATCACTAAACTTGAATTCAGCTTGCACCATATCCCTAATTGTTACTGTAGGGAATCTCGATCCCCACCTTTTTCCATCCGGCGCAACTGTTGAAGGTCCAGTTGAACCTTGACATCCACCAATTACATTTGCGCAAACAACAAAATACTTTTCAGTGTCAAATGCTTTTCCAGGGCCGATTAATCCTGGCCACCAAGCAGGCGCATCACTCCAACCGGTCATTGCATGATTTATGAATACTGCATTAGATCGCTTGGAATTTAGCTCACCAAAAGTTTGGTAAGCAATAACTACTTCTGGAATCACCTCACCTGACTCGAGAACTACATCACCAATCTGAACAAACTTTCTCTGCTCAGCAGGATGAGTTTCGAGCCAGGCGCCAGTGACCGATTTAGCCAGTGTCATGCCGACTTTGCCGCAGCAAAACCAGCAGTAAGATCAGCTTTAATATCTTCCAGGTTTTCAAGCCCAATACTTAGACGAACTAATCCAGGATGAACGCCTGCGGTCAACTGCTCTGCTTCAGTTAACTGAGAGTGTGTAGTGGAAGCTGGATGGATAGCCAAGGATCGGACATCGCCAATATTTGCTACATGTGAAAAGAGCTTTAACGCCTCAATAAACTTCTTTCCAGCAGCTAACCCACCAGCAATTTCAAATGAAAGCACAGACCCACTTCCTGCTGGTGCATATTTGTTTGCTTGCCGATGCCAAGGCGAGCTTGGTAAAGACGCGTAGTTAACTTTTTCCACTTGAGGATGTTCGCTTAACCAGGTAGCAATTGCATTTGCATTTGCCACATGTCGCTCCATTCGAAGGCTCAAAGTCTCTAAACCTTGAGCGAGCAACCAAGCATTAAATGGTGAAGTTGCAGCACCTATATCGCGTAGCAAAGTCAATCGAATTTTAAAGATATAGGAAAGGTTTGCTCCAAATAGAGAACCAACTCCTAAATCTTTTGCATAAACCAAACCGTGATAACTTGGATCAGGGTTATTAAATCCAGTAAATCGTTCTGGATATTTGGCATAGTCAAATTTGCCAGAATCAACAATTACTCCAACAACTGAGTTGCCATGTCCAGACAAGAATTTAGTAGCTGAGTGCACAACTACATCTGCTCCATGTTCAATTGGTTTAATTAGATAAGGTGTAGCAACAGTGTTATCAACAATTAGTGGTACACCAAATTTATGTGCGACCTCTGCAATTGCTGAAATATCCAATACATCATTTTTTGGATTGGCAATAGTTTCACCAAAGAAGGCTTTTGTGTTTGGTTTTATTGCTGCTTGCCAAGATGGTGGATCTGTTGGGTCATCAACGAATGTAACGTCAATGCCAAACTTTGGTAGCGTGTAGTGGAATAGGTTGTACGTGCCACCATATAAAGATGGAGATGAAACAATGTGATCGCCTGCTTCAGCCACATTCATGATTGCGAATGTGGTTGCTGCCGAGCCGGAAGCTAACAGCAGTGCTGCTACTCCGCCTTCAAGCGCAGCAACGCGTTGTTCCACTGCATCTTGGGTTGGATTCATAATGCGGGTGTAGATATTTCCCAGCTCTTTAAGTCCAAACAAGTTAGCGGCATGTTCAGTATCTCTAAACTGGTATGCAGTTGTTTGGTATATCGGTAGAGCTCTAGCACCTGTTGTTGGATCTGGAACTTGACCTGCGTGAATTTGCAGAGTTTCAAAACCAGCGTTAGTAATATCGAAAGATGACAATTTAACCTCCTCAGTTTGAGGGGTCTAAATTTGATTAGACCCGCGCTTGTCGTTTCTCGACCTGGTCTTCACCCGGAGCACCCCACCGCGGTGGAGGGTTGCCGTCCAGTAAGCCGGGGCTAATAACTGGAACTCATGACCTGGGCGGGATAGTAGCGGGTGGTGCCGTGGGTGTCTAGAGGCGACCTGCAGCATGCACTCTGCGAATAAATTCTTGAGTTTCACTTCGTTTAGGCGCTTCCAATAACTGCTCTGGCTCACCCCACTCCAAAATTTTTCCATTATGCAGGTAGCAAACTTCATTTGCGACTTGTTTAGCAAACCCCATTTCATGAGTTGCTAACACCATTGTCATTCCCTCGCCTTTTAGGTCGCGCACTGTGCTAAGCACTTCATTTACCAGAACTGGATCTAATGCACTTGTTATTTCATCTAGCAGCAATAATAGGGGATGTCTCGCAATTGAGCGAATGATTGCTAACCGTTGCTGTTGCCCGCCGCTTAATCGATCTGGGTATTGGTGAGCTTTATCTTTTAATCCAAATCTCTCTAACAGATTAAAGGCTTCCGCCACTGCAGCATCTTTTACTACTTGCTGGACTTTAATTGGAGCTAATGTAATGTTTTCAAGAACTGTCATATGTGGAAATAAGTTAAACGACTGAAAAACCATACCTAGTTTTTGTCTTACTGCGTCTGGATTTACTTCTGTCGCAGAAATGTCTTGGCCATCCAGATTAATTACACCATCATCAATACTATCTAACAAATTAATACATCTAAGTAATGTGGATTTACCACTTCCAGATGCTCCGATAAAAACAGTTGCAGTGTGCTCTGGTACATCAAAACTAATGTCTTGCAGCACCAAATCGTTACCAAAAGATTTGCGTAATTTTGACACTTTTAGAACAGGCTGGTTCATGCTTGCCACTGGGCATTTTGTTTTTCCAGTGATTTACGTAACATTCGATCTGTTGCTCGAGTTAGCGGAATAGTTACTGCCAAAAAAACTAGTGCTGCCATTACATATGGAGTGTAGTTAAAAGTTTTTGCTGTTTGAATTTGTGCAGCTCGAACAGCATCAGTTACTCCAAGAATCGAAATCAAGCCGGTATCTTTAATAAGCGCAACTAAGTCATTCAATAATGGTGGTGTTACTCGTTTTAGTGCCTGCGGCAATACCACATGTCGCAACGTTTGAATATGACTTAATCCTAAAGATCTAGCAGCAGCACGCTGGCTTGGATGCACTGTAAGTATGCCGCTTCGAATTACTTCGGCTACGTAAGCCGAGTAGGTGATAATTACGGCTATCGTTCCAAGAATCAAGACGTTATTTGTTACACCCCTTAATTGCAGTGCCGGAATACCAAAGCCAATTAGCAAAATTACTAATAGCATTGGAATTCCACGGAAAACATCAACATATACCATTGCTAAAAATCTAAATGGTGTTAGTGCAGGAGAGCGAGAAGTGCGAACAAGAGCTATCAACAAACCAATTACTGCAACTGAACTTCCAGCAATTATTGTTAGCGTGACGTTAGTACCAAATCCAAGAATTATTTTTGGAAGTACTTCAACACCATAAGCCCACTTAAAAAAAGTATCTCTAAGTGAAATCCATCCAGGTGATGTAACTAAGACAACAATCAGTGTGCCAATAACTAAAATGCTAGATGCAGCAGCAATTAACGCATTTCGTTTGTTTCTTTTTTTACGAGCAGATTGCCTAGCTAATTCGATGTTACTTGGTTGCCAAGGGCCACCGAAATCGTAGGGCACAGCAGCATCACTACTGCTGTGCCCACGATTTTCAGTCATTAGCGCAGAACTGGTGCACCAGCGGAATCAGCTAACCATTCCGAAGTGATGGTGGCTAACGAGCCATCGTTTCGAATTGCATCAACTGCCTGAGTTACGCAATCAGTGAGTGGACTGTCCTTTGCTAGTAAAAGACCAAATCCTTGATCACTAGCATCGCTACCTTCAACTTGTCCGACAATGATGCCATCTGGAATTTCAACAGCGGATAGATAAAAAGCAGTTGGTAGATCTACAACTAATCCATCGACTTGTTGATTCTTTAGCGCAGTAACAGCAGCAGCATTGTCATTAAATACTGAAGCTGAAAGTCCCAAAGTACTTTCAATCACATCAAGCGAAGTAGTACCAACTGCTGCACCAAGTTTTGCACCGGATGCGGAGATTTCAGCCAACGTAGTTAGCCCCTCAAGCACGCTTCCTTTGAAGGAAACAATTGTTTGATTTGCTTGGTAGTAAGTAGATGAGAAATCCACTACTTCTTTTCGCTCATCAGTTATTGAATATTGCTGCAAGTTAAAATCAAATGTCTTTGGTCCTGGTGCAATTGCTGCATCAAAAGTTGTTCTTACCCAAGTAACTGCAGTTTGGTCATAACCAAGTTGTGCTGCTACTGCATATGCAACTGCAGCTTCAAATCCTTGACCTGATTCTGGTGCATCATCAATCACCCATGGGTAATAGGCAGGTTCACCAGTTGCAATAGTTAGCACTCCTGGCTCAAGGGTTTGGAGTGACTCTGGTGAGCAGATTGTGCCGGTGTCAGTTGCTTCAGTTTCTGCTTCATCAGTAGTAGCACAGGCAGAAAGCACTAATGCAAATGCCAACAGCGGAATTAACTTAAATAGTTTTTTCATCAACAGCCTCTCTATATTCCAAAACGCTGGACCTCAGACTTTCAGACCCGCGCTTGTCGATTTTCGACCTGGTCTTCACCCGGAGCACCCCACCGCGGTGGAGGGTTGCCGTCCAGTAAGCCGGGGCTAATAACTGGAACTCATGACCTGGGCGGAACTATACAAGAACTAAACCCGATGAACTAGGGCTGGTTAGACAGATTGAAGTTGATCTCGCCCAGTGGGTAAATCGCAACGGTAACCAACGTTTCGTACCGTGCCAATAATTGCTTCATACTCAGGACCTAGCTTTGCCCGAAGTCTTCTCACGTGTACATCTACGGTTCGAGTACCACCAAAAAAATCATAACCCCATACTTCTTGAAGCAGCTGCGATCTTGTAAATACTCGCCCAGGATGCTGGGTTAGAAATCGCAGTAACTCAAATTCTTTATATGTTAAATCGAGAGTTTCACCGCGAAGTTTTGCAGTATAGCCAGTGCTATTAATTATTAACTCGCCAATTCGTTGTTCATTTGTTGAGCTTGTCTCGGGTTCAGATGTTGTAGTAACTAATCGAATTCGAGCATCAAGCTCTGCAGGACCAATGGTATCTAGTACAAAATCATTTATTCCCCAGTCATTTTGCAGTGCTACCGCACCACCTTCATTTAAAATCAATACAACTGGAGCACCGGCACCTGTTGCGTGCAACATTCGGCAAAAACTACGAACTGCTGGGAGATCTTTTCTGCCATCAATTAAAAGTAGATCGCTGTTTGGCGCATTTACTAACACCGATGGGTCAACTGGCAGCACTCGAACTTGATGAGCAAGCAAGCCCAGTGCTGGAAGTACTTCAGCTGAGGAGCTTGGTGAATCAGTGAGCAACAAAATGGCCGCCATTGGCTAAGAATAGTTGCTGCAAAGGATTACTTCGTCTCAGCAGTTAGGGTTTGCCCAAGGAGCAGGCAAAGTGACCAATTCAGATTTCATCGCTGGCGTGCCAGCACCGATTGCCCATCTATCGTGGCTAGTTGGCTCATGGTTAGGCGTTGGAGTGGGTGGCGAAACCAATGGAGCACCATTTCAATTCGCACAAGAAGTTCAAATTGGCTGCGATGGACGTGAGTTTCTAACGCATGTTTCGAGATCTTGGCTATTGGATGCAAATGGAAACAGGGTTAAGCCAACTGCGGTTGAGTTTGGTATTTGGCGAGCAACGGAAAATAATGGTGCAATATTGCAGTTAACTCACTCATATGGTTACTCTGAAACATTAACCGGGAATGTAGAAATAACTGCAATAAACAATGCAGTTATAACTGGTGCGAGAATCAAGTTGCAAACGATTCGAATTATGCGACCCGAAGATACTCCGCTGTATCGAGGTAGTGAGCGATTGCTTGGGTTAGTTGACGGTCGATTACTTTGGCGATTGGACACGCTAACGTCTGGTGAAGAACCGGAAGCACATGTTTCAGCAACTTTAACCAGAATGGAAAATCATGACTAGCAGTGAAAAACTAAAGGCTGCCGGATTGAGAGTCACTCAGCAACGCGAGTTAGTTCTAGCAGCACTAGATGCAATTCGACATGGGACACCAGAAGAGATACTTGTTGACGTCACCAAACACTCACCTGGGGTTAATCTTTCCACGATTTATCGCTGTCTTGAAGTTTTGGAAAAAGCTGCGCTTATCACTCACACTCATTTAGGACATGGTGCGCCTACATATCATGTCGTTGATGGTGATCCACATATTCATTTACGCTGCAGTAAGTGCGAGCGAGGTTTTTCTCTGCCAGCTACTTTAGCAAGTGAAACAGTTGCCACAATTCGTATTGAAAACGGCTTTCAAGTGGATCCCTATCACATAACTTTTGATGGCCAATGTGAAAAATGTGCGCAGGAAAACAAATGAGCCAAAATGCTGTGCCACCACCAATTGATTGGTTAGATCAAGATATTCCTTGGCACTTTGGCAATCCACTCAATGAGCAGAAACTACTAATTGATGGTCATGGAATAGTTGATATCAGTAACCGAGTAGTACTTTCCCTAACAGGGCCAGATCGGTTAACTTGGCTAGACAGCATAAGTTCGCATTCAGTTGCTAATTTGGCTTCAGGGGAGAGCGCAACAACCTTGATTCTTTCTCCGCACGGCCACATTGAACATGAACTGCATGTTATTAGTTTCGATGAGACCTGTTTTTTGATTGCAGAAACGGGATCAGCAGATTTACTAACAGAGTATTTACTAAAAATGCGGTTCATGTCTCAGGTGGAGATAAAAGTAGAAACAGATTACAAAGTTTTCTTTGAACCAATTCGTGAGATTAGTGATTATCCAACTTGGCTAACGCCACTTGAGTTTGGTGAGTTGGGATTAACAAAAGCAGGTAGCAGCGCTGGTGGTGATCAATCAAGATATTTACTTGCACGGCCAGCAAGATTTATTGGTCGAGAAGTTTTAATACCTATTACTGAAGTGCAGAGTTGTTTATCGGGCAAAGAACAAACGGGAAGTTGGGCCTACAACGCAATTCGAATTGCTGCAGGGGTGCCAAGAATGCTGGATTTTGATCATAAAACTTTGCCGCATGAAGTTGGATTTATTGGTCCAGCGGTGCACTTAAGTAAAGGTTGTTATCGGGGACAGGAAACGGTAGCCCGACTGCATAATTTGGGTAAGCCGCCTCGACGATTAACTTTGCTTTTTTTGGAAGCAGGAGATAACCAATTGCCTGTAAAAGGTGATTTAGTTGTGCTAGAAAAAGAAAATATTGGAGTTATCTGTTCATCCGTACAACATTTTGAGTTTGGACCTATTGCGCTAGCTTTAATTAAGCGCTCAGCTTCAGAGAGTGAAACTATTGAGGTTAATGGTCAATCCGCAACTCAGCAGTTAATAGTTAATCCAGAAAGCAATCGTGGCTAATCCAATTCTGGCGCAATTAGTTCGTGGCGAACTAGTTGAAAGCATTTACACTGGACGATTAGTAATGTTAACGGCTGATGGCAAAATTGAATTCTCGCTAGGCGATATCAAAGAGTTGGTATATCCACGCAGCGCAGTTAAATGCGTTCAAGCTGCGATTTCACTTGAATTTGGCGCGCAATTAGAAAATGAAACTGCTGCAGTTGCAGCTGCATCTCATAGCGGTAGTGATGAGCACATTAGATATGTTCTATCAATTTTAAATTCAGTTGGGTTAACTGAATCGGATTTGCAGACACCACCTGATTATCCATTAGGTGTAACTGAACAGCGAGAATGGATTGTTTTGCGAAAGCCAAAATCAGCCATAGCAATGAATTGCTCTGGAAAGCATGCAGCTTGGTTGGCTGCATCAGTTGCTTCTGGACTTGATCCTAAACAATATCTTTCACCAAAGAATAAAATTCAAGAAAGAACAATTGAGTTGTTTTCAGAACTTGCTGAAGAAAAGATAGTCGTTTCAAGTATTGATGGCTGTGGTGGACCATTACACGCGATGTCGCTTATCGGACTTACCAAGATGATTCAACAAGCAGTAGTTGCACCTATTGACTCTGAACTGAATCAAATTGTTTCTGCTGTGCGTAAGTTTCCTGAAGCAGCTAGTGGTGCTGGACGAGATGTGGCGAAGTTTATGCGTGCCATCCCTGGAAGTTATATAAAGGAAGGTGCCGAGGGAGTTGAGGTTTTAGCTTTATCTGACGGTAGAACTGCAGCGTTTAAGTTTGATTCAGGTAATTTTTTATTGCGACATTTAGTTTCAGCAAGAATCTTTCAACTATGGGGCGTAAACAATCCAGCATCTGATGAACTACTTACTAAACCAGTACTTGGTGGTGGTAAAAAAGTTGGCAAATACCACGCTGTTTTTTAGCGCCCCTGATTTGCAACTTTAGCGGCGGCCTCAGCCGCTGCAACTGGATCTAAATATTTTCCACCTGGGGTGATTGGCTTGAATTCTTGATCTAAATCATAAAGGAGTGGAATACCAGTTGGAATATTCAATTCAGCAATATCAGTATCTGAAATGCCATCTAATTCTTTAACTAAAGCACGCAGTGAATTGCCATGCGCTGTGATCAATACTAATTCACCAGCTTTTAGTTGGGGTATAACTTGCTGCTGCCAATATGGCAACATACGTGCAATTACATCCTTCAAGCATTCTGTATTTGGTAAATTTTCTATGCCAGCATATCTCGGATCATTTGCTTGCGAGTATTTATCAGTTGGCTCTATTGGCGGAGGCGGCACATCAAATGATCTACGCCATAACATAAATTGCTCTTCGCCGTAAGTGGCCAAAGTTTCTTTTTTATCTTTTCCTTGTAGCGCTCCGTAATGTCGCTCATTTAGACGCCAAGAGCGAGTGACCGCAATCCAATGTCGATCAGCTACATCAAGGGCAATTTGTGCGGTTGAAATAGCTCGACGTAATAGCGAAGTATGAAGTTGAGTTGGCAATAAATTTGTTTCTTTGAGCAACTCTCCAGCTCGAAAAGCTTCGGCTTTGCCTTTTTCACTTAGTGCAACATCTACCCAACCAGTAAACAAATTGAGCGCATTCCATTCAGATTCACCGTGCCGCAACAAAATTAACTTATACATAGTTGCCTACTTTACCTATTTGCCACAACCGCCAACTTCATTGCGTGATGATAAACCGCCAGTAATTGATCTACCGTTTTATCCCAAGTGAAATCTGCTGCCTGTGCAATTGCATTTTTCGAGAATTGAGACCTTTTTTCAGTGTCCAGAAGTAAATCAGCTAGTGAATTTGCCCAGGCCGTTGTGTTGTGACCTGTAACAAGTAAACCAGAATTTTGATCCTTAACCGCATAGTTCAATCCACCAACTTTCGCAGCTACTACTGGAATTCCACAAGCTTGCGCTTCAACTGCAACTAATCCAAAGGATTCAGTATAAGAAGGAACTGCAACTAAATCACTTGCCCGATAAAGCAGAACTAGGTAATCTCGATTTTGTGGAGGTAGGAATTTAACTCGCTGGGTAAGCCCAAGTTCATTTGCAAGATGTTTTAGTCGCTCAGGATCTTTTGTACCAGTTCCACTTGGTGCACCACAAATAACTATCTTCAGTCGATCTGCAGACTCAGGCTTGATGCTCATCATTTCGGCTGCTGCCCTTAATAATACTTCAGGTCCTTTAAGTGGCTGTATTCGACCAACAAAAGTTATCACTAAATCATTTGAATCAATTCCAAAATGTTTTCGGGAACTAACTTTATCTCCGGGAGTAAAGTGAAGGTTATCAACTCCTGGATAAACTACTTTTACCTTTTCTTTATCCGCATGATAATGCTCAATTAATTCATTTTGTTCAATCGCAGTATTAGCAATTAACAAGTCAGCAGTGTCAACTAATTGCTGTTCACCAACGATACGTAAATTAGGTTCGGGGATATCACCTTCGGATAATAATAAATTCTTTATTTTACCGAGAGTATGCATTGAATGCACAAGTGGAGCTAACCATCGCTCTCGCGCTACCCACCCAACCTGACCTGATAACCAATAATGACTATGAATTAAATCGATATGGTTTTCAGGCATTCGTGCGCCGTATCGCAATACACCAGCAGTGAAATTACATAGCGTTGCGGGAAGATCATTTTTATCTAATCCTTCCAATGCACCAGAATCAACATGATGCACATTCACTCCCGGAAACAACTGAACCATAGCTGGCAAACCAGCTTTGGCTTTACGGGTCAAAATGTCTACTTCAACATCTCGCTCTGCCAATCGTTTGGCAGTTTCAGCCACATAAACGTTTAGCCCACCTGCATCACCAGCACCTGGCTGCTCAAGCGGGGAGGTGTGCACAGTAATCATCGCGACTCGTCGCGGATAATTCATGTTCACCCTTTCGTTAAGTGCCGTATCCCTTAAGTTCACCGGCAAATTTCCACCAAATACCCGCTGCGCTCTATCCTGAGCACGTGAACTTCTGGCTTGGTTTTGTCCTAGCGTCCGCCTTGTTTGTTATTGGTGCCTTTATAGCAAATCGGATAAAAACACCATATAAACAAGACGGATCAGCAAAAGCGGCTGAAGCTGCCTTGCTTGCCGCTTTGCCAGATGCTTGGCTCATTCTAGATGAGTCTGGGCAAGTGCTTGCAATATCGCCGGCAGCTGAAGAACTTGATTTAGTGCTGGGTAATCAGTTGATACATGCAAATATTGCTGCATTTACGAATAGCGCAATAAAAAATGAGCAGGTTGCTGAAGGTATTCTTGATATTCCACGATCAGCACTAGGAACTGCCTCACTCTCGCTATTGGTCCGAATAGCACCAATTCCAGAGAGTAGGTATTTATTGATTCTTCGGGATGTCTCAGATGTCACTCGTGTTGAGTCAGTTCGACGTGATTTTGTGGCAAATGTTTCACACGAGTTAAAAACTCCAGTAGGTGCGCTATCACTTTTGAGTGAGGCGGCAGCTGAAGCAGCAGATGATCCTGCTGCAGTGCGCCGGTTTGCTATAAAGATGCAAGCTGAAGCTCAGCGTTTGACTAATTTAGTAAATGATTTAATTGATTTATCTCGACTACAAAGCGATGATCCGCTAAAGAAAGCCACAATTGCTCCGGTTAAGCGTTTAGTTGATGCAGCAGTTAGTGATGTTCGCGCTGTTGCAGATGCAAAAGATATTGAGATTGTGACCAAGATAGAAGCAGGCTTGCAAGTTGCATGTGTAGAGCGGCAGTTAACTACTGCGATAAGAAATTTAATTGTAAATGCCGTTAATTATTCTCCTGCAAATACTAAAGTCATTGTTACTGCAGAAGAAGTTGAAGATTTAGTAGAAATTAGAGTTACAGACCAAGGTATTGGAATTCCAGAGGGAGATCAATTGCGAGTGTTTGAGCGTTTCTATCGAATTGATCCTGCGCGTTCACGAGCTACTGGTGGCACTGGCCTTGGTTTAGCAATTGTGAAACACATCGTCACTGGTCACGGTGGAGATGTTGTGCTGCACTCAGTAGAAGGTAAGGGTTCAACATTTACGTTACGTTTACCAATTCCATCAGAAGAAACACTACAAAGTCTCTCCGAGGAGGTTGTGGCATGACCAAAGTTCTAGTAGTTGAAGATGAAGAATCGTTTAGTGAAGCAATTTCTTTTATGCTACGTAAAGAAGGATATGAAGTCGCAGTAGCTGCGGATGGCAATGCGGCGGTTGCTGAATTTGATCAAAATGGTGCAGATATTGTTCTATTGGATTTAATGCTTCCAGGACTTTCTGGCACCGAAGTTTGCCGTGAAATTCGAAAGCGTTCAAAAGTTCCAGTAATTATGGTTACTGCTAAAGATTCTGAGATAGATAAAGTTGTAGGTTTAGAACTTGGTGCGGATGACTACGTCACAAAACCATTTAGCTCAAGAGAGTTAATTGCACGCATAAAAGCGGTGCTAAGGCGCAGCGGTGAAATTGCTGAAGATAACTCAGATGTGATTGAGATTGGTCCTATTCGAATTGATGTCGAGCGTTATGCGGTATCGGTCAATGGCGAACCAGTGAAATTGCCACTTAAGGAATTTGATTTACTCCTAATGTTAATGCGAAATGCTGGACGAGTGTTAACTCGAGGTCAACTAATTGACCGCATCTGGGGGTCAGACTATGTTGGAGACACAAAAACTTTAGATGTGCATATTAAGCGAATTAGAGCAAAGATTGAGGAAGATCCTGCAAATCCAAGTCACATACTAACCGTACGTGGATTGGGATATAAGTTTGAAGCTTAGTTTGCAAATTCCCGATATTGATTAACTGCAGGCACAACTAATACTGAAGTTTCAATGATTCCAGCGTTTTCAAACTCTATTGTTACGGGTAAATAACCACCAGGTTGTGTTGCCTGTTGTATTTGCAGTGCTGGATTGGATGAATTGCCATAGGCAATTTTCGTATTTGCGGGAATAAATAAATCAGACAGCACTGGTTGATTATTTATTGTCATTTCAATTAGTCGATCTGCTTGCGCAGTATCGTTAAAGATCTTCAGAAGCACTGATGAACTACTAGTACCCGCAACTACCACAAAGTTCTGTACCGAAATCTCACCCACTTCAAGGTATCGACCATTGCCGGTTGGATCTTGTTGTTGGGTGGCAGCATCAAAGCCGGTAGCGCAGCCTGTGGTGAGCAATAAAGCAAGAAGGGTAGAAGTGAGTTTGGCCGTTTGCATAGGTGCGTAGGCTACCTAATTCCCTTTAGATCAGCGGCTGGGATGCGAAGAAAACTGCGAAAAACCCACTGGTAGAATCGGGGTCTCTGAGGGGAGTTCTCACCTATGTTCAAAGTCGGCGAAACAGTCGTTTATCCACACCACGGGGCTGCAACTATTGAGGCCATTGAGAAGCGGGTAATCAAGGGTGAGGAGCGCGAGTACCTGGTTCTTCGGGTGGCTCAGGGCGACCTAACTGTCCGAGTCCCAGCCGATAACGTTGACTTAGTTGGTGTGCGCGATGTGGTAAACGCCGAAGGCCTAGAGCGGGTTTTCAACGTACTGCGCCAACCGTATATAGAAGAGCCAACAAACTGGTCTCGTCGCTATAAAGCTAATTTAGAAAAACTGGCTTCTGGCGATGTAATTAAGGTTTCTGAAGTGGTTCGTGACTTGTGGTGCCGAGATCAAGATCGAGGGCTTAGTGCTGGTGAAAAAAGAATGCTAGTTAAAGCAATTCAAATCTTGCGCAGCGAAATCGCTCTTGCAGAACAATCACCAGAAGAAGATGCGGAAGCTCGCATCTTGGCCGTGCTTGAAGAGACTAAATAGTCAATTGTGACAAAGCGCGAGCTAATCTCGCAACCAGTGGTTGTGATTTGGGTTTCAGACAACAATGCATTTTTACCACTTGGCAAATCTTCAGTATTGGCAACAGCGGCAAATCGTGCTCGCACAGCAAAATGCTCACCACAAGTGGTAGTAGCAATTAAAAAAGAACTTCAAGCTGAGTATGAAGCAATGGATGCAAAACGCAAAACAAATTACCCAATTCACTTTTTAGCAAATGTTTCGGAAACGAAGAATCTGGTTGCACCTGCAACGCAAGTATTGTTTATTCATGATGCATGTCGACCATTAACTTCAATTACTACTTTTCAAGCAGCGCTGGAAGCCGTTTTGGAAGGAAATGGTGCGGCCAGACCTGCGCACTTGGTTGTTGATACATTAAAACAAATCAACCAAGAAAGATTAGTTACTGCAACTATTGACCGAAATAGTGTGCAGGCATTAACTTCACCTGAATGCTACTGGGCACCAAGTATCAGCGATGAAAAACCGACAGATGGTTGGAGTTTTAAATTAATTGCAGGCGAAACTCAAACGCTAATTCATGGCGACTTGGAATCAATTCGAGTTCGACGTGCTGAAGATGTTGTGTTAGTTGAATCGTTCCTTGAGTGGGAGCGGCTTAATCATTCTTCGTCTTGAAGTTTTTCAACATTCTTGAGTTCTTTAGCTTCATCAATAAACTTTTTAGGCTGTCGTCTTAAGGCAGCGGGCAAGCCTTTCCAGAGATAACTTGGCTCCATAATTAACCTACGCATTAAGCGATGAGGTTTAGTAGTTACTCGATCTTGAAGGTCTTTAATGTAAGTGCGGCGTAATTCCCGAGGCGTATGTCGCATTATCGTGCCGCAAGATTTACATTTTGCACTGGCTAATAATCTTCCGGCATAGTGCAATTCGTGCAAGCCCTCTTTGCCACAAACACCACACCTAAGCACCACCTGTTGCTTACCGTTATCCATGGCTACTCCTAGTAGGTAAATTAAAGTGGTGTGATGCCAAGATGTGCTCGGCTAAAATCAAATCTTGGGCATATGTGACTTTAATATTCTGTGCGCTGCCAGGAACGCACTTGATTTGCACCTCAGGGGCAAACTTCTCCATACACATTGCAGTATCTGACCCTTGAAATCCCTGCATTTCTGCTTCGCGGTAACTGGCTAAAAGTGACTGTGCTCGAAATACCTGTGGCGTTTGAACTCTGATTATCTCGTCAGATTGCGCGGTGTGGCCAGTTAACACAGATGTTGGTAACGATGGGATTGCGCCGCCATATTCTTCAGCGGATCTGACTATCTCACTAATTAGTGCTGGCGATGTTAAAGGTCTTGCGCCATCGTGAATCAAAACTAAATCACACTCGCCAGATTCAATTGCTGGGGCTAAATACTCAAGGGCATGGCGTTCAGAATCATGTCTAGTAATTCCGCCATCTACTAAATCAACTGGTGCATCAACATAAGATTTCAAAACTGCTCTTGCTTTTTCGTGCTCACTGGGATGAACAACTAAAACATATCGATAAAACAATTTAGTATTGATTAACCATTTGAAACTCCAGGTAAGCAACTCTTGCCCGCCAAGTGGCAACCAAACTTTGTTTATCCCAGCACCAATTCGATTACCAGCACCAGCAGCAAGAATTACTGCGATGCGTTTAGGAGAATTAGACACATCACAAACCTAGCGCATCTTGCTGTTTGCGCAGTTGGTAGATGGTCTGATTGGTATCTAATTCCACATCGTCATAGCTGACATATGCACCTGTTGGAATATCTCGTTTTGCTGTTGCGCCTTGCAAAATTCCAATGGGCACTAAATTATCTTTCAAGGCATCTGCAACTTTATCGGTAACTCCACGTGCGGAAAAACCGCCGATGCCATCGAACTTTTCTCCTGATTTATGCACTTTCTTGGTAGCCGCTATAACTTCGGTCATTCGAGTACCACTTACTAAGGAAGTTCGACCATCAACCAAAATCTTGGCAATTGTTAGCGGAGCTTCAACACTTGCCAAATGGTGTGGTCGATAAATTGTGAAATAGGGACCCTTGCCCATTGAGAGATAACTCATCTCTTCTGCTACATAAGGCGAATCTGTTCGAACTACCACAAAAACGCCAGGAGCAACATCGCCTGTGCAGTATTCAACAACACCTGGCTCATCTAGCACTCCGCCATCAGCTTTTAATGCAAAAACATCTTGCAGCGTTTTAACTGTTGCAGCAGGACCAATCATTCCGCGTTGAGTCAACTTTAATCCAGTTGCATTTGCGAGAGCTGCCATCTCAATCATGGTCTTAGAGCCATCAGTAAAACTCGCTAGCATTTTTGGATTCATATGCTTGGCTTTAGCGCGTTCAGACACGGTATCTGGATTTGAAAGCGGTTCAAAAGGATTGTTTTTACCTTTGCCTGCACAAACAACTTCAAAAGATAAATCCAGCGCAAAATCAACTAACTCTTTAGCCTCTACTGGCTCATCGCCGTGGCAGACCGAATAGATCACACCATTATTTTCAGCAGTTTTTCGCAGGATTGGGCCAATTGTGACATCGCACTCAACATTCAAAACTGCTACGTGCTTTTTGTTTACTAATGAATTGTAGGCAACTTTCGCACCTATCTCAGGCACACCGGTTGCTTCAACTACAACATCAACATTTAGGTGTGCAATTAACTCAGCGTTTGTGGTGCCAGCAGGCTTACCACTTTCAATTGCTTTATTTAAAGTATCAACATCATCTGAAATCACCGCTTCGCCTAATCTCAGATCTGCATAAGCTTGTTGAATTCGAGCGGGGTCTATATCTGCAATTACCGCAACTGAGATTCCCATTCGATGTGTCTGGGAGGCAAATCCTCGACCCATCTGACCTGCACCAACAAGAGCAATTCGAAATTCTCGACCTTGCGCTTTCGCTAAGCGTTTAATCTCATCGCGATAAAGCATTAATTAATTCCTTTTTATTGTGAGTTTGGAACCAACAATTACCGTTGGCAGCGCTACTTGAGCAATACATACATCGCCTGGTAGCTCTGCCTGTGTTCGTCCATTCGCCTTCAAATTCAGATGACCTAACTGCATTAAGTTCTCACTTGCTACTGGTCCCACTGCAAGCACTGTGAATTCATTGCCATCAATGTTTACCACATCTCCAGCAAGTAATTCGCCGCTTTGATGTTCAACTTTGTGCAGCACACAAAAACTATGCAGTTCCTCAGGCGCATTTTCGCCGAAGAAAACCAACATACCTTCTGCAACGAAACTAGGAACTAATTCACCAATTGAGGTAACTGTTGTTTGATAAAGCAGTTCACTCATTCCTAGTTAACCGGCGTCACATTTTCTGGTTTAACGCCAGATACGAATAGATCTTCGGTTATGAACATTGCAAGTGGCCCAGCTGGTGAAGTTGCATGGATATCAACAGTTAATACTTTTTTCATTGGATAAACACCAACACGTGCTGTGCCACCGCAGTCAATTACCGCAACTGCAATCTTGTCAAATGGTGCACTGCTCTTAAAACCATCAAAAACTTCACCACCTGTTAGGTCAGCAATATGTTGAGCTACCGGATGAATACCACCACCTGTTACGCAATAAATTAGTGGTCGATCAGCAGTTGGTTTCACAATCAACGGACCGCCCCAACCACCTCTACCCTTTTCAATCTTGACTGCTTTGTAATCAGCCATCACAAGTCCTTTCAGTTGAACTTAGGGGATAACTCTAGATATAAAAGAGAGGATGAGCGAAACGAGTTCGCCCATCCTCTCTGTGAATTAACTAGTTCGAGCTGTAAAGACCGAAGCTAGCGAAATAAGCAATCACTACTGAAAGTGGACCAGTGATCAAGCGTGAGAATAGAACTGCTGGAACACCAACTTCCACTGTCTCTGGCTCTGCTTCACCAAGGGCAAGACCTACTGGAATGAAGTCGCAACCTACCTGTGGGTTGATAGCGAATAGAGCTGGAAGTGAATACTGGGCTGGAATAGTGCCGCGACCGATTTCAACACCTAGCAAGGTGCCGACGATCTGAGCAATAACAGCGCCTGGGCCCAAAAGTGGGCTAAGGATTGGAATTGCACAAACAACTGAAACAATCAACAAACCAACAAGGCTTGATGCAAGTCCCTTAATGCCGTTTGCAATCCAGTCACCAATACCGGTGGTTAGTACCAAACCGATAATGAATGAGATAAACGCCATGAATGGAATGATGTTGCGAATAGTGGTATCAACAGTCTCACGACCTGCTTGATACAACGTACCAACAACGCCACCAACGCTACGGCCAACCTTTACTAATATTGCATTAATTCCGCTCATTAGGCAGCCGCTCCTTTACGTGCCATCATTCTGGCTGTGATTAATTCAGTCACAATTCCGCGAATGAAGATAACTACAAGTCCAACTAGTAGATAGCGAAGAGCCAAGTCACCAAGGCCATAGCCGAGGGTTTGGATACCTGCAGCAATACCTAGGTAAACGAAAAGCTCACCTGGGTTTGCGTGCGGAAAGATACCTGTAATTGGGTGAACATAAGACACAGCAGAGTCATAAAAAGCTGGCTTATATTTTTCTGGTAGGAAGCGTCCCATTGTGTAAGCCATTGGGTTGGTCAGGAAGAACACTGCCAACAAAGGCAACACCATGTAACGAACTGGATACCACTGAAGTCCTGGCTGTGAAGCCTTGACACCTAGGTTTTCAATTTTCTCTGGTCCAATTAGTCGAACCAAAGCGTTGACAGCGGTAAGCAACACAATCAGTGTTGGCAGAATTCCGCCCATCAAGCTAAGTAGTACTGCGCCGCCTTCTTGGAATATTGAAATGAAATATTCCGCTCCATCGGCTAATGCGCCCCAAGCACCAGTTGGATCACCAACTGTGGTTTCGAGCCCAATCATTAGTTTCATTCACCCTCCTCAGGGTGCCCGGTGGTCTGGTGTGACCACATCTGAGTACAGGGTACCTGAAAAATGGCTGAATTACTCCGTGTGACCAGTGTCACTTTCGTTCAATTTTTCCTCTTTGAGCAGCACTTCAGCCGCCATTTTGGCTGCTGCTTGTTCCTTTTTTCTCAAAGTATCCATCCCTTGCCCTGCGGCTAGGTCTACTAGACGCCTACCCACGAGTTCGGGGAAATCTACTGGTGAGGCAAAAACTGTCCAGCCAACCAACAGCTTGGCTCCCACCACCACGCCATCTCGCTCGGCTAAGGCAACAAATGCCCGACCGCCCCGATATCGAAAACCACCCAATCCAACTGCGGTTCGGCCGAGCGCTCTAATCTCTCGCAGACTTTTACTAAAGCGCATTGACTGTTTAGCAGCAAAATAAAGTTGAAACACCCACATTGCTGCAATTAGCAGCAAGATATAAATCAATACTTCCATTTAACGCCCCAGTCTTTGATCTTCAACCAATTGGAGTAACGCTAGTGCACCTTTGGCAGTAGTAATCAATTCTGTAATGTGTTTTCCATTTATCGCACCTAGCATCCCTCGTGCTTTATCAGCTCCAGCAGCAAGGCCAATTACTTGCTTTACATTTCTTAACTGAGATAGTCGAACTGCAATTATTCGGTCATCAATTGCACTATCGACTATGTTGCCACTTAAATCGAAGAATCTGGCAGCCATATCACCGGCAAGATTCGAATAAAATGTTGGGTCATTTTGTGGATTAATTCCCGCTGCTCGAAGAAGAGAATTTGTTGATGTTGAGCCGCGAGCACCAATCCCAACAATTGCTAAGTCTGCATTTTCTGCTGATTTAAGCACTTCATTAATACTTGGTTCTGCCATAAATGCTTCGCGCGCTTCACTTGTTTGCACAATTGCTGGAGCATGCATAGTTGCAAACTCAGCATGAAACTTTGTTGCCAAAATACGAATTAGGTTTTCACCAGTTATTCCAGATGGAATTTCAGTCATCCCACCCATTAACGGAATAAATCTGATGTCTGGTCGATGATTTTCACCAATCACACTTACCATCGCTTGCAGAGATCTTCCCCAAGAAATAGCAATTGTTGCATTAGGTTTTAGATTTTCTTCTAATGCAGCTGCAGCTAAGGTGCCAACGGCTATAGTTTCATCGCCACCTTGCGGCACGCGAGCAACTCGCACAGTTCGAAGTGGCAACACTTCCATAACTCGCTGTTCTAACCGAGCATCGCGCAGTGTATTTTCAATAATTCGAATCTCAACAATTCCTTGCGCACGAGCATCGCTAAGCATGCGCGAGACATTTGACCTTGAAGTGAGCAATTCTTTTGCAATTTGTTCTTGCGATTTGTTTTCTTCGTAATAAAGCCGAGCAGCGCGAACTAAAAGTGCTTTATCGCGCAGCATTGCCATCAAATCACCTCAGCAAGAGCGTGTTCAAACTGCACTAATGCCTTTGCAGCATCACCAGGATCTCCCACCCGATGATCCATCGTAAGGCCAACATTCATTTTTAAGTTCCCTTTTATTTTGCGAATTTTGCCCACTGAAAGTGCAGTTGCTTGGGGAGGAATAAGCATTACATTGGCTTGGAGAACGTCATAATCACCAAGATCGGTAAGGGAAGTGGTAGCTCCAGATAAGTTATCTAGTGAAATTTTACCAATTGCTGCATTTTCAATAACTTGGAAAACCTCTAACTCCCAATTTTCGAGCGCATAACTTGGCACGCTAATAACTGGAGTAACAAATCCATAAGGCGCTTCCATTGCGACAGCAACTTTAACTTCAGTTAATTCTTGAGCAGCGTCATTTTGCCAAGTAACATGCAGATGTGGCATCAAAGATAACGTTCGCTGCCAAGCACGAAGTAAGGTCGCACATCTTTTTGTTGCTGTTTTGCCGAATCTATTTTCAAGTGGTACTTCCCGCACAACTGTAAATTGCGGTATTTGCGCTGAAGCCATAGTGACTTTGGCAATCTGTGCTCGGGCTTTTGCTCTTCGTATCGGATCTATTCTGGTAACTAAATCAGTAACTTGAATTACTCTACTTGGACTTTTTGGTTTAATTGTTGTTAAGTCAATTCCTTGTGCTCGTGCTTTTACCCGCGCACCTGGCATTGCTAAAACTGAATTAGATGGCGTTAACTCCGCAACTTCTGCAGCTGGCTCTTCTGCTTTTGTTTGCTCGATTTCTCTTGGTTCACTTGGGGCAGCTGATGTAAACAGACCTGCAAGTAAATCTTCACCCTCTGTTTCCAAAACAATTATTGGATCTCCCACATTAATCATTTGATTTGGCTGAGCACATAACTCAATTACTTTGCCTGACATTTCAGATTCAACTTCCATATCAATCTTGTCAGTTGCAACGTGCGCAACAACATCTCCGGCCTTTACCTCTTGGCCTATGGAAACTGTGTAGGAAATAAGTTCACCTTCAGTCATTGTCATTGACATTTTCGGCATCACTATTGGTGAATTGGGCATTATGGCTCCCGCATTAACGCAACTGCGCCAGCAATAATGTCTTCAATTTGCGGCACTGCTGCTTTCTCCAATTGAGGTGCGTATGGAATTGGAATATCCATTCCACAAATTCGCTTAACTGGTGCCAGCAAGGAATACAGTGCTGGACCTTCTGCAATTCTGGCGGCAACTTCTGCCATAAAACCTACATGTTTTGGTGCTTCTTGCACCAACATCACTCGTCCAGATGCTGCTATTGCATCGTTTATTAGAGACATGTCAAGTGGTGAAAGGGTTCGAGGATCAATAATTGTTGCTTTAATTCCTTGTTCCTTTAATTGATCAGCAGCTGCAATTGATCGCGAAACCATTACCCCAGTTGCCACAATTACTAAATCTTTTCCTTCGCGAACTAAGTCAGCAACTCCAATTGGCGTGCGGAATGGCTCTTCTGGTACGGGACCTGACGTTTTGTAAAGCAGTTTGTGTTCTAAAACAATAACTGGATTGGGATCATCAATCGCTGCAAGTAACAATCCTTTAGCATCTCGCGGATTGCTTGGTAGCACGACTTTTAGGCCAGGTATATGCGCAAACCAAGTTTCCAAACTCTGCGAATGCTGCGCTGCAGCTCCGGTGCCTGAGCCACTTGGCGCTCGAAGAACCATAGGAACAGACAATTCGCCACCTAACATAAAATGAATTTTTGCAGCTTGATTAACGATTTGATCCATTGCTTGTGAAGTGAAGTCAGAGAATTGAATCTCCACAATTGGTCGCATACCAACTAATGCCGCCCCTACTGCGGCACCAACAATTCCTAACTCAGAAATAGGAGTATCCCTAATTCGCTCAGCTCCAAATCGATGATAAAGATCTCCAGAAACACCAAATGCTCCACCGTATATACCAATATCTTCACCCAACATAAACACATTTGAATCAGCTTCCATTGCCTGTGCAATAGCCTCGCGCACGGCCTCGGAATATGTGATTACACGATTAGCCATTATAAACCTCTCGATAAACACTGCTTAGCAATTCCGCTGGATCTGAATCAGGTGCTGCCGATGCATCCTTTATCGCTTCTCGAATAGTTTCTCGGACTTGATTTGCTAGTGCATCAACATCAGTTTGAGTTACTAATTGGTTTTGCAGAATAATTTCTTGAAAACGAATGATTGGATCTTTTGCTTTCCATTGATCAATTTCCTCTTTAGTTCGGTAAAGATTTTTATCGCTCTTGGAATGACCTTTCCACCGGTAGGTTTCACATTCAATTAGGGTTGGCCCTTTTCCACTTCGTGCTCGCTGTACCGCAGCAACTGCTGCTTGATAAACCTCATTAACATCATTTCCATCAACTGTTACGCCAGCAATCCCATAGGCCGATGCACGATCTGAAACTTTGTCGACCCGCATACTCAATTCAGTTGAATTTGACATTCCATACTTATTGTTCTCACACACAAAAATAACTGGCAAATCCCAGATCGCACCTAAATTAAGTGCTTCATGAAAGGCACCTTCGTTAGTTGCACCATCACCAAAGAAGCTAACAACTACGTTGTTTTCATTTCGCATTTTTTGGGCAAGCGCTGCACCAACGGCAATAGGAATTCCACCTGCAACGATGCCATTTGCACCAAGGTTACGAGTTTTAGTATCAGCAATATGCATACTGCCACCTCGTCCACGGCAGTATCCAGTTTGCTTTGCTAATAACTCAGCCATCATTCGAGTTAAATCGGCACCTTTAGCAATGCAGTGGCCATGGCCTCGATGTGTGCTTGTGATGTAATCAGTTGTTTTTAGAGCCACACATATTCCCGTTGCACTCGCTTCTTGTCCAATCGATAAGTGCATTGTGCCGTGCATTAATCCGCGAGCAAATAATCCATCCACTGCTTCCTCAAACGACCTGATTGTGAGCATCGATTCAAGTGCGGATAGTGCAGCTGACCGGTCTAGCTCAAGTGAGCCTGATTCAGGTGAGATAAGTGGGGTAATTGAAACCATTTTGCTCCTGCACATATGTGAATTCTTATTTCACAGAAGTGCGTAGTGTGCCACGAGGGGGTTAGATATGTCCACTACTAATTCTGTGAAAGGGACTAGATGGTTGAGTTCGAAGCAGTTGTTGCAGCTGAAGTGGGACTGCATGCCCGACCAGCTGCGCTGTTTGTCCAAGCAGTTGCGGCATCTGGTTGCCAAGTTAGTCTTACAAAAATTGCTACGGATGGCAGTGTTAAGCAGGCAGATGGTGCAAGCATTTTGCAAGTAATGTCATTGGGAGTTGCTTGCGGCGAATCGGTTCGTGTTCAAGTATCTGGTGAAAATGAAACTTCGGTTGCTGAGCAACTTAAGGCATTGTTGCTCGACCCTGCCCACTAACCTGCACCTGTGCAAACAGGAATTTCATTAGACGTCCATCCACTTGATCCTTCACGACCGCTGTGGCTGGCTGGAATTCTTTGGCCAAACCATCCAGGCCTCAGTGGTCATTCTGATGGAGATGTTGCCGCACATGTAGTTGCTGAATCTTTACTAAGTGCAACTGGACTTGGTGATTTAGGAAGTATTTTTGGTGTTGCAGATGCAGCCAATCACAACATAACTGGAGTTGAGATATTGCAGCAGGTTGCAATTTTAGTAGCAGAAGCTGGATTTGAGATTGAAAATGTTGCAGTACAAATAATTTGCCAAACACCTAAAATTTCAGATCGAAGAATTGAAGCGCAAACTGCATTAACTAATGCTCTTGGTGCACAAGTTAATTTAACTGCAACCAGCACTGATGGATTAGGTTTTACTGGTCGCGGTGAAGGTATTGCAGCAATTGCTTCTGCGTTAGTGAGTAAGAAGTAATATGCAGTTATATAACACTTTAACCAGAGATGTTTCTGAGTTTAGGGCTATAGAGCCTGGACAAGTTTCAATTTATGTTTGTGGCGCAACAGTTCAAGGCAATCCGCATATTGGACATATGCGTGCGGCTGTTGTTTTTGATTTGTTGCGACGATGGTTTATTCATAATGGCTATCAAGTTAGGTTCATTAGAAATGTGACTGATATCGATGACAAGATTTTGCATACCGCAGGACATGAAGAACGTCCTTGGTTTGAGGTAGCAGCACACTATGAACGGGAGTTCACTTGGGCATATCACCAGTTAGGAATAATCCCGCCAAGCGCTGAACCTAGAGCCACTGGACATATCGGCCAAATGGTTGAATTGATTGATGATTTAATTAAAAGAGATATGGCCTATGCAGCTGATGGCGATGTTTATTTTGCGGTAGATAAGTTTGCAGATTATGGAAAGTTAAGCAACCAAAAACTAGATCAGTTAATGGTTAGTGATGATAACATTGATAGAAACAAACGCTTTGTTCACGATTTTGCTCTTTGGAAAAAAGTTGATGATGAACCAACTTGGCAAACCCCATGGGGGCGTGGTCGTCCCGGTTGGCATATTGAATGTTCAGCAATGGCAAGGTTTTATCTAGGAAAAAAGTTTGATATTCACGGCGGTGGCTTGGATCTTGCGTTTCCACATCATGAAAATGAAATCGCACAATCTAAAGCAGCAGGAGATGATTTTGCTCAACGATGGTTGCATTCAGCTTGGGTAACTCAATCTGGAGAAAAGATGAGTAAGTCGCTGGGCAATTCGCTTCAGGTAAAAGAAGTGCTTAAGTTGGTAAATGGTATGGAACTTCGCTACTACTTGTTAAGTGCTCATTACCGATCCATGTTGGAATATTCACCAAGTTCACTTAGCGAATCTACTACTGCTTACTCTCGAATATTGAATTTCGTAAACCGAGCTAAAGAATTAGTTGAACCATCTGGGCAAGATCTTCCAGATGAGTTTGTTGCAGCAATGAATGATGATTTGAATTTGCCAATCGCCTTAAGTGTGCTGCACGAGAAGGTTCGTCGAGGAAATAGTTTGATTTCAGATGAAAACTCATCTGAGTTGAGCTTGATACTTGCTGAAGTTATTGCGATGCTTGAAGTACTTGGTCTATCAGCCCTAAATCAAGCGAACACCGGACAAGAACAAATAATTGATTCTTTGGTACAAGCGATTATTGATGAACGTGAAGCAGCAAGAGTGCGAAAAGATTTCGCAACTGCCGATGCACTAAGAGATAAATTGTTAGCATCAGGTTTAATTATTGAAGATACCCCAACAGGGGTTAGATGGAGTATTAAACGTTAATGGCAAAAGCAAAACTAACAGCTAAGCGGACTGGTAAAGCAAGACCTGGCACTGGCGGAAAGAATCGAGATCGCCTTAAAGGCAAAGGAGCAACTCCCAAAGCAAAAGATCGCAAAGGCCATAAGGCTTACAGTGCTGGAACAGCCAAGCCGCGTAGCAAGACTGTGCGGCCGAAGTCTCGAACAAGCAGTAGTAAAGATTTGGTTTTTGGACGCAATTCGGTTCTTGAAGTCTTGCGGGAAAGAGTGCCGGCAACAGCATTAATTATGGCTGAGCGAATGGATTCTGATTCCAGAGTCCAAGAATGTATATCTTTAGCAAAAGCCCAAGGAATTGAACTGCTAATGGGCAATCGAACAGATTTAGATCGGATGACAGCAGATGGCGCTCACCAGGGAATGGTCTTAAAGGTTGCACCTTATAAATACGCAGATGCAAAGAGTTTTCTTGGAAAAGGTCCGATTGTTGTTTTAGATTCAATTACTGATCCACGTAATTTAGGAGCAATTGCGCGCTCTGCTGCTGCTTTTGGCGCATCGGGAATTGTGGTGGGCGAGCGTCGAGGTGTTGGCGTAACCGCAGCTGCTTGGAAAACTTCTGCGGGTGCGCTTGCGCGTATTAACGTTGCACAAGTTATAAACTTAACGAGGCAAATTAAAGCGTATCAGGATGATGGTGCTTTTGTTATTGGTTTAACAGGTGATAGTGATTTGGAAATAACTAAACTCACTAAAGATCAACTTGCAGAAAATTTGGTTCTAGTAATTGGTGCTGAAGGTGAGGGCCTTTCAAGATTAATTGCTGAACAATGTGACTACTTGGTCAGAATTCCGATAGGAGATAAAGTCGAATCACTAAATGCTTCCGTTGCGGCAGCAATTGCACTATATGAGTTAAAGCGAATAACACAGAACTAATTTAAGAAAATTCATATACCGGTTGCATTTAAGTTTCATTAACATCATCAGAATCTGTGGTTGTAATGATTGTGCGTTCATCAGGTTTGCTACCCAATACTTTTTCAACGTATTCATCTGCTGCTGGTCGAATACCAATATCTTGGCCCGATTCTTCAGAAATCTTCCATCGGTACTGCAGAATCTCATAATAGAGCTGAGCAGGGGTGAACTTCGCACGCATTTCAGTAGGTACTTTTGCCACCACTTGGTTAAACCGTTCACTAACCCAGCGGTGCGCTGCAAAGTGGGTGTTCTCAGTTGAAATGTTATGTTTACTTTGAAAATCTTCCAAGTCCTTGATAAGTGATCGACCTTGCTGTTCCTCAACAGTTAATCCAGTTAATGCAGCGAGTTATTTGGCGTAAAAGTTTGGTTCCAATACAACAGGGCGGAGATATACTTGGCCATCATTGGATTCAGCTTTCATTTCAGCGACATCAAATCCAAGTTCATTTAGTCGAGAAATACGACTATATAGTTTGAAACGTTCTCCAGGAGTAACTACAACTGGTTCAGTCACTTCCCGCCATAATGATTGATATTTATTAATTATTGAATTTGCAGTCTCAATTGGATCTATTGATGGGTGAAGAAGTCCACCAGCTTCCAGGTCCAACAACTCTCCTGCAATATTTATTCTGGCATTTTCAATATCATGGGTGCGCTGACCATCAGTTAGTTTTTCGTGTAATTCTCCAGTCTCAGCATCTACTAGATACGCCGCAAATGATCCTGCATCTCTTCTAAAAAGGGTATTTGAAAGCGAGCAATCTCCCCAAAGAAAACCACTTAGATGCAGTCGTACCAATAAAAGTGCTAACGCATCTAGAAAACGCTCTGCCACTTGTGGACGCAGGGTGGTAGAAAATAGAGCACGATAAGGCAATGAGAAAGTTAAATGTCTGGTCAATAGAGCCGCACCAAGTAAATTACCGGTGTCGTCAGTTCGATTTTGCACGATACCGGCTGGCTCAACGCACGGCACATCTAACTCTTGCAACTTGGTTAACATCTCATATTCACGCAATGCAAACTCATCAACAGTTTCTTTAACTGCATAAATAGCTTCATTAACTTTTACAAATCGAACAATATGTCTTGAAATGCCGCGTGCAATTGGTGCAACAGTTTTTTCATCCTATTGCTCTAACGGGATTTGCCATGGTAAAAACAGTAAATCTGGATCAACTACCGTGGCAGTGAGTTGATGCTTCACAGTGACTAGTATTCCGCCTTGCTGATTAAAAAGCAGGCCTCCCTAGCTCAGTGGTAGAGCATCCGCCTTGTAAGCGGAAGGTCGTCAGTTCAATCCTGACGGGGGGCTCCACCAAAACCATAATTTCTTGGTAGAAACTCAATTACCGATTGAGTATAATCAACTATGTTGCAGATGCTAGGGCTGTAGCTTAGGCAAAGCCAAAAAAACCAACACTGTGAGCGGCAAAAATAAATTTGCACCTAAGCCAAAAATGGTAATGACAAACAGCAACAGAGCAATCGGTAGTGATGTTGCTAGATGTAGCGCTTCTCGCAACCATTTGAAAATTAGTTTCATACCTGAATGCTCCACTTAATCCCATAGATTCAACATCGGCGCTAGCAGGTGTTTTGGCATTTAATGGAATTTGGGTGCTGGTGGGGGATGATGGTTTCCAGGCAAGTGCGGCCCAAAAGGCTTTCTCTGCCTTGTTCTCCAGCAATATCCGCAGGAATTAGCACTCCATTTGACGGAGTGCTAGAGGGGATTTACGCTTGGATTTAGCACTCTCGGCTTGAGAGTGATAACCCGACCCAAAGAGGAATGACCGTGTCGAAAATTATTGCTTTTGATGAGGAAGCCCGCCGGTCACTTGAGCGTGGCATGAACATTCTTGCTGACGCTGTCAAGGTGACCTTAGGCCCTAAGGGACGAAACGTTGTTTTGGAAAAGAAGTGGGGCGCACCCACAATTACTAATGACGGTGTCTCAATTGCTAAGGAAATTGAACTTGAAGATCCGTATGAAAAAATTGGTGCGGAACTTGTTAAAGAAGTAGCAAAGAAGACTGATGATGTAGCGGGCGATGGAACTACTACTGCAACGGTACTAGCCCAAGCATTAGTAAAAGAAGGCTTGCGCAACGTCGCTGCTGGTGCTAACCCAATGTCACTTAAGCGTGGTATCGAAAAAGCTACATCAGCAATCAGCGATGAATTACTTAAGATGGCAAAGCCAGTTGAGAACCGTGAGCAGATTGCTTCAACTGCTTCAATTTCAGCAGCTGATGCCACAATCGGTGAAATGATTGCTGAAGCAATGGATAAAGTTGGTAAAGAAGGTGTCATAACTGTTGAAGAGAGCAACACTTTCGGCTTGGAGTTAGAGCTAACTGAAGGTATGCGATTTGATAAAGGTTACATATCACCATATTTTGTTACTGATACTGAGCGTATGGAAGTTGTGCTAGAAGATCCATATATTTTGCTCGCGAATTCCAAGATTTCTTCAGTTAAAGACTCAGTACCTATTTTAGAAAAGGTAATGCAATCAGGTAAACCACTTGTAATTATTGCTGAAGATGTCGAAGGTGAAGCGTTAGCCACTTTGGTCGTCAACAAGATTCGTGGCACCTTCCGCTCGGTTGCCGTTAAAGCTCCAGGCTTTGGTGATCGACGAAAAGCAATGATGCAAGATATTGCAATTTTGACCGGTGGCCAAGTAATTAGTGAAGAAGTTGGTCTGAAGTTAGATTCAATTGGTCTTGAAATGTTGGGTCGTGCTCGCAAAGTTGTAGTAACAAAGGATGAGACCACCATTGTTGAAGGAACTGGAGATCAAGATCAAATTTCTGGTCGAGTTAATCAGATTCGAGCTGAGATTGATAAGTCAGATTCAGATTATGATAGAGAAAAACTACAAGAGCGTTTAGCAAAACTTGCTGGTGGCGTTGCGGTAATTAAAGCTGGCGCAGCTACCGAAGTTGAACTAAAAGAACGTAAGCATCGCATTGAAGATGCTGTCCGAAATGCAAAAGCAGCGGTCGAGGAAGGCATAGTTGCAGGTGGTGGAGTTGCCATTTTGCAAGCTGCTGACAAAGCATTTGCGGGACTAAAGCTTGATGGTGATGAAGCGACAGGTGCATCTATTGTGAAGGTTGCAGTTGAAGCGCCACTAAAGCAAATTGCAATCAATGCTGGCCTTGAAGGTGGAGTCGTTGTTGAGAAAGTGCGCGGCCTAAAGCCAGGCGAAGGTCTAAATGCCGCTACTGGTGAATATGTCGATATGTTCAAAGCAGGCATCATTGATCCAGCGAAAGTAACTCGCTCAGCACTACAGAACGCAGCGTCAATTGCAGCACTCTTTTTAACTACTGAGGTAGTAATTGCTGATAAACCAGAAAAGGCAGCACCAGCTGCTCCTGGTGGCGGAGATATGGATTTCTAAATTCATTTATTAATTAAGGGCGGCTGCTTAGCAGTCGCCCTTAATTTTTAGACATCGTGACTATCAACAATTTGATAGGCGTAACCCTGTTCTGCAAGAAATCGCTGCCGATTGGCAGCAAACTCGGCATCTACTGTGTCGCGAGTGACCACAGCATAAAAGGTAGCTGATCGGCCGTCTTTTTTTGGTCGTAAAATTCGTCCCAGTCGTTGTGCTTCTTCTTGTCTTGAACCAAATGTTCCAGATACTTGTATCGCGATTGTGGCTTCTGGTAGATCGATTGAAAAATTAGCAACCTTAGAGACCACTAGTACTTTTATTTCACCTTGTCGAAACATCTCATACAACTCTTGACGTTCCTTTATTGGAGTTTCGCCAGTAATAAGTGGTGCTCCAAGATCATTGCTTAATCTATGTAGTTGTTCTAAATATTGCCCAATAACTAATATTTGCTCACCCTCATGCTTTTCCAAAATTCTCTCAACAGTTCTAATCTTTTCAGGTGTAATCGCTGCTATTCGATACTTTGCGTCATCCTCACTTACGGCATAGTTAAGTCGCTCATCTTCAGATAATGTGACTCGCACTTCAATGCATTCAGCCGGAGCGATATATCCTTGATGTTGCATTTCTTTCCAAGGCACATCAAATCTTTTTGGTCCAATCAAACTAAAAACATCACCTTCCCGGCCATCTTCACGAACTAAAGTTGCGGTTAATCCAAGTCTGCGTCTAGCCTGAATATCAGCAGTAAAGCGAAATACTGGTGCAGGTAGTAGATGCACTTCATCATAAATAATTAGTCCCCAATCTCGGGCATCAAATACATCAAGATGTGCATATTCACCTTTTTTCTTGGTGGTCATAACTTGATAAGTTGCAATTGTTACTGGTTTGATTTCTTTCTTCGAGCCAGAATATTCGCCAATTTCATCTTCAGTAAGTGAAGTGCGATTAAGTAATTCTTCTCGCCACTGTCTTGCTGAAACTGTATTAGTAACCAAAATTAAAGTGGTTGCTTTCGCTTTAGCCATTGCTGCTGCACCAACAATTGTTTTACCAGCACCGCAAGGCAACACCACAACACCAGAACCACCAAACCAGAATGAATCAACAGCTTGACTTTGGTAGGGCCGAATAGCCCAGCCATGTTCAGCTAAAGCAATTGAATGTGCTTCGCCATCTACATAACCAGCAAAATCTTCTGCAGGCCAGCCAAGTTTTAATAATGCTTGTTTTAGTGCACCACGTTCACTTGGAAACACGACTACTGTTTCATCATCAATTCTTTTTCCAAGCATTGGAATGATTTTTTTGTTACGCAACACTTCTTCTAATACTGGTTTATCAGTTGTGGAGAGTATTAGTCCGTGAACTGGATGGTTTTCTAATCTGAGACGTCCATAACGCCCCATCTGATCTGCAATATCAATAAGTAGGGCATTGGGCACTGCATAACGAGCATATTTAATGAGCGCATCAACAACTTGCTCAGCATCATGTCCTGCAGCACGCGCATTCCAGAGCGCAAGAGAGGTAATCCGATAAGTGTGAATGTGCTCTGGTGCACGCTCCAGTTCAGCAAATGGAGCGATTGCTTTGCGAGCTTCATCTGCTAATGGATGATCAATCTCCAGTAGCAAGGTGCGATCACTTTGTACAATTAACGGTCCAGTAGTCAAAGGACTCCTTTTAGTTTGACCGCGTATTATCTCAAATTAATTTGCTTTTAGCAGACGGGTAATCATTCCTGCGAGCAGGTTGATTCTCGGCACAATTGCACTGACTGAAACCCACTCGCTCTTGGCATGTGAACCGGTACCAACTGCGCCTAGACCATCAATAGTTGGGATACCAAGAGCGGCAGTGAAATTACCATCGCTTGCACCACCAACCTGCGCATTTTCAAGTTGAGGTAGTCCCAAATCTTTTGCAACTTCTTGAGCTAGTTCAAACAACCCCATACTCATTCTGCTTTCCAGAGGCGGTCGATTTATAGAACCAAGAACTTCAATCTTAATTCCCGGAAGTGTTGAAGAAATTGCTCTTATTTCACTATCAACACGTTTTTGTTCATCAATACTCCAGGCCCGAACATCAATGCTTAGTTGAGCGAGCGCAGGTACGGTGTTTGTTGTTGTGCCCGCTCTGATAACAGTTGGTGTAACCGTAGTTCCAAGTTCAGTATTACCTATTTTGCTCACTGACAGGGCAATTTCACTTATTGCCAGACCTGCATTTATTCCTTTTTCTGGTTCTAAACCTGCGTGCGATGCTAAACCATGCGCCACAATTTCGTAATTAGAGGTTCCTTTACGTGCAGTTTTTAGTGCCTCATGCTGAGCGCATTCGAGTACTAGTACAGCAATCGCGCTGCGAGCAGCGTCTTCAATTAACTTTCGGGAAGTTTCAGAACCAATTTCTTCATCTGTAGTTAGTAGTAGTGCAATATCTGGATGATTTATTTGTGCAATCGCATGAATTGCTTGCACCACACCTGATTTCATATCTACACACCCAGGTCCAGTTAGCACATCTCCATTAATTGCAAAAGGAATTTCTTTAAGTGTGCCAATTGGCCAAACGGTATCAATATGCCCAAGCAGCAATACTTTTGGATTTTCTGATCCCCACCATAAATGATCGCGACTTGAAACAGTAATGACTCTGCCCTTTTTCCCTAATCGGCTAAATAACATTTCATTTGTGAGTTCAACAACCTGGCTGCAAGCCGTTAAATCAGCACTCGGCGATTCCAATTCAATTAAGGACTGCATATCTGCGAGCACGTCGTTTAGATTTACCACGGCGACAGGGTAGCGTGTGGGTTATGAATTGGGTTGATCATTGGCGGGCGCGAAGCAATAAAGCCGCTTCAAATCTTGAAGTGAGGGCGATTACAAGTACGGCTGACTTGCGGGAATTACGCGAGCTTTTTGATTTAACTTGGCCCTCCTCTTCAACCCAACTTACCCAGAATTTAGGAACTGCGCTGATTCATTCTGGTGCAGTTCTAACCGGTGCATTTAAAGATAGCCAGTTAGTTGCAGGTGCACTGGCAATTATTAGTAACCATTCAAGTGTATTAGCACTACATTCACATATGGCAGCAACACATCCTGATTATCGAAGTCAAGGTTATGGTGCCTTAGTTAAGTATGAGCAAGCAGCAATTGCTGCTGAGCAAGGAATTCAAAAAATCACTTGGACGTTTGATCCACTTGTTCTGCGAAATGCGAAGTTAAATATTCTTAATTTGGGAGTGACAATTAAGAAGTTTGTTCCAGATTTTTATGGTGAGATGGAAGATGCAATCAATGCAAATGATTTAACTGATCGACTTTGGTGTGAATGGCATTTGAATCAGGACAGAGCGCTAAATGCTCCATATCAGATAATGCCAAAAGGAGCATTAACTGCAATTTCCATTGTGGAAGATATTGGTGTTGTAAAGAATCTTGAACCAGCGCAGGCGCGAGTGTTGCGTCTAGCAATGAGAAACGAGTTAAGCCAAGCGTTGGATGGTACAACTGAGGTAAAGGGACTTTCGGTTGACAACGAATATTTGATAGGAAAATTATGAAGATAAGCGAAGTTACTTTAAGAAGATTATCAATGCCATTAGTAAAACCATTTCGAACTTCATTTGGTACTCAAACCCAGCGTGATGTTTTGCTGGTTGAAGTATTAGCAGATGGCAATATTGGCTATGGCGAATGCGTAGCGATGAGTGTGCCACTTTATTCTGAAGAATATGTAATTGGAGCACAGGATTTTATATCGAGATTTATTGTTCCTAGACTTTTCCAAAAAGAGTTAGAGCCAACTGAGTTTGCCGAAGAAATGGCTGATTTATTAGGAAATCGAATGGCAAAAGCATCAGTTGAAATGGCGCTTATGGATTCTTGGCTGAAAGCAAAAGGTATTTCATTTGCAGATTATCTTCGGGTAGATAGGGACCGAGTTCCAGTTGGTGTAAGTATTGGGATTGCTGAGAGCATTGATGCATTAGTTGCTGAAGTAAATGATTATGTTGAGCAGGGGTATACCAGAGTTAAACTCAAAATTGAGCCGGAATTTGATATTGCGCCTACAAAAGCAATTCGAAACGAGTTTCCAGATCTCCAATTACAAGTAGATGCTAATCAGGCTTATCGTGCTCCAGATATTGACCATCTTCTTCGACTAGATGAATTCGAGCTCTTGTTAATTGAACAACCGATGAGTGAATCAGATATTGCTGGCCACATTAAGTTAGCTAAATTAATGCAAACCCCAGTTTGTTTAGATGAATCAATTACCTCAGCATCAGTTGCAAAAGATTTAATTGAATTAGGTGCTACCAGCGTGGTTAATATCAAACCTGGTCGAGTTGGTGGTTATTTAGAAGCTGTTCGAATACACGATGTCTGCCAGAAACTCAGCGTACCTGTCTGGTGCGGTGGAATGTTGGAAACTGGAATTGGTCGAGCAGCAAATTTGGCACTTGCTGGTTTGCCAGGATTTAGTTTGCCGGGGGATATCAGTGGCACTAATCGATATTGGAATAGAGATATCACACAAGAGTTTGTTGTAGTTGATGGAGAAATTGAATTACCAACTGGAATTGGTTTTGGAGCTGAAGTTGATACTGAAATGTTACTTAGTTACCAAACTGAATATCTAACTCTTACTCGCCCATAATTGCAATCATAGTGATTCGGGCGATTGAGAACTCACCTACTTTTGCACTTCGTTGATCAAAGGCTGATAATTTTCCGGCAGTTATTCGAATTGGTTGCACAACGTGTTCAACTTCACGTCCAGATTCGTTTGCATAACCAATCCATACTTTTTGTTTTTGCTCAATTGCTTTACGCAACACAACAACCGTGTCAGTAGTAGAAAGTCGCACAGCATTCTTTGGTCGCGCTGATGGCGCAGCAGCATCTCCTTGGCGAAGCGCTTTTACTGCCTCGATTAAAACTTCATCCGTTGGATGCTCGAGACGATTGGTGTTTGCTTCAAGTGTAGCTCGGCGTTGCAAACGAGCACGAACCAACATTGAACCATCTTCAGATTCCAATGTTGGTGTGTAACCAGACTGACTG
>VGBH01000010.1 GCA_016870575.1 Actinomycetota bacterium
TGGCTGGCCAAACATTTTCTTTTTTTAGATTTACGTTGTGTGCCTGGTTTAAGTAAATGGATAACTCAGATCGAAGTTCAACGCAATCTCGATCGGGATATCTATTTGCGTGGCGCAGTTCAGCAGTAATTAATTGGATAGCTTCACTTATAAACTCATCTTCGTGAGAAAAAGGATTCTCATTGGTATTTAGTCGCACAACATTAGGAACTTGGGGTGCGCCATATGGCTTGCGATTGATCAAATCGGGTCGAATTGGAAGTTGAGACATTAGATACCCTGATTAAATCTTTGGTAAATTGCTGCCCAGTGGGCCGGCAGATCCTCACTTAACGCTAAAACTTCAATATCTTGAGCACTACCTGCCAAAGCCCCTTTTGTGTATTCAACTATATTTACTAATTTAAGAAAAGTTTCCACACTCAAGCCAGAAGAGTGGCATGCACAACCACCAGTGGGCAGAACGTGATTAGAACCGGCCAAGTAATCTCCCAGTGAAACTGGCGTGTAATCTCCAATAAATATCGCGCCAGCGTTTTTGATTTGTTTGGCTATATTTGCGGCATCTCTTGTTTGAATCTCTAGGTGTTCGGCTGCATATTGATTGGTAACAAAGATTGCATTTTGGAGCGAATCAACAATTATTGCCATAGATTGCAGACCCGATAATGCTGCAATTATTCGGTCTTTGTGTTTGGTTTCACCAACCTGTGTAGCAATCTCTGAGTTAACATTGTCAATTAGTTCCCTACTGGTTGTAATTAAAACTGCGGCGGCAACCACGTCGTGTTCAGCTTGCGATATTAAGTCTGCAGCTACAAATTTTGGGTTTGCAGTTTCATCAGCCAGTATTACAACTTCAGTTGGCCCGGCTTCAGAATCAATACCAACTTGACCTGCCAGTGCGCGCTTGGCCGCTGTTACATAAATATTTCCAGGACCAGTAATCAAATTCACTCGATTGCAACCAATACCAAACGTGGCCATTGCAATGGCCTGTGCTCCACCAACTGCATATATCTCTTCTACTCCAAGAAGTCCTGCAGCTGCCAAAATTGGTTTCGCCGGCCAACCATTGTTATCCCGATTAGGCGGACTCATAATCATCAAACTTGTAACGCCAGCAACTTGTGCAGGAACAACATTCATCACAACACTGGATGGATAAGCTGCTCTGCCGCCAGGAACATAAAGGCCAACGCGCTCAATTGGAATCCACTTGCTAGTTATTTTTCCACCTGAGGTTACCTCAACAATCACCTCGCTGCGTAACTGTTTCTCGCTAACTAATCGAACGCGATTTGCTGAATTAATGAGAGCCTCTCTAAACTCTTTTGAAACACTGGAAACTGCACTTTCAATTTCAGCCTTTGGTACACGTAAACCGCGGGGTCGAATTTGGTCAAATTTTTCGGTCAATGAAAGTATTGTCTTTTCATCACCATCTCGTACCTGATTAATGATCTCTTGAGTTTGCGGCAACACGGCTTCAACGTCAATAGCCGAACGTGGCACTGACAATTCAGATAAATTGTTAGTTGGCCAGTTCAGGCCAGACAAGTCCCAGGTACGGAGCATGCCGCGAATTGTAGAAGCCGTAGGCTAATCTCGTTATGAGTGAACCAGAATTTACGGTAAATGACCCGATATTGCGCATCCCGCTGTTTCCACTTGCAACCGTTTTGGTACCTGGCCTAGTTATGCCTTTAGTCTTATTCGAACCAAAATATCTTAAATTAGCTGAGCACTTATCGGACCGAGAAGAGACTGATAGATATTTTGGCATTGTTAAAACTACCCCAAAACTCATTGGTGCATCTGATATTTCTATAAATACCATTGGAACTGTTGCTCAAGTGCAAAGTTTAGGTTTACGCTCAGATGAAAAATGGGACTTGGTTGCGGTTGGCGGTAGAAAATTTAAAATACTGGAGATTCATCAAGATATGCCCTACCTAACTGCTGATGTACAAATCTTGCCTGATGAAACTGAGTTGGATTCTGCAAACGATTTGATTGTTGAGTCAACAATTGCAACTTTTGACAAATATCGAAGTCTGCTTGGAGTTTCAGTGGCACAGAACAGTGACCTACCTAGTGATGCGCAAACCCTGTCCTATCTAATAACTGCAGTTGCTATGTTTAGTCTGGATGAAAAACAAGCGCTACTGGAAACACATTCAACTCACAAAAGGTTATCTCGGATTAATCGAATACTTACCCGAGAAATATCTTTACTTTCGCAATTGGTTTGTTTTCCAACATTTGAACCGGATTCAAGAATTAGTTTCAACTAACTAAAAATTTAGGTGGCGTGAGGCAACTTGCGCCAAGCAGTTGCTTAAGGTCGCTGTACAAAGCAGGACTTACTGAAACACTAAGCGCTGAATCTAACCGTAACGGCGTACTGTGATCGGGATGAAGCACTTCTAACTGCACTTCTGTGGTGCCAGGATGGTTAGCTAAAATCGATTTAAGCTTTTCAACGAGAGGTGCAACAAGTCTTTGTGCCGGCACGTATAGTCGCAGCGCTCCCACTGGCATTTCTTGAAACTGCGGAACTGATATTTCCAAGACCACAAACTTTGGTGCATCTTCTTCACGCTTATCAATTCTGCCGCGCACTTGCAGAATTGAATCCGGAGCTAATAGTTGACCATACTGAGAATATGTTTGCGGAAAAACCATTGCATCAATAACGCCTTCGAGAGATTCTAGAGTAACAATTGCCCATGATGCACCTTGTTTTGTAACTTTCCGCTGTATTCCTGAAACCATTCCAGCCACAGAAATATTTTTATTCTCTGGAACTTCATCGTTTTGTATTTCTGCAATAGAAACATCACTATTTGCAATAAGAACATGCTCTAAGCCAATTAATGGATGGTCGCTAACATATAAACCTAACATTTCGCGTTCATAATTCAGCAATCTGAACTACTCTCCATAATTCCGCCAAATAGGTCATATTGCCCGACCGCTTCAGCTCGTTTCGTGTCAGTTACCGCATCAACCGCATCTATGTGAATGCTCAGCAGCGCGCGACGTGGGTGATTTAATGAATCAAATGCGCCAGCCTTGATTAGGGATTCAAGAACCTTTTTATTACATACACTCATTTCAACTTTATCTAGGAAATCTGGAAATGACTCGAATTTTCCTTTCTTTTCCCTAGTGCGAACAATGCTTTCGACCACACCCTCACCAACATTTCGGATTGCTGATAAACCAAACCGCACTTGCGAACCTATGGTTGTGAAATCTACAAATGATTCGTTAACATCTGGTGGTAGGACACTTACACCCATACGTCTGGCTTCATTTAGGTAAACCGCCATTTTGTCTTTATCGTCTTTAATACTGGTAAGCAACGCAGCCATATATTCAGCCGGATAGTTTGCCTTTAAATATGCCGTCCAGTATGAAACTAGTCCATAGCCTGCTGAATGTGCTTTATTAAAGGCATAGTCACTAAAGGGAACTAGTACTTCCCAAAGTTTCAAGATCGCTTTTTCGCTAAAGCCTCTTTCCTGCATACCGTTCTTAAACGGCTCAAACTCTTGTTCCAGTTTGTCCTTCTGCTTTTTACCCATGGCGCGTCTCAATAAATCAGCTGTGCCAAGTGAGTATCCAGCCAATTTTTGCGCAATAGCCATTACCTGTTCCTGGTAAACAATTAAGCCATAGGTTTCATCGAGGATTTCGGCTAGGGGTTCTGCAAGTTCGGGATGAATTGGCTTGTTTGGTTCACGACCATTTTTTCGATTTGCATAATCGACATGTGCATTTGCACCCATCGGACCAGGACGATAAAGCGCGATTACTGCTGAAATGTCTTCAAAGGAATCTGGTTGCAACAATTTTAACAGTGCACGCATTGGGCCACCATCGAGCTGAAAAACCCCAAGGGTTTCGCCACGTGATAGCAATTGATAAGTTTTTAAATCGTCTAGTAAGAGATCTTCTAGCACAATTTCTTCGCCACGATTTCGCTTAATATTGGCTAAGCATTCATCAAGCACTGTTAAATTGCGTAATCCAAGAAAGTCCATCTTCAATAACCCAAGAGCTTCACATGCACCCATATCAAATTGAGTGATTATGGAACCATCATCTCTGCGCCAAATGGGAATGACATCAAGCAACGGCTCTAGGCTCAATATCACTCCAGCTGCGTGTACACCGGGTTGTCGTTTAAGGCCTTCAAATCCTCTTGCAGTATCAACAACTCGTTTTACATCTGGATCAACTTCATACAAACTGCGAAATTCTGCAGCCTCTTGATAGCGAGTATGCGTTGAGTCAAACATTTCTTTTAGGGAAATATCTTTACCCATAATTGGAGCTGGTATCGCCTTGTTTATCCGATCTGAAATTGCATAAGGAACTCCCAAGACTCGAGCTGAATCCTTAACCGCTGCTTTTGCTTTGATCGTTCCGTAAGTAACAATCTGAGCTACTCGGTCATCACCATATTTATCTGTTGCATATCGAATCATCTCGGAGCGTCGTCGCTCGTCAAAGTCAATGTCAATATCTGGCATCGAAATGCGCTCGGGATTTAAGAATCTTTCAAAAAGTAAGCCATGTTGAATGGGATCTAATTCAGTGATTCCCAAAGCCCAAGAAATTACTGAACCTGCAGCTGAGCCACGACCAGGTCCCACCCGAATTGAATTTGACTTAGCATGGCGAACCAAATCTGCAACAACCAAGAAATACCCTGGGAAACCCATCTGGCTTACAACAGAAACTTCATATTTCGCTTGATCAAGATGTTGTTGCGTTGGTTTGCCTTTGAATCGAGTGTGAAGTCCTGCTTCCACTTGTTTAACCAACCAAGATTCTTCACTTTCGCCAGCAGGTACTGGAAAGCGAGGAAGAAGGTTCTTCCCCTCATAAAACTCCACTTTGCATCTTTCATTAACTAATAAAGTATTAGATAAAGCAGATGGATGTTCGCGCCAAACATTTTGCATCTCATCAGCAGTCTTGATATAAAAATCGCGAGCATCAAATTTAAATCGATTTGGATCGGCAATAGTTGTTCGAGTTCCGATACACAACAGCGCTTCATGGGCATCAGCATCGCTAGCATGTACATAATGCGTATCATTTGTAGCTAAAAGTGGTAAATTCAATTCTTTTGCAATCTTCAATAAATCTTCTCTATGCCTTCGCTCAATACCAATTCCGTGATCCATTAACTCACAAAAGAAATTGTCTTTACCGAATATCTCTTGCAACTGCGCAGCTGTCGCTTTTGCTTTCTCAAATTTCCCAGCTTGTAACCAGCGATTAACTTCGCTGCTCGGACATCCAGTTGTTGCAATAAGTCCATTGGAATACCGCTGCAACAACTCCAAATCCATTCTTGGCTTGTAATAGTAACCCTCTAAGCTAGCTAGTGAAGATAAGCGAAAGAGATTATGCATACCAGCAGTTGTTTCGCTGAGCAGCGTAATGTGGGTGTAAGCGCTACTACCTCTGGTTAAACCTTCTGCAACATCTTCGACACCCTGAGCACCAAATTCAAATGGTGTTCGATTAGTTCTTCCTTGAGGCGCGAAATATCCCTCAAGACCAATAATGGGATTAACGCCCACTGCTTTACATTTTTTATAAAACTCATATGCACCAAAAAGATAGCCATGATCTGTAATTGCAACACCAGGCATTTTTTGACGTGCAATTTCTGCCGTAAGGTCATCTAATCTGGCAGCTCCATCAAGCATTGAGTACTCGGTGTGCACGTGAAGGTGCACAAACGAGTCACTCATAATTTCGCTCCCATCTATTCCGACTTGCTACTTTAATGAACGCACCTACATTCCGCAGGTTAAGCGCTGATTTAGACCAGCACGTCGCTAAGTAATTCTTGCGCGTGTACCAGGTCTTGCGGTAACTCAGCCTTAAAATACATTTTTTCGCCCGAGCTTGGATGGATAAAACCAAGTTCAGCGGCATGTAGCCATTGTCGCTTTAGGTTGAGCTTGTCCGCCAGTGTTGGATCCGCACCATAAGTTAAATCGCCAACGCACGGATGTCTAACTGCTGCCAGGTGCACACGAATTTGATGTGTCCTGCCAGTTTCCAACTCTATTCGCAAGAGTGAGGCGTATCGATACATTTCAAGAGTGTCGTAATGCGTAATGCTTGGCCTCCCGCCAGCAACTACAGCAAATCGATAGTCAGCTCCTGGATGCCGTCCGATAGGAGCATCGATTGTTCCGTTTGCGGGATCTGGATAACCTTGAACGATAGCTAAATAGATCTTCTTAACAGTTCGATCTCTAAACTGCTGTTTCAAATGACTATAAGCAATTTCACTTTTAGCAATTATCATAACTCCGCTGGTGCCTACGTCTAATCTCTGCACAATTCCTTGCCGTTCCGCAGCACCACTTGTCGAAATGCGTTGTCCTTGTTGAGTCAATCTTGAAATCACGTTGGGACCGCTCCAACCAACAGATGAATGTGCTGCAACTCCAGCAGGTTTATTGATAACTACTAAATCTTGATCTTCATAAAGAATCGGAATCTCAATTTCATAATCTGCGGCCAATAGTTCAGGTTCTGCATCAGATGCGGGTAGTTCAGAGACTTTAATTTTGTCTGCAAAACTAACTCGATAGCTTCTTGCAGCCTCTCGTGAATTTACATGGACACAGTTTGCATCAATTAACTCAGATGCGCTGGTTCTAGATATTTTCATTAAATGTGCAAGTGCTACATCAAGCCGCTCTCCTGCCAACTCTTGATTAACTACAAAATCACTCACTGACGTTTCTTCCTTCTGGGATTCGTTTAGTCAGGGTAACAAATATTAAAGTGATTGCTGCAAAGGTAATGCAAATATCTGCGAAATTAAAAACTGGAAATCTACCAATTGATATGAAATCAACTACATATCCTCTTAAAGGACCAGGTGGTTGGATAATTCGATCAATTAAGTTACCAGCTGCACCAGCTAAAAGTAACGAAATTGCAGTAGCCCAGATTGGATCTCCAATTTTTCTGCTCCACCTAAGTAAGCCAATAACCACTGCCACTGCAATAACTGAAATTAGAACTGTCATGTTTGATCCGAACCCGAAAGCAGCCCCAGTGTTCGCAACGAAGACGAATTGAAATGTATTGGCGATCATCTGATCAGTTAATGGTCCGATCAAAACTATAGGTTCAGAATCTTTCAGTTGATAAAGTACCCAAGTTTTTAAAACTTGATCAATAGCAATTAAAATAACAGCCGCGCTGTAAATTCGCGCGGCATAAGATTTCACTTAAGCCTGCGCCTCTTCGGCTCGCTTGCAATCAACACATTGAGTTGCTCTTGGATATGCCAGCAGTCTTGCCTTACCAATTGGCTGTTTGCAATCATCACAGATTCCATATTCACCGCGCTCATGTCGAGAGATAGCATCTTGAACTTGCATAATCTGCTCTTTACAGTTTTCAATGATTCCGAGTTGATATTCGCGCTCCACCATGTATGAGCCAGCTTCAGCCTGATCATCACTGGTGTCACCCATTCCAGCAGCGATTGCTGCAGCTTGCTGTTCGGCTGCAGCCATTTCCTCGGTAAGCTCAGTTAAATCTGCCGCAAGGGCTGTCTTAACAGACTCAACATCCTTTTCGCTCCAGGCCCGCTCGCCTTTGCGAGTTGGCAGCGCGTTTGGGTCTTTAGCCATGACTGCCTCCAGTTTTAAGTAGCGCCGTACTTTACTTCCCCGAACTGTCACTGGCTCAGGGTTCTCCAAAATCCGTAATTCAGGTGATTGTCGCTAAGTGCTACCGCAAAAACCAGACCTGGCGCAAGTGTCACTGTGAATCCGCCAACCATTCCGGCCTCAGCGGTATCGTGTACCCCGAAGATTATTTTTGGAGCCCAGTGTCGAATTACCGAGAAATCCCATCAAGGGTTGATTTACCTAAGCTAGAAGAGCAGGTGCTCGCGACTTGGCGTGAATCCAAAACTTTTGAGATGACTATGCAGCAATCAGCTGGTAAACCAAACTGGGTCTTTTATGAGGGTCCGCCTACCGCTAACGGAATGCCTGGCGCACATCACGTTGAAGCAAGAACATTCAAAGACATATTTCCCCGATACCGGACTATGAAGGGTTTCAATGTTGAACGTAGAGCTGGATGGGATTGTCACGGGTTACCAGTTGAGATAGAAGTTGAAAAAGAACTTAAATTCAACGGCAAAAAAGATATTGAAGCATTTGGAATTGCAGAATTCAATGCCAAGTGCAGACAATCGGTGTTAAAGCATGTTGATGCCTTCACCCAAATGACTGAACGAATGGGATATTGGGTTGATGTTGACAATGCATATTGGACAATGGATGCCAGTTATATTGAATCTGTTTGGTGGTCACTCAAGCAAATTCATAGTAAAGGTTTACTAGTAGAAGATTATCGAGTAAGTCCATATTGCCCCAGGTGTGGCACTGGACTATCAGATCACGAGTTAGCACAGGGTTATCGAGATGTAATTGATGCGTCAGCTTATGTTCGTATGCCTTTAACTTCAGGTCCGTTGGTTGCAAAATATCCAAACTTAACTTTGATTGTTTGGACTACAACTCCTTGGACCCTGGTTTCGAACACAGCATGTGCAGTCGGAAATGACCTCAAATATAGCATCGTTCAGGTTGAGGAAGAAACATTTATTGCAGCTACAGAATTGGTTTCTACCGTACTAGGTGAATCTGCAAAAGTGATTGAAGAAATATCAGGATCAGAAATTGTTGGACATAGCTATCTACGTCCATTTGATTGGATTAGTTTTGCTGAGTTTGATTCTCCATATCTGCATACTGTCTTGCATGCAGATTTTGTTACTACTGCCGATGGGTCTGGAATAGTGCACGAAGCACCCGCTTTTGGTGCTGAAGATCTAGAATTATGTCGACCACTGGGTTTACCAGTAGTAAACCCAGTTAATCCAGATGGCAAGTTTTCCTCAGAAGTACCAATCGTTGGTGGAGTATTTTTTAAAGATGCAGACAAACTGATTTTGGACGAACTAAAATCAAGAAATCTACTTTGGCAACAAACTGACTATCCGCACCCATATCCGCACTGTTGGCGTTGCAGCACCAGGTTAATTTATTATGCTCAACCAAGTTGGTACATCCGAACAACTGCAATCAAAGAACAGTTGCTTGAGCAAAATGAAAAAACAAATTGGTTTCCAAACAACATTAAATGGGGTAGATATGGAGATTGGTTAAATAACAATATCGACTGGGCCCTTTCTCGAAACCGCTATTGGGGAACTCCGCTGCCGATTTGGCGGTGCGAAAACGGTCATCAAACAGTGATTGAATCGCGAGCAGAGTTGTCCCGGCTAACGGGGTCTGATTTATCTAAATTAGATCCACACCGACCATTTATTGATGAGATTTCTTTTCCATGTCCAATCTGTGCTGAACTGGCACAACGTGTTCCCGAAGTAATTGACGTTTGGTATGACTCAGGCGCTATGCCCTTTGCGCAATGGGGAGCTCCTCACCAAAACGATTTGGAGTTTAAGTCCAACTATCCCGCTGATTACATCTGTGAAGCTATTGATCAAACTCGAGGCTGGTTTTACTCCCAAATGGCAATTGGCACTCTGCTCTTTAACCAATCTTCATTTAAGAATGTAGTGTGTTTGGGACATATCCAAGATGAATCCGGTCGCAAAATGAGCAAGAGTCTGGGTAATGTTTTAGATCCAATGGACTTAATGAATAGCCATGGCGCTGATGCACTCCGTTGGTTTATGTTGGCTTCAGGATCTCCATGGCAAGCTAGACGTTTGGGTCATTCCACCTTACAAGAAATTGTGCGTAAGAATCTACTTACCTACTGGGCAACCGCATCATTTCAAGCACTATATGGTCGAATCGCCAACTTTGATTACCAAACTGCACCTGATGTCAATCAACGCCCACTTATTGATAGGTGGCTCGTTAGCCAAACACACAAACTAGCCCGCGATGTGGATACCGCACTAGATCAATTTGACACTCAACGCGGTGGCAAAATTATTGCCGAGTTTATTGATGATTTGAGTAACTGGTATGTCAGACGCAATCGCCGTCGATTTTGGGATGGCGATCTTGCTGCTTTGGCCACTTTGCATGAATCGCTTCGAATCTTAACCTTAGTAATGGCGCCTTTTACCCCGTTTATAAATGAGAGAATTTGGCAGGATTTGTTTGTCACAACAACGGATATGGAAACTTCCTCAGTTCATTTAGCAAGTTGGCCTGAATTTAATTCTGAATTCATTGATGAAAATTTATCGAACCAAATGAACACCGTAAGAAAAGTTGTAGAACTTGGCCGCACTGCTCGCGCAGAATCAAAAACAAAGACTAGGCAACCACTCGCGCAAGCTATGGTTTCAAGTAGTGCATGGAATTTGTTAACAGATGAATTAAGAGAACAAATCGCAGCTGAATTGAATGTCAAAAAGTTAACAGAAATTAGCGGCGAAAAGCAACTTGTAACTTGGACTGTAAAGGCAAACTTCAAACAACTGGGTTCAAAATTCGGTGCAAAAACTCAAAGCATTGCAACAGCGATTAGTGCAGTTCCACCACTAGATATTGTTCAGCAACTCCGCATTAGCAATAGTTTCACTTTACAAGTAAACGGAGAAGAAATTTCCCTAGATTCCTCTGATCTAGTATTAACAGAAACCCCAAGCACTGGCTGGGCAGTTGCAAGTTCTGATGGCATATCAGTAGCACTTGATTTAGATTTAACTCGAGATTTGATTGATGAAGGATTGATTAGAGAAGTTATTAGGCTTGTTCAAGATACTCGTAAGTCGTTGGGATTTGAAGTCACCAATAGAATAGAAATGAGTTATTCAGCACCAGAAGAATTAGCCAACGCGATCGAGACTTACAAAACCTTGATTTCGAACGAAGTGCTGGCAGTTGAGATAACCTTGATGAAATCTACTGTCCAATCCCCAAGTGCGGTAGATGACGAATTAAAACTCCAAATTTGGTTAAGTTTGGCTTAAAGCAATACGCGCACCAAGTTCATCAAAAACTGCACACCAAAAAATAAAACTATAAATGCAAGATCAAGTTGGATAGTTCCCATTCGAATGGGTCTTATAAATCTGCGAATAAAGTTAAGTGGTGGATCAGTTATTGAATAAACAATCTCTGCTATCACTAAGACTGGTCCTTGAGGCCGCCAATTTCTGGATAGCACTTGCACCCAGTCGAGGATGAAACGAATAATCAAAGTATAAAAAAACAGTCTGAGTAAACTAAGGAGAATGGATTCAATCATTAGGATTGATTAAAGAAGCCGTCTTCTTCCAGCTGTGCTCGAGCAGTTGCTCCAACATCTACGTTAGCTGGGGTCAGCAGAAAAACTTTAGTAGTTATGCGCTCAATGCGGCCGTTGAGACCAAAAGTCAATCCTGCAGCAAAATCAACTATTCTTCGTGAATCGCCTTCGCTCAAATCGGTAAGGTTTACAATCACTGGAATGTTTTGTCTGAAATCTTCGCCAATTCGACGAGCGTCATTGTATGAGCGTGGATGAAGAGTGGTTATTCTGCTAACACCTTCACTGATATCAGGAGTTACCTGCAACTGATTAACTCTCACTGGAAGTGATTCGATTCTTCGCGATTTAGGCTCTGGCGGAGTGCTTTCAAAATTTTCCTCACCATCTTCCGCCAAGCCAAGATATACAGCCATTCTTCGAACAGCGCTGGCCATAATTCCTCCTTGGGGCACGCGGCGATACGTGATACGCAAAAATACCCGATTCAGGCACGATTACCCAGTAACGCAGACCCTATTCTCAGGTGTGTCGCGCCATTCTTAATCGCGATTTGCCAATCAGCACTCATACCAATTGACCGCCAATTGGCTTGCGGATACCGGTGAGCCAGTTCCTCAGAAATTTCAACAAATCGGACAAAAGCATCTTCGGCGTTATCACCAAATGGAGCAACCGTCATTAATCCCTTTAGGTCTAAACCAGATTGGACAGCATATTCAGCTAGGTGTAACAAATCACTTGGTTCTGCCCCACCACGTTTAGTGTCCAATGTTTTTGCTAGATCCACTTGAAGCAAAATTGCCAGATTCTTGTTAACGGCAGCAACTTTCACAATCTCATCAATTAATGATTTCCGGTCAATACTATGAATCACTTCACTGTAGCTAGCCACACTTTTGGCCTTGTTTCGTTGCAATTGTCCAATAAAATGCAAATTAATGTTTAATTTGTTTATGGTCGGGAGTTTATTTTTTATCTCTTGATCTTTCGATTCACCGATTTCGGAAATGCCAAGTTCTGCCAGGATTTCAATATCTGACGCGGGAAATCCTTTTGTAACAGCAATGATCTTTACACCAAGCTTCTCCTTATTGTGCAGCGCTAAAACACTTTCGAATTCACTTTGAAATTGCTGTAAGTTTTGTTCGATTTGTCGATATCGATCTGCATTTATGTTAACCATGCAATTACTGCCTGTCGTCCTGTCCTACCCTCTCGCCGGTATGAATAAAGTGCTTCCGTTTCAAAAGTACAAGGTAAACTGTTAGTGACTGTTACCCCTGACTTTATAAAAAAATCCGTTAAACCAACTCGTAAATCCACGCCACTATGGCCCTTCTTGTTTAACTCTGCAGCCGGCAAATTTTCAGTTACAGCCAATTGCACTTCTTTCGAAACTGGATAACAATGTCCACAAATTGCCGGTCCAAGAATTAAATTCAAGTCAGTTGAATTAATTCCATAAATAGATGCAGTAGTGAGAATTTTTTGTGCAATACCTGCGGCAGCTCCTCGCCATCCAATATGAGCCAGCAATAAAAACGGTTTCTTAGCGCTGGTAGCGACAAGTGAAACACAATCAGCACTAGGTGCAACTAGGGCAACTAGTTTTTTAGTGGTAACTAGCAAATCAGCTTTTTTTAACATCACTTCATCGCCAGTGACATCTTGGACTACTGTGCCGTGTTCTGGTTCCATAAAATGAAGTTGAAGTCCAGTGCTTTGCGCTAGTAATTCTTTGTTTGCCTTAACTTTTGCAGGGTCGTCACCAACCCAATTTGCTAAATTTAGTTCATCAAAAGGTACGGCACTTACCCCGCCAAGTCGTGATGAAAAACGATACTCAGCAATGTTTAGCAAAGAGCCTGACGCTAGCCAATTAATCACTATTTCATGAAGTCGGGGACGTCAAGCTCATCATCTATTGAGTCAATTGAATCAAAAACTACGCGAGGGCGTGAATTGGTATTTTCACCAACTGCTTTTGGTAGTTTGATTTCGCCTGTTTCATCCAAATCCCGCTCAGTTTCTTCAAACTCTGGCACACCAGTGCTGTCATTTAAGTCAGGCGAAACTAAACTCGGCGTTACAGCTGTTGGCGCTGGGCGCTTTACTGGACGGGCTGCTGGCAAGCCATTTTCAAATCCTGCTGCAATAACTGTAACTCGAACTTCATCTCCTAGTGAATCATCAATTACCGCGCCAAAAATAATTGTGGCATCTGGATGACCTGCTTCAGCAACTAATCTGGCGGCATCATTAATCTCAAACAAGCCTAAATCACTTCCACCTGCAATGCTCATTAATATCCCTCGCGCACCATCAATTCCAGCTTCTAATAATGGTGATCGAACTGCCATTTCAGCTGCAGCAAGTGCTCGGTTTTCGCCTCTAGCTGCACCTATGCCCATTAATGCTGCTCCCGCATCTTTCATAACGCTACGAACGTCAGCAAAATCCAAATTGATAAGACCTGGAGTTGTAATCAAATCGGTTATTCCAGAGACACCATGCAGTAGAACTTGATCAGCATGTTTAAATGCATCAACAACGCTTATTGATTTATTGCTCAACTGTAAGAGTCTGTCATTTGGAATGACAATTAAAGTATCAACTTCTGCTCGCAGCTCTTCTATGCCTTCTTCTGCAGCTTGCGCTCTACGACGTCCTTCAAAAGCAAACGGACGAGTTACAATACCAACAGTTAGTGCTCCAAGTTCGCGAGATATTCGCGCAACAACGGGCGCACCACCAGTTCCAGTTCCGCCACCCTCTCCTGCAGTAACGAAAACCATATCGGCACCAGCTAGCACATCACGCAGTTCTTCTTCGTGATCTTCAGCTGCTTTGCGGCCAATGGCAGGATCAGCACCTGCACCTAATCCTCGAGTAAGGTCTCGACCAATATCTAACTTGACATCGGCATCACTCAACACAAGCGCTTGCGCATCCGTATTAACCGCAACAAATTCAACACCTTTCAATCCAACATCAATCATTCGGTTAACTGCGTTTACTCCACCACCACCTACTCCTACAACCTTGATTAGTGCCAAATAATTTTGTGGTGCTGACATCTTGCCTCCATCAAATAACCCTAATTCTCAGGTTGAGAGTTAGAGATTGCTGCTCTTCTTCGACTTAGAAGTTATGGGTAAATAATTCATAGTTGGCTCATTTTGTCTGCGTGTCGCAAGTTTTTTTCAAACTACCTTGCCACGCTTTTACCGTGATATTTCTAATTGCTCTGTTACTAGTTATTGCAACAGCAGGCTGTTCAACTAACTCACAGCCGCAATTTCAAACTCCCGCAACTCCGCCAGATGTTGCCCCACCTTTCGATCAGGAGAAAGCGCAACAAGAACTTAATGATGAGAATGCCGCAAATACGGATCAACACAGTGATGATGATTTGATGGAATTCGAACCTGGATTAGGGACAGATGAATCAGCATTGCGATCGGCGTTCTTCACTGGATCAGAAGATTTTTGTGCAGCATTGTTTGCACAATTGGGCGGAACAGCTACTTTGAACAATCAAAAGGTTTCTATCTCTTGGTGCCGAGAAATCGCCGCTAGATTACCAATCCCTCTTAGTGCACCTGATGAATCAGTAGCGCATGCGGCCGGTTGGAATGACACCAGAACTGCAGTTTTCCTAAATCGTGAACGCATTTGTTCAACCATTAGATGTGTAGGAAGTGGCAATTTCCCCTACCCCTTCTGAGTCTTCTGGGCTAGGTTTACCTAATCACCCCGAACGGCCGGGGACACCTGCCGAACAAATTCGCCTGCTTGCAGACCCGAGTTAAGGAGTCAAATGGCACCTGTTGTTTTTGAGGGCGCTTCGCGTATCTATACGCCTGGTGCGCGTCCTGCAGTATCCATGTTGAATCTCACTGTCAATGATGGTGAGTTTTTAGTGTAAGTAGGTCCATCGGGATGCGGCAAGTCAACAGCCTTGAGGATGGTTGCTGGATTGGAACCTTGCGATCAAGGTTCTATCTTGATAGGCGATCGTGATGTGACAGATGTTGCACCAAAAGATCGTGACATTGCGATGGTTTTTCAGAATTATGCACTCTATCCCCACATGACAGTTGCTGCGAATATGGGATTTGCTCTTCAAATTGCCGGAGTTGCCAAAGATGAAATTCGTCGACGAGTAGAAGAAGCGGCCAAACTTCTAGACCTCACTGAATATCTTGATCGAAAACCCAAAGCGTTATCAGGAGGTCAGCGACAACGAGTTGCAATGGGAAGAGCGATTGTCCGAGAACCGCAGGTGTTCTTAATGGATGAACCACTTTCAAACTTGGATGCAAAGCTTCGAGTGCAAACAAGAACTCAAATTGCTGCCCTGCAAAAGCGCTTGGGAGTAACAATAATTTATGTAACGCACGATCAAGTAGAAGCAATGACTATGAGTGATCGAGTTGCCGTATTGAAGTTTGGTGTCTTGCAGCAAGTGGACACGCCAAGAGCGCTTTATGATCGCCCGGCTAATGCATTTGTTGCGGGATTTATTGGGTCTCCAGCTATGAATTTACTGGAGGGAACAATCAACTCTGGAAATGTTTCGATAGGTGGATACAACGTTCCAATTGAAGCAGCAGTTGCCAACAAAGCTGCCAGTCAAAAGATCATTGTTGGTGTACGACCTGAACACCTAGTTGTATCCAATGAGGGAATTTCAATGACAGTAAATCTTGTTGAAGAACTGGGTTCTGACGAATTCCTTTATGGTACTACCAACGATGATGGCGGTAAGGACATTACTGTTCGAGTTGGATCTGATTCCAATATTCGTCGAGGAGATGTGATTAAGGTAAAGCCATCTGCAATGCATTTCTTTGATGCAACAGAAGATGGTGCAAGATTAAATTAACAGTAATTCAAAATGGGGTCAGCAATGCTGGCCCCATTTTTTATTAAAGTCGAATAGTTGGCAAATCCGGTGCGGATACGTCATATATCTTCGCTTTGCGCTGCAGTAACACTTGGAGCACTTCCGATTTCCTAGAACCGCGCTCACTACTTCCCCAAACTACTGTTATCCCGGAACTTAGGATGAATCGAATATTGGACTGAGTGGAAGCGCTGACCTCAATTATCTGTTTCTTAATTGAGTTAGGAAAATCAAAATATGCAGTTGTACTATCCATCAATAATCTATCTGAGTTTGCCCGAAATTGTGGAATACCAGGTTTTGCAATTCCCACCTTAGGGTCATAAATTTCACCAGTTGAGTCCAGATACAAAATTATGTTATCTCGACTTAACCAACCTATAGGTTCGCGTAAATCAACAGAAATAACTATCCGATCAGGCCACCTTCTTACGACACTTGCAGATCTAACTTGCGGTAACTGGGTTATCTTGGCTTCAACTGCAAGATAGTTGATGTCCGTTATCCGCTCGCCTATCTCAATTCCAGCAACCTGCTCAATTGGTTTACGCAAAGATTGATCAGACACTTGAACTTCAATGCTTGATACTGTCGCAGCCGAAGAAGTTTGCACTATCCAAACGATAACTGCGGCTAAGACAGTTACCAGTAACAGCGTAAACATCCAAATTATTGTCTTACTGAAACGTTTTTCTCTACTCATTATTCTTTCGCTGCAATCCAGTCACTATCTCTGGTGCAAGCATTGCCATATCTCCTGCGCCTAGGGTTAATACTATGTCCCCCGGTGTTGCCCATTCACATACTGAATCTACGACTTTTAAAAATGAAGGTTCAAAAACTACTTGAGAATTTCGAGCTGTAATTGCTGCAGCAACTGCTGCTCCACCTGAGCCAGGAATGGCTTGCTCTCCTGGAGCATAAGTTTCTAAAACAATTACTTTATCTGCAAGTTGAAGTGCGTCTGCAAATTCTGTTAAAAATGCATTAACTCGATAGTATCTAAATGGTTGGAAAACGACGATAACCGATCCTTCCTGGGCAACAGTCTTAGCTGCAGTTAATGTAGCTCTAACCTCGGTTGGATGATGTGCATAGTCATCAAAAACTTTTACTCCATTGCCAATTCCACGATACTCAAATCGTCTTCGTGTGCCGGTGAATTTCTTTAATCCTTCAATCAATTTTTCTGGAGGATGTCCTAACAAAATACCAGCAGCTATTGCTGCTGTAGCGTTTAGCAAATTGTGATTTCCAGGAACTTGTAACACAAGTTGTCCAATTGTTTCTCCATCAAGGAGTAAATCGGCTTGCCAAAAGTTTGTATTAATCTTCTGGTTCGTTATGCGTAATTTTGCATTAGCTCCAAAACCATAGGAAATGACACTTACATTTGATAGCTCTTTTGCTGATGCAATTTCAATTGCTGCGGCATCATCAGCGCACACCACCAAACCCGTCTTGCAAGCCCGTGCAAATTCAAAAAATCCACGTTTAATCTCATTTAACGATTCCCACCTATCCAAATGATCTGCTTCAATATTGGTAATAATTCCTATTTCTGGATTTAAAGACAAAAATGTTCGATCACTCTCATCAGCTTCGACAATAAAAAGATCTGACTCGCCAAAGTGACCATTACTTCCTGTCTCGTTTAATTCACTACCAATAATGAATGATGGATCAAGCCCTAAATGCTGCAATGCAATTGTGGTCATTGAGGTAGTTGTTGTCTTGCCGTGAGTACCAGCTATTGCAATAACCTTTTGGTCTGCAAGCATCACTGAGAGTGCCTGGGCTCGATTCAACACCATTAAACCTTTTGCACGAGCGGTTACTAACTCAATATTCTCATCTGGAATTGCCGTTGATGAGATGACCACTTGAGCGTTAGATACATTTTCAGGAAAGTGACCTACAAAAACTTTAACACCTAATTGTTGTAGGGCAAGTAATCTTTTTGAATCCTTAGCATCGCTGCCAGTAATTTGATATCCATTGCCAACTAGCACTCGCGCGATGGCAGACATTCCTGCCCCGCCTATTCCTACGATGTGAATTCCTGATTTTGGTAATCTCACTTTTGTACCAACTTATTTAAGTGGCTGACAATGTCCTTCGCGGCTGTTGGCCTGGCGATTGATTTCGCTTGGTCGCTCATACGAATCAATAACTCCGAATTACTCAATAAGGGTTTTATTCGAGACAACATTAGCTTTCCAGTGCAATCAGAGTTCAACACCAACTGAGCTGCGCCAACTGCTACCAGTTCTGCTGCATTCTTTTCCTGTTCACCATTTCCGACTGGATATGGAACTAAAATTGCAGGTAATCCAACGCAGGCCAATTCTGCAACCGTTAGCGCACCAGAGCGTGTAATTGCCAGATCTGCTGCTGCATAAGCTAAATCCATTCGCTCGCAATAACCAATAACTTTATACCTAGCGTCATTGCTTCCAGTCTTACTCAAATATCTATCTAGATTAAGGTCTCCAACAATATGCAAAACATTGATATGTTCTTCAAGCAATTGATATGAAATTTCTGATACTGCTTTGTTAATTTGCTCTGCACCTTGTGAGCCACCGAAAACCAGAAGGACTTTGCCCTGCCTAGGAAAGCCAAAATAATCTCTAGCTTCAGCTTGCTTCTCCAATCGATTGAGATTTCTCAATTCAGATCGCACTGGAACGCCTAATGTAACTGCATTGGATATGCTTCCAGCAAAAGCATCTATAACTAATGTTGCAAATTTAGCCGCTTTTCGATTGGCAACTCCCGGTTGAGCGTTAGCCTCATGTATCACAATTGGAATATTGAGTTTTCGTGCTGCTAAATAACTAGGGGCCGCTACATAACCACCAAACCCGAGCAATAAATCTGGCTTAATTTCCTGAAACAATTTTACTAATGCATTTTTTGCCCGCCATAGTCTTAGTGGATATTGAAACAACGTCAGATTAATCTTTCTGGGCAATCCCACGATATCAATTTGATGCAGTTGATATCCCCGATTGGGCACAAGTCGACTTTCCAGCCCACGAAAACCCCCAACAAAGTGAATATCATTTTTCTTGGATAAAAGTGTCGTTTCTAACTCCACAGCAATTGCTAGTGCTGGCTCTATGTGACCTGCAGTGCCACCACCAGCAAGAACTATTCGCATTTTAACTCTTCACTGGACTTTCATCTGCAACAAACTTCGCGTTTTCGCGTTGAGCAAATGCCAACAAAACGCCAATCATCGCTAGAGTTGGAATCAATGCAGAACCGCCTGCTGACACTAAAGGTAAAGGAACTCCCATAATTGGCAGTACACCCAATACGGCCCCGATATTTATCATTCCTTGACCGCAAATCCATCCAACCGACCCTGCACAAACGTATCGAACAAAATCTGAATCACTTTGACGCCCAAGAGAGACTATGGCAATTCCTAAAGTCAAGAACAATATCAAGACCACAAGAGCCCCGATCATTCCTAACTCTTCGCCGATGATTGCATAAATGAAATCGGTATGTGCTTCAGGTAGCGTACCCCATTTTTCTCTACTCGCACCCAATCCTTGTCCAAAAAATCCACCAGAAGCCATTGCATACTTTGCATGAAGCGCCTGAAATCCAACACCTTCGGGATCAGACTCGGGATTTAACCAAGCTGTTATGCGATCTATTCGATATGGACGCAAAAAAGCCAATGCACTAATTATCAACGTGCCAATCACACCAGCAAATGCAAAATAACGAAGTGAAACATTGGCAACAAATAGCATTGTTCCAACAGAAAATGCAATTATTATTGCATTTCCAAGATCTCCAGCTAGAAAAATAAGTGCTATTACTATTCCAGAAGAAATTAGTACTGGAGCTACAAAGCCAGCTTTCGACGTTATGAATTGTCGTCTCGCCGCCAATTGATGTGCACCAAAAACAATCAACGCGAATTTCGCAAACTCACTAGGTTGCAATCGGATGCCAAAACCAAAATCTAGCCAATTTGTTTGACCGCCCACTGTAGAGCCAAGCCCTGGAATAAAAACTAAAATTAATAGAAAGATTACGCTCGCCAAAATAGCCGGACTGAACCGTCTGAGCAATAAGACATCCATCTTTGCAAAAAGGATTAACGCAATTGTACCAATCAACGCGTAAAGTGCCTGCCTGCTAAAAATTGTAAACTCGCTGCCATATTCCAATTTTGACTCGTAATAAGATGAACTAAGAACCATAATCAAGCCGATGAAAAGCAATAAAATGGAACTGCCTCTAATGAGCTGAAATGAAGCCTGAACTGGACCAAAACGACGTAGCGAATTGGCCGGCACGGGGGAATCGTGCTTTTCCATATGCCTAGTTTGTACTGAATTCTCGAGGTTGTTGAGTAATAGCCGCTGCGTGTCGCCGCGGCCTCGTGAGAAGATGCACCTATGACAACCACAAACCTTCCAATTGCGGCTCCAGCCGCTGATAAAGCTAAAGCCCAAGCCGTTCTGAGTAACGTCCCACGCCAGTGCCTGATGGCAGGTTCTTGGTCTGCGACCAGTGGCGAACCCATCTCAGTTACTGATCCTGCGAATGGTGAAGTTCTGCTAACTGTTGGTAATGCCACCGCTGGTGATTTGCTCGCTGTATTAGACAAAATGCATCTAGCCCAGAAAAAATGGGCGAAAGTTTCACCTCGAGATCGAGCTGAAATATTGCGAAAATCCTTTGATCTAATGGTGCAGCGAGCAGATGAGATTGCCCTGCTGATGACTTTAGAAAGTGGTAAAACTCTTATAGAAGCTAGGAATGAGGTTGTTTATGCAGCCGAATTTCTTCGATGGTTTTCAGAGGAAACAGTTCGAATTGGTGGCGAACTTCGCACTGCTCCATCTGGGGTACATCGAATACTCACAGTGAAGCAACCAATTGGAATTACTTACTTAATAACTCCGTGGAATTTCCCAGCTGCAATGATGACCCGAAAAATTGGTCCAGCATTAGCAGCAGGAAATGCTGCAGTGGTTAAACCAGCTACAGAAACACCATTAACGGCCTTTGCTATTGCGCAAGTATTTTTGGATGCTGGTGTTGAACCAGGTGTGCTTACTGTACTTACGACAAAAGATCCAAATGGAATAACTGATGCTGCATTTTCGCATCCCGAGGTAAGAAAATTGTCTTTTACCGGGTCAACACCAATTGGTCGAATGCTATTGGAAAAAGCTGCAGGTCGAATTCTTCGATCATCAATGGAACTTGGTGGCAATGGGCCTTTCATAGTTATGGAAGATGCTGACCTCGATAAGGCAATAGAAGGTGCAATGATTGCAAAGATGCGCAACTGCGGCCAGGCATGTACTGCGGCTAATCGCTTTATTATTCACACCAAAGTACATGATGAATTCGTTTCTCGATTAAGTGGCGAAATGGCGAAACTAAAACCAGGTCATGGCACCGATCCAGCTACAACATTAGCTCCACTAGTTTCAAGAAAAGCGCACGATCGCGTATCGCAGTTAGTTGCTGATGCACTAAAACGCGGTGGTAATGCCGCATTGGGTGCAGTCGGAACTGAGGGACCCGGTGCCTTCTATGCAGCCACAGTTTTAGGAGATGTGCCAAAGGACTCTCCACTAGTTGGAGAAGAGATTTTTGGACCAGTTGCAGCTATCACAAGAGTTGAATCTGAGTCAGAAGCACTTGAGTTTGCTAACGACACTGAATTTGGTCTAGTTGGATATGTATTTACTGAAGATTTGAACCGTGGATTAAGAATGGCTGAACAAATTGAAACTGGAATGGTTGGGATTAATCGAGGACTTGTCAGTGATCCAGCTGCACCTTTTGGTGGAGTAAAGCAATCAGGACTTGGACGAGAAGGTGGATTTGAAGGCATTGAAGAATTTCTTGAAACTAAGTACATCTCAATACCAAATTGGAGCTAAGTAAGCAGATTTACACATTGTGCGAATAGTTCGCCTCGGTGAGCATAGTTCTTGAACATATCCCGTGAGGCACATCCTGGGGCAAGTAAAACGGTATCTCCGGATTGTGCATATTTTGAGGCAGCCTGCACTACTTGTTTCATTGCAACAACTGGATCTAGTTCGTTAATTATTGTTACTGGCAAATCTGGTGCGGTTTGGCTTAGGTAACCAGATATCTCATCCCTATCTTTGCCAAGCAACACGGCAGCACGCATATTTGCTGAGGTAGATTTGATAAGTTCCAAAAGATTCTGTCCCTTTGCATCTCCTCCACCAATCCAAACTACATTCTGATAAGACATAATCGATTCAAAGGCAGCATGGGCATTAGTTGCCTTGGAGTCATCAATATATTTAACGCCATTTACTTCCCCAACAAATTGAATTCGGTGTGAAGCTGGTTCAAAATTCTGCAAGCCTTGGCTAACTGCACTTGCTGGCACTCCAAACGAACGTGCTAATGCAGCTGCCGCTAGTGCATTACTAACGTTGTGCGGCGCGAATGGTTTCACATCCAATACCGATGCTAGCTCTTGCGCAGAAGTTGCTCGTTCTACAATAAACGCTCGATCGACAATTAAATCTTCAACAACACCAACCATTGATCGAGCAGGTATTTTTCTGGTAAAACCAATAGCTCGACAACCATCAACCACGTTTGCCTGTTCAACCATCGCCATTGTTGTCGGATCTTCATCGTTATAGATAGCTGCAATGACCGTGTTTTCGTAGGTGCGAGCCTTCATATTTCGATACTGGTCCATAGTGCCAAAATGGTCCAAATGATCTGGAGCTAGATTTAATACAACTGATGCTAGTGGTGAGATGGAATGTACAAATGGAAGTTGCTGAACTCCAACCTCTACCACAAAAACATCGTATGTTTCTCCATCAGTTACTGCATCAATTGCCGGATAACCAATATTGCCAATTGCTTTAGACTTTAATCCTGCAGCGGTTAGTATCGAATTGGTCATTAGAGTCGTGGTAGTTTTTCCATTTGTGCCAGAAATCAACAGCCATGGCGTATTAGGATCTCGCAAGCGCCAAGCTAGTTCTAACTCACCCCAAATGGGAATTTTATTCATCTGGTAATGAGTCAACCAAGGATGATCTGGTGGTAAACCAGGTGATGTCACGACTAGATTAGCATCTGGCAAATCTTTAGCACTAAGTATTACTTGTGCTCCCAGGGTTTCCAAAATTTGCGCACGACGTTGGGCATCCGAAGACGTGCTTTCATCTAAGACGATTACCTTGGCGTGATATCTCAGTAAAGCATCAGCGCAAGCGAAACCAGCAACCCCTATGCCTAGCACGACCACTTTCAGATCTACAAGGCTCGAACCTCTATAGATATAGCTTAAATCTGTCACCGCGCAACCCATTCAGCGTAAAAGACTGCAAGACCTGCGCCGACAAACAATCCCTGCAAAATCCAAAATCTAACAACGATTTGTTGCTCTGGCCAACCCTTTAACTCAAAATGGTGATGTATTGGTGACATTAGAAAAATGCGCTTCTTGCGCAGTTTAAATGAAATTCGTTGTAAAACTACTGAACCTGTTGTGAAGACAAACAAACCACCAAGTAAAACTAGTAGCAATTGGGTGTGTGTAAAAATTGCTAACGCAACAATTGCGCCACCAATTGCAAAAGATCCAGTATCTCCCATAATGATGCTGGCTGGAGAGGTGTTAAACCAAAGGAATCCAAAAACTGCCGCAGCAAATGCGGCTGCAATAATTGCTAAATCCAGCGGATCTCGGACGTTGTAGCATTTGATGTATTCATCTTTTGCACAACTTTGACCGAATTGCCAAAAACCTAACAATGCGAATGATGCAAACGTCACGAACGCTGCACCTGATGCTAAGCCGTCTAATCCATCAGTTATATTTACTGCGTTTGTAGTTGCGGTTATCATCAACCAAATAAACAAAATCATTAGAATACTTGGTAGAACTAGATTTGTTTCTCGAACTATGGAAATGGACAATGAGGCAGGTGTTATTCCTCGATCATCTGCAAATTGCAAAGCAAAAAATCCAAAAACTAAACCTATAATAGTTTGAAAAACTAACTTGGTGCGCGGCTTGATACCTGCGCTATGTTGTAAAAATACTTTTTTGTAATCATCAATAAATCCAATTAATCCAAGAGCCAACGTTAAAAATAGAACAAGTAACCCCGATGCTGAAGGAGGAGTCCAGAAAGCTAAGTGAGATCCAAAATAACCCACTAACACGGCAAACACAATCGCTAATCCACCCATACTTGGTGTTCCACGTTTATGTTCGTGATCTGGATAATTAGCAGTATCAGTAGATTGCTTGATTGCCTGCGCTAGACCTCGAGCGCGCAAAAATCTAATTAGCGTTGGTGTGGCAAGAAGGCTAGTGATTAAAGATAATAAAGCTGACAGCACTATTAATCGCACGCCTAATTACCTTTCTCGCTCAGGAAATCTCTTACCTTTGCTGCAACTTGGTCGAATCCTGCTGCACGAGAAGCCTTAAAGAGCACAACATCCCCTGATTCTAATTCGTGTCGCAATGTTGAAATGGCCTCGGATTCATTTGCACACCATTTAGTTTGGTTTTTATCCATTCCAGCCGCAAGTGCCCCAGCCATTATTTCACTACCCCAACTCCCAATTCCAATTAGTAAGTCAGATTGAATGGCTGCTGCTCCCACTTCATGGTGCAATTTTTTGGAATGCTCACCAAGTTCCGCCATCTCGCCAAGTACAGCAATCTTCCTACCAGCACAACTGAGCCTATTTAATGCATCAAGGGCAGCTAGCATGCTCTCGGGATTAGCGTTGTAGGAATCATCAATTACTTTAACTCCACCGATTTCACTTGTTGCCATTCTCAATCCGCTGCGAGGGCGAGCATTCGCTAGCGCTGTTAAAATCTGCTCTAATGAAATGCCTGCTCTTAGCGCCATTCCAGTTGCTATTGCTGCATTATTTGCATGATGTGCACCAACTAAATGTAACTGCACATCGATTGTGCCAAAGGGAGTTGTTAGAGTAAAACTTGGTCGGGCTTGATTATCTAATTTGAGGTTAGTTACTCTGATTTCAGCGTCGATTGAGTAGCCAGCCAACCATATTTTTGCTTTTGTCCTTTTGGCAATTTCTTGAGATTCATTTTGATCAGCATTTAATACGGCAAAATTATCTTCATTGAGCAATTCAACTATTTCGCCTTTTGTTTGCATAATCGCTTCACGAGACCCAAACTCACCCAAATGGGCAGACCCGATATTTGTTATTCCGACAATATTTGGCCGTGCAATTCGGCAAAGTTCAAAAATGTTTCCTTTGTGACGCGCGCCCATTTCAAGCACCAAACTTGCAGTGTTGCTATTAGCTCCCATTATTGTGCAAGGCATACCTAATTCATTGTTTCTTGATCCACTGGTTGCAACCAAATTTCCTTTAGATGAAAGCAAATCAATTAACAGATCTTTTGTTGTTGTTTTGCCGCTTGAACCAGTTAGCGCTAACACCGGTATATTGAGTTTGTTTCGGTTTGCAATTGCCAACTTTGTTAAAGCTATCTGCACATCAGATACAACAATAGATGGCAAATCAAGTGGACGGCTAGCCAAAACAACTAGCGCACCCTTATCAATTGCTCCACCTGCAAAGCTATGGCCGTCAACTCTGGCTCCCTTAAATGCTGCAAAAAGTGAGCCAGGCGTGACATCTCGAGAGTCATAACACGCGTTAGTTGGTTTTGAATCTAGTTTGCTTAGTTTATGCCCCACGCCGTCAGTTATGGTGAGAATCTCGCTTAGTGTTAACTCACTCATTTAATTCTCGTTTCGCAATGGCTTCTCTAACTTCAGTTACATCATCGAATTCATAAACAATGTCTCCAATTTGTTGACCTTGCTCATGCCCTTTGCCCAAAACCATAACTAAATCATTACTCGTTTTAACCTCACTAATTGCTTGCGCTATCGCTGCTCGACGATCGGGAATTTCACGATAACGAATTCCTGACTCTGCAACACCTGCTATCAAATCTACTCGAATCTTCTGGGGATCTTCATTGCGTGGATTGTCATCAGTAACCAAAACTAAATCTGCACCTGTAAGCGCTGATCCCATTGGTTTTCGTTTGCTACTATCGCGATCTCCACCTGCACCAATAACTACTATCAGTGTTCCTGGAACTGAAGTTCGCATCTCAGAGACAACTGACGCTATTGCTGCTGGAGAGTGGGCATAATCAACGATTGCCTTAACACCTTTACCCGAGATAACTTGCATTCTGCCTGGCACTTCCACTTTAGCCAATTCATCTATTTGATCCTGTGATACTTCAGCAACTTGATCAGCCATTGCTACTGCTAATAAGGCATTTGCGAAATTAAAGCGTCCTCCAAAATTTAACTTTAACTTCAATCCCACCGGGTTTATTCGCCCAGATAACTCGTCAACACCTACTAGTTCATCTGATATGGTCCAAGTACCTACATTGTTACCTGTAGAAACGGTTGCAACAATCATTCCATTGGCATCTGCCAAATCAGCAATTGCCCGACCTTCTGCAGTGTCTGTACAAACAACTGCATACTCACTAAACTTTTTATCAAAGAGTTTTGCTTTAGCTTGAAGATAAGCTTCCATTGTTTTATGAAAATCTAGATGATCTTGCGACAAATTAGTAAAAGCAACGGCTTGAAACTTTAAACCAGTCACTCTATCAAGAGCTAGAGCATGACTTGAAACTTCAAGAACAATCTTCTTTACTCCTGACTTTCTCAAAGAAATAAGCACGCGATACAAATCATCTATTTCAGGAGTTGTGCGGGCGAGAGATTTTCTAGATTTTCCATCATAGATTCCGGTCGTACCAATAACAGCAGCTGGTTGTGGTAAAAGTTGACGTAAGAAATAACTTGTTGTGGTTTTTCCGTTCGTACCTGTGATTCCCCACAGGTGCAAATCAGCAATATGTGGACCATAAATGTGAGCTGCAACATTAGCTAATTCAGATCTTGGATTTGAAACCACCACAACAGGTAAATCGGTTTTGATTAACAGCGCTCCAGCGCTATCAGTGAAAACAGCTTTTGCACCTTTAGAAATTGCTTCAGATGCAAAACTAGCGCCATGAATTTTATTTCCAGGGAGTGCAAAAAAAATACTTTCAGGCGTAACATCTTTTGAAGAGTGATACACATGCTCAATAGCGAAATCTGGAGCGCGCAGATTGTAATTAGCGCATATGCCGGCTAATGACGGAGGTTGAATCATTACCTGCCCCACGTAGTTGGAATTTTCTCCACTCTGCCACCTTGAGGCATAACTTTCAACTTCTGCAGTGCAAAAGCAGTGACCTCTCTAAAAACGGGTCCTGCAATGACTCCACCGAAATGACCTTTTCGTGGGTTATCAACAATCACTGCGACAACAACTTTCGGGTCATTAGCTGGAGCCATACCAATAAATGAAGCTGTGTAGCCCTGATAGCAACCACCACAAGATTGATCAGACCGCTGTGCAGTTCCAGTTTTTCCAGCAACGCAATATCCATTTATTTGAGCGGATGGTGCCGTTCCATTTGAACTTACTACGCTCTCCAGCATCTTTCGCAGTGTGATTGCGGTATCTGGCGATACAACTCGCACTCCTGGCTTGCTTTCAACTGGCTTAAATATTCCATCGCTACCAACATAACCATCAACCAAACTCACTGGCATCCGAACACCATCATTTGCGATAGTAGCAAAAACTGAAGCCATCTGTACCGCGGTCGTTGCATAACCTTGACCAAAAGACATAGTTGGAAAAGTAGTGACTGACCATTGACTTGGCGTGAGCATCGCGCCTGCGGATTCACCTGGGAAACCTAAGGAAGTTTTCTGTCCGATGCCAAACTTCACATAGTAATCGTGCATGAGGTTTGGAGAACTGAGTTTTTCTGCAATCAAAATAGTACCGATGTTTGAACTCTGTGCTAGCACACCATTTGCAGTTAACTTGAGATGACCATGCGGTGTGTGATCATGAAAAACTTTAGTTGGTCTTGAAAGACGAGGAGGAACTTCAATTTTTGATGTAGGAGTGATGACACCTTCTTCTAATGCTGCGGCAAAAATCATTATCTTGCCTGTTGAACCTGGTTCAAACATATCTGTGACCGCACGATTTTTTCGATCCGCAATATCTGACTGTAATGGTTGTGAAAGATTAACGGTTGGAACTGAAGCTAAGGCTAATATTCGTCCTGTTTGTGGCTCTAAAACCACCACAGTACCCCAGTCGGCATTTACCTCTTCGACTTTAGCTGCTATTGCGTTTTGTGCAATAAACTGCAAATCTCGATCAATACTTAACCTAATAGTGGTCCCCGGTATTGCTTGTTCAGTACGGGAATCAGTGGCAGGGATTCTTCGACCAGCTGCACCTCCTTCGTAACGCAAAAGGCCATCCTGGCCGGCAAGTGTATTTTCCATTCCCGCTTCAAGACCTGCTAATCCGTGTCCATCTGTTCCTACAAATCCAATTACATTTCCAGCTAAATCAGCATATGGATAAACTCTTCTGGTCGTTCGCTCAGAGTAGATACCCGGCAAACTTAAACTTGCTACTTTCTCCCATGTTTGACTTGTAACTGAACGTGCTAGGAAATTGAACCGTTTATCACCAATGAGTCTGCTCTTGATTAATTTAACATCCAAATTCAAAATAGGTGCAAGTGCTTTTGCGGTTTGATTTGGTTCAATAACTCGAGTTTGATCAACTGTTATGTCATATGCTGGAACTGTTGAAGCTAGAGCAATCCCGTTTGAATCTGTAATCGCACCTCGCATAGCAGGCACAACCACTTCACGCAATCGTTTTTCAAGACCACGTTGGGCTAACTCCTCTGCTTCTATCGCTTGAATTCGAACTAACTGCGATGTGTAAAGTGAAAATACTAAGAAAAAGATAACGGTGGTAAAACCCATTCGCCCTTTGGACTGGCTTTTATGCCGACGATACTGTAAATCTTCGGACATTAATTCCGCCGACCATCCAGTAATTTATGATCGGATAATCTCAGATATGTCGGTCGTTCAGGAGAAATCATTCCAATTGCTTTAGCACGCTCAAGTAAAACTTCAGGAGATTCCAACTGTGCTGCACGTTCCATTAAATAAGCTCGCTCAGCTATCAGAACAGTTCGCTGTTGAACTAATTCCACTTTTTGAAATGCCGACTTAGCAACTAACGCCTGCAGAAATATAACTCCCATCATTGAAATTGCTATCATCACAATTACTAGACTTATAAAAGCCGATATCGGAAGACTTTTGTTTTTTATAGCAATTTTTGGCCTAACCCCAACTAATTCAGCAAACTGCGGACGGATAACTGCGACTTTTGCAGTAGTAAAATCAACTAATGCACTCATGCCGCATCCTTGATCAATATTTCGGCTGCACGAAGTTTTGCACTTGCAGCACGCGGGTTTTGAGCGATTTCAGACGCACTTGGACGCTCAATACCGCGAGTCAATAACTTCAATTTTGCCGGAGCAAGGGCAATAGGCAGATTGATCGCTGGTTGCGTACCAATTGCTTCATTAAGTGCTTGCTTAACAATTCTGTCTTCTAGGGAATGATAAGAGAGCACAGCAAGTCGTCCACCTATTTTCAACAACTCAATTGCAGCAGGTATGGCCCGTTCTAGAATTTGCAATTCATTATTAACCGCGATTCGAAGTGCTTGAAATGTTCGTTTTGCTGGATGCCCACCAGTTCGTCTTGCAGGCGCTGGAATCATTTCATAGATCAAAGCTACTAGTTGATCAGTTGTCTCAAATTTTTGTTTGGTACGTGCACGAACAATCTCATTAGCAATTCTAGTTGCAAACCGTTCTTCACCATAAACTTTTAATATTCTAATTAACTCACGCACGTCAGCTGAGTTAAGTAACTCCGCTGCAGTCGTACCACTGCTGGTGTCCATACGCATATCTAAAGGTGCAGATTTTGAATAAGAAAATCCGCGCTCTAATTGATCTAATTGCATACTAGAAACGCCAAGATCAAAAAGTACTGCATCAACTTGAATTATCTTAAGTTTGTTCAACTCAGTTTGCATTTGGTCATATGGAATATTCAATACTTGAAAACGTTGCATTACATCTAGACCAAATTTTGATTGCAAATTTACTGTAGCCAATCTACTTGCAGTTGCATCACGGTCTATTCCAATCAGTTTTAAGTGGGGAAGCTTCTCCAAGAAAACTGCAGCATGGCCGCCCGCGCCCAGTGTTGCATCAATGAGAATTGAACTCTCCTGAGAAATTGCAGGTGATAACAATTCAACAATTCGATCAACCATAACTGGTACGTGGTCTGGTGCCAAGGCAGTGCTCAATTTATCTTCCCACCGCAACTAAAGCTGGTGAGGAATTAATTAACTCAGCTCTATTGCGCTTTAATGCAATTACACTTCGCAACCGAAAGCGCACCGATTTCTTAGTTACTCGCACAACGTGATTCATTTTCCCCCTTGGTTGATTTGTTGATTTTTTTCGATTGACCTTGGTCCCCCTCCGCTGCTACTGCTTTCCGCTACGGGGGAAGACGTATCGGAGTGCAGCGGCGAGAGGCCAAAGCCGATCGATTAAAAAACGCCGGGTACTACCTCCTCGGAAATATCGGCGAATTTCGGTTCTGCATTGGTCAAGTAGCTGTTCCAAGTTCCCAAGTCCCAAACCTCAATGGTGGTATCAGCGCCGACAACTACTACTTCTCGGTCCAGTCCGGCGTAATCACGCAAACTGGTTGGAATATTGATTCGACCTTGCTTGTCCGGAACTTGGTCAAATGCACTAGAGAAGAAGACGCGGAGGTAACTGCGTACACGAGCATCGGTTCGGGAAGCTTCTCGAAGTCGATCTGCATAAGCGCTGAATTCCACCATTGGCCACAAAACCAGGGAGCGGTCTTGACCCTTTGTTAAAACGACACCTGTGGCTAGTCCATCTCGAAATTTAGCCGGCAGCACCAGGCGACCTTTTTCATCCAAACGGGGTTCATGAGTGCCAAGAAACATTGCTCACTCTCCCCCGAGTAAAGAATTTTCAGTGGACTATCTCCACTTTGCCCCACTTTACTCCATTTATTTCCAATGTCAACCTCCCCCTGCCACCTTTCTCCCATCTGCCCAAAGTTCAGACCGGCTGGCGAATCTCTGGGAAAAGGTGAGTTGTGATTGGGGAATCCCTGGGACTTCTCGTATCTTGAGACGTGCTCTCGCCCGCAGAATTTGAGAACCTGACCGCAGGCATCTTGTTCCGCGATGAGCTTCAAGTTGTATCAGCGCCCTCGCCCAAGAAATTGGCACCATATGGGATTTCGCTTCTGGGAGAGATTAATACTGAGCAGCATTTTGCTGATTCGCGAGTGGTTGTTCTTTACAACCCAGATGGAGATCCAGCGTGGAACTCAACCGCTCGTGTGATTATCTTCCTAAAAGCAGAGATTGAGTCAGAGTTGGCTGATGATCCGCTAATACTTCATATCGCATGGCAATGGCTAGAAGAAGCGCTGGCTAAATTCAATGCCAAAACTCAAGAGTTATCTGGAACAGTCACCAGAACTTCTGCAAAGGGATTTGGTGCAATTGATGAACAGAGTCCTTCCACAATTGAGATTCGAGCATCTTGGAGTCCAGTAGATACTGGTCATTTGGAGCAACACATTCGCGCTTGGGGTGAGTTAGTTTGCGTTGCGGCTGGAATTGATCCAGAAGGCGTGAATAGTTTGCATCGAAACACACATAGATAGTTGATCATAAATCTTGATACCTAAATCAGATCAATGCTTGGACCCCTATACTGCCAGCGAAGCTGAGATTTCTGGTTCCGAATTGCGACTATCTCCTATAAATGAGGTTTTGCCGCTCGTTGGAGACGGTACTGCTCTTAATTTTGCAATTTCTAAACTAGAACTTGGAGTTGGTGCAGTTGCAATAGATGCTGAGCGAGCATCAGGTTTCAAATATTATCAACGTGCATATTTGATTCAGTTATATCGCGTAGGTGCACCAATTGTGCTTATTGATCCCGTCAATCTAGATATCTCTACTTTGCAAAAATTCCTCAACAATCAAGAATGGATACTGCATGCCGCAACTCAGGATCTACCCTGCCTTACTGAATTAGGACTTAAACCAAAAAAGCTATTTGATACCGAACTAGCAGCTAAATTGATTGGATTACCAAAAGTTGGTTTGGCAGCACTAACTGAAACATTACTAAATGTGTCACTGGCCAAAGAGCATTCAGCAGTTAATTGGTCAGTTCGCCCACTAGATCAGGACTGGTTGAACTATGCAGCTCTCGATGTTGAACTACTTCCAGAATTAAAGACAAAGCTAGAGGAGATGCTCTCAACCAGAGGAAGATCTGTTTGGGCTGATGAAGAATTTGAAAAGTTAAAGCATTTTCAGGCTAATTCCCCCAAACCAGATCCGTGGCGCAGAACTTCAGGAATACACGAGTTACCAAATCGAAGACAAAAAGAAGTTGTTCGTCAGTTATGGCTAACTCGAGACAATATCGCAAAAGAACTTGACCTAGCGCCAGGTCGACTGGTCAATGACCGAGTACTGATTTCATTAGCTAAATCAGCCATAACCAAATTGCCAATAATCGAGCAAATTCGTAAGTCTGTGCGAGGAGTGGCTTTGGACTATATCGAGGATTGGTACTCAGCAATTGAACTCGCCCTAAATGTAGAGGAATCTGAGTTACCAAGAACAGTTAGACGCGAAAGCATTGTTCCGCATCCAAAATCATGGGAAGAAATTAATCCTGAAGCATTTGCTCGATGGACAAAATATAGATTAGCTAGCAACGAGTTAGCTGCTGAGCTAGAAATTTCACCAGAAGTGTTGATTGCACCAGAAATCCTGCGAAATTTCTGTTGGGAACTATATGACTTTAGAAATCAAATACAGTTAGAGACAATACTGCAGGAGTTAGGCGCAAAAAAATGGGCTACACAGCTACTTGCACAAAAATTTATAAATGTTAATCTCTAAAACGATCAATAATTGCAGCAAAAATTTTTAGTACCAAAAAAACCATAATATAAACTGCCGCGGCTGTAGTAAGTGCTTCTGAAAAAGTTAGTTGATCAGGATCAGAATCACCCCAGTTATACGTAATTAAAAATGCAAAAAGCCCTAACGTTAGACCAGCAATTGATATCGAACGGTTTGTCATCCACTCCCCTAATTCTGATGCCGTTAGTTTATGGTAAAGCCCCCTAGGTAAGAGGAAATATGACAGGTGCCGTTGCGTTAGTTGGCTCAGGTGAATATCTCCCAGCGATGCAACCACTCGAGCAACGCTTAATGGAATCTGGAATCACGGCAGGTAAATCTCCCAAATACGTACAACTGGCAACTGCTGCTGGAAAAGAAGGAATTACATCTTGGCAGAGATGGCAAGAACTGGGTGCTCAACAAGCAGATCGTTTAGGAATTGAACAGATATTCATTCCCGCATTTGACCGTGAATCTGCAAACGACCGCAAATACGCTCAACTAGTTTCGGATGCAGCGTTGATTTATCTCTCTGGCGGTGACCCATTTTATCTTGCGCAAACTTTGCGCGACACATTGCTACTAAACGAGATTGAGATGAATTGGAAATCCGGATCTGCCTTAGCTGGTTGCAGCGCAGGAGCGATGGCGCTGGTAAGTGAAATTCCAAATCCATTTAAACTCACCGCTGCTGCAACGCCCGGACTTAACTTGATACCAAACCTAAAGGTGTTGCCACATTTTGATCGTTACTTTGGTTGGTTGCCAACTCCTGTAGCGAAATACTTAGGGAAATCAAATCAAGAATTGGTTTCAATTGGCATAGATGAAAACACAGCAGTTTTCAGCGATGGTAATTTAGATTCCTGGGAGGTTTGGGGGTATGGATCAGTTCAGTTGTTGAATAAGAGTGAAAAGAAATTATTAGCATCTGAAGAATTTATCATCAGTCAAGAATTAATCAGAGGCTAGACAATAGCAAGAATCGATTTACTTTGAGAAAAACCATTTTCTTTTGGTAGAGGTGCCGTCAGTAAGACATTGACATCTGTCCTTTTCAGCAATTCCATACAATGCCTGTTCAATATGCTCGCCGCAACCAGACCATGTTGGTTTGCCGCACTTACTGCAAACAACTTTTGAACACATAATTTAACTGCTCTTTTCTTAGTTTATCTGGTTTAGGAAGTATGTTAGCTTGTGCTCAATTTAGCATCTACAACTCAACCAAATTGCGTAACACATACTGCAAAATCCCACCGTTACGATAATAATCTGCTTCACGAGGCGTATCTATTCTAAGAGCTGCCTCAAATTTCGTTACATTTCCAGTTGGGCTAGTTGCTGAGACAGAAACTTTCTTTGGAGTTGAGCCAGAATTCAACTCAGTAATTCCACTGATACTGAAAGTTTCAGTACCTATTAATCCTAAAGTTTCAGCACTTTCGCCATCCAGGTATTGCAACGGGAGTACTCCCATTCCCACTAAATTGGAGCGATGAATGCGCTCATATGACTCAGCGATAACAGCGCGCACGCCCAATAGTGCAGTTCCTTTTGCAGCCCAATCTCGAGAAGATCCTGAGCCATATTCTTTTCCAGCTAACACAATCAAAGAAGTATTCGATTGCGCATAAGATTGTGCAGCATCGTAAATAGGAACTGTTGGCAGATCGGATTTTGTGAAATCTTTAGTGAATCCGCCTTCTTTGCCATCAGCTAAATCATTCTTTAATCTTATGTTGGCAAAAGTGCCGCGAATCATCACTTCATGATTTCCTCGACGCGACCCATATGAATTAAAATCTTTAGCTTCAACCCCATTTGACATCAAATATTTTCCTGCAGGCGAATCCTGTTTGATGTTACCTGCCGGGGAAATATGGTCGGTAGTAACCGAGTCGCCCAATTTAGCTAGCACTCGAGCTCCCTCAATATCAGTTACCGGGGTTAACGCCAGCGTCATCTCATCAAAGTAAGGTGGTTTTCGCACATAAGTTGATTTTTCATCCCACTTAAATGTCTGGCCTGATGGAGTTGGTAAATTTTGCCAAGTTTCATCACCCTTGAAGACTTCCTTATATCTATTCTTGAAAAGTTCTACATTTATCGAATTAGAAATTGCAGATTGAATCTCTTCAGTACTTGGCCAGATGTCCTTCAAATAAACCGGTTTTCCTGCCTTATCCTGCCCTAACGGATCAGAAGTCAAATCAATATCCATAGTGCCAGCAAGTGCATATGCAACAACTAAGAGTGGGCTGGCTAAAAAGTTGAGTTTTACATCCGGATTTATTCGGCCTTCAAAATTGCGGTTACCACTGAGCACTGCTGCAACTGCTAAATCCCCTTCTTGCACTCCCTTACTTATTTCAACTGGCAACGGCCCGGAATTACCAATACAGGTAGTGCACCCGTAGCCGACTAAATCAAAACCTAATTCATCTAGAGCCTTGGTAACTCCTGCGCGATTAAGGTAGTCGGTTACAACTTGAGAACCAGGTGCCAAAGATGTTTTTACCCAAGGTGCACGACTTAAACCTTTTGCAACGGCCTTCTTAGCCAATAGGCCCGCACCTAACATAACTTCAGGGTTAGAAGTGTTTGTGCATGAAGTTATAGCGGCAATTACCACTTTTCCATGCGTGAGTTCAATCTGCTTCCCATCAACTTCAATTTTCTCCGCAGCCTTCAAATCATTTGTATACGTTGGCAAAAATGAAGCAAAAGATTTCTTCGCTTCTTTTACCAATATTCGATCTTGTGGACGTTTTGGTCCGGCAATTGAGGGTTCAACAGTTGACAAATCAAGCTCGAGATATTCTGAATATCTTGGTTCTACATTTGGGTTATGCCATAAGCCTTGTGTCTTCGCATATTTCTCAACCAATTCTACTTGCTCAGTACTTCTTCCAGTTAGCGCTAAATAATCCAATGTTTCTTGATCAATTGCAAAAATTGCAACAGTAGAGCCGTATTCTGGACTCATATTTCCAATCGTTGCTCTATTTGCCAGCGGAACCTGCGCTACACCTTCACCATAAAACTCAACAAACTTACCAACAACTTTGTGAGTTCGAAGCATCTCAGTGATTACTAAAACTAAATCTGTTGCAGTAACGCCTGGTTGCAGTGCACCGCGAAGTTTGAATCCAACGACTCGAGGAATAAGCATTGAGACTGGTTGACCAAGCATCGCAGCCTCTGCCTCTATTCCGCCAACTCCCCAACCTAGAACCCCCAAACCATTAACCATCGTGGTGTGCGAGTCAGTTCCTACGCAAGTATCTGGATAAATTTCATTATTTCGCATCATTACAACGCGTGCCAGGTGTTCAATATTTACTTGATGAACTATTCCTGTGTCTGGAGGTACAACTTTGAATTCATCAAATGCGCCCTGGCCCCACCGCAAGAATTTATATCTTTCACTATTGCGTTCATATTCAAGCTTGACATTTAGTTCAAAAGCATCTGGTCGATTGAAATAATCCACAATGACTGAATGATCAATAACCAACTCAGCTGGTGCCAACGGGTTTACTCGTTTAGCATCTCCACCTAATTGAGTAATTGCCTCACGCATAGTAGCCAAATCAACTACACACGGAACGCCGGTAAAGTCCTGCATAATTACTCGAGCAGGAGTGAACTGAATCTCTATGTCGGGCTCAGCGCTTGGGTTCCAATTTGCTAGCGATTCAATCTGTTCTTTCGTGACGTTCGCACCATCTTCAGTTCGTAATAAATTTTCTAGCAGGATTTTGAGACTAAATGGCAATGTTGTAGCCCCAGGTACATCGATAATTGAATAGTAGGTGTGCTTTGCTGATCCAATCTGCATTTCTTTTTTAGCAGCAAAAGAGTTCTTTGACATTCTTCCTCCAGCACAATCCTAGGCACCAATTATCTTGATATCAAGATAATTTACTAACAGAGACTATCGTCTCCAGGTGAGCTGTCATTGGGAAAAGCAGCATTGGCTGAATTTTCCCAATCTGCCAGCCCAAATCTGCAAATTCACGCAAATCTCGAGCCAAGGTGCCAACATCACAGCTGACATAGCAAATTTGAGTTAGTCCATCCATGCGAGTTAGATGATTTATAACAGAACTATTTAATCCTGAGCGAGGTGGATCAACTACTACTTTGTTCACTAATTCAGCATTTGTCAGATATCTAGCAACATCCGCATTAACCGCTTGAGCCCATGGAAAAGGTTTTAAATTATTTGTTGCACTGCGATAGGCACGACGATCAAATTCAACAGCAACTACTCTTCCTGATTTACCTACTCGATTTGCAATTGTTAAAGCAAATAGACCAACACCGGCATAAAGATCTGCTATTCGATCTCCGGCAACAGGGTTTAATCGAGCCAGCACTTCAGCTATCAACAATTCTGGTGCGCCTTTATGTATCTGCCAAAATTCGCCGGCAGGAGCTACCCAGGTGCCATATCTATTCTTAAATGATATCTCTGGTGAATTGTTTTTTTCAGTTAAAACTAGCGTCTCTTCAGTTGCTGAAACAATCGTGATTTCTTCCCCTGGATTCCAACCGTCTTTTGTCACTCGATCTATTTCTTTACTTGCTAGCAAACAAGAATCAATTTCAACCAAGTTGTTGCTTCTAACTTCTCGCATCGCAGTTTTTCCGTTGTCCGAAATCGCATAGCGCATCTTGGTTCGATAATGGAGGCCAGATTCGTTCGGGACAGTCATAACTGGCAAAATAATTAGGTCGCTAAATTTACCTATTCGCTGTAACTGGTCTGACATTGTTTGGAGATGCATCTTTTTTTGATTTTCAATGCTTAAATGTTGCCAGTCACATCCACCACATTGTCCAAAATATTTACATGGAGCATTAACTCTGATTGGAGAATCTTTAATGATCTCAATCAAAGTTGCATTTGCATATCGCTTCGATTGTGGTTGTTCAGAGATATCAACCTTTACTAACTCACCAGGTAAGACACCTCGAACAAAAATGACTCGACCTTCGTACCGAGCCACACAACTGCCACCAGCTGCATATCCAAGTATCTCAAGTGTTGCTATCAAGCGTCGATTTCTTGTTCACTAGTGCTTAACTGCCAAGGTACATTTGTAACTACAACGCCTGGCATTAATCTCAATCGTGCTTTTAGTCTTAATGCTGATTGATTATGCAGTAACTGTTCCCACCATCTCCCTACCACATATTCAGGAACAAATACCACTATTAGATCTCTTGGGGATACTCGACGAATACTATTTATATAGTCGATGATTGGACGAGTGACTTCTCGGTATGGTGATGCAATAATCTTTAATGGGATGGGAATTTGCCTTGCAGTCCACTCTTCAGCAAGATTATTGGATTCCCCCTTATCAATGGCGACTGTTACTGCTTCAATTGTGCTAGGTCTAGATGCCCGAGCATAAGCAATTGCTCGCAGGGCTGGTTTATGAATTTTAGAAACTAAAACTATGGCATGCGTTCGGCTGGGTAGCGCGGTCATTTCTTCTGCATTTGGGATCAATTCAATTCTTACCTTCTGATAATGCTTGTTGATACCAGACATAACTAACCAGATAGCTGGAATGACTAAGCACACAATCCATGCGCCATGAGTAAATTTTGTTACTAAAACGATAACTACCACCATTCCCGTTATTACAAATCCAAGAAAGTTAATCAAACGAGTTCTTCGCATCTTTTTTTGGTCTTCAATATTGGCTTTTGGTAGCAATCGATTCCAATGTCGAATCATTCCTAACTGACTAAGTGTGAAAGAAAGAAAAACTCCCAAAATATATAGCTGAATCAGTTTCGTTACAGAAGCGTCAAAAATCCAGATTAGAAAACTAGCAGCAGCAGCTAAAGTCAAAATTCCATTTGAATAAGCTAATCGATCACCGCGGGTATGCAGTTGCTTGGGCAAAAACTCGTCGCGGGCAAGAATCGAACCTAGAATTGGAAAAGAGCTATATGCAGTGTTAGCCGCAAGTACCAAAATAAGAGCAGTAACAAAAGAAATGTATAAAAAGCCAAGATAAAACGGTCCAAACACTGCATCAGCGATTTGAGTAATTACTGTTTGTTGATAGCCACCTTCTGGGAACCCAACTAATCTATCGGGTGAATCAGCAATTCGCACCTGAGTCAATCGGGCAAGCAAAGTTAACCCTAAAAAGATAGAACCAGATACCAGACCCAATAGCAATAACGACGTTGCAGCATTTTTGGATTTAGGCTCTTTAAACTGTGGCACGCAATTACTCAATGCTTCAACACCGGTTAATGTCGCGCATCCGCTAGCAAATGCTCTGGCTATAAGAAACACAAGAGCAAGTCCAGTGAACGTTTGCTCTGCCGCAATCTCATACTGACTTGACGGCGCTAGCATCACATCACCCATTGCGTAGCGATAGCCCGCAACTAGAAACATACCAAAAACGCCAAATAGAAAAGCATAGGTTGGGATTGCAAATAACAATCCAGATTCCTTAGTTCCCCGGAGATTTATCATGGTAATAACTAGAACTAACGAAATTGCAACCAGTACTTTATTTTGAGCAACAAAAGGAAATGCTGATCCAATGTTATCTACCGCGGCACTGATTGAAACGGCAACTGTTAGTACATAATCAACCAAAAGTGAACTTCCTACAACTAGGCCAGCTCGTTTACCAAGATTCTTGCTTACCACTCCATAATCGCCGCCACCGCTGGGGTATGCATAAACATTCTGTCGATATGAAGTTACAACTACTCCCATGACTAATAACACAGTTGCTGCGACGATAAGTGAATCTGATAACAGTGCAATGCCGCCTAGAGAGAGTACTAATAGGATTTCTTGAGTCGCGTATGCGTTAGACGAAAGTGCGTCAGATGCAAATACCGGAAAACCAATTCGCTTAGGCAAAAGTGTTTGGCCAAGTCTTTCGCTACTTAACCTTCGACCAACAATGATTCGCTTAATACCATCAAGAAAAATCGACACAGTTGATAGCCTAGCCCACCACTAGGGGTTAGGCTTAGCGTTACAAGCGCACAGGTGGTTGAAATTTATGCATGTAATTGTTATGGGATGTGGCCGAGTTGGCATTGCAGTTGCAACTAAGTTATCCAGTGAAGGTCATTTTGTATCAATTATTGATAAAAGTGCACAAGCTTTCCAAGACCTACCTCGCCAATTTCAGGGACAAAAAGTCGTTGGAGTGGGATTTGACTTAGACACTCTGCGCGAGGCGGGAATTGAAGCAGCAGATGCATTTATCTCAGTTTCTTCTGGTGACAATTCAAACATCATTAGCGCTCGAGTTGCCAGAGAGAAATTTAATGTAAAGAAGGTAGTCGCACGCATCTATGATCCTAAGCGTGCTGAGATATATAGTCGCTTGGGCATCCCAACCATCGCTTCTGTTTCTTGGTCGACCCAACAGATAATTGCACTACTTAATTCCGAAACGAGCAATGCTATTTGGACTGATGCAAACAATGCCATTCAAGTTTCATCCTTTCTAACGCCGCCTGAATGGATTACAAAGACAGTTAATGAGATTGAAAATGAATTTCCAATTAGGTTGGTTTCTATTTCCAGAAATTCTGATTCAGTGTTGGCCGCGCCAAATTTCATCTTGCAACAATCCGATTTGATTATCTTCGCTTATCAATCAAGTGCAAAAAACAAGCTTGAAACGCGACTAAAGGAGGTGGGGCGTTCACTATGAGAATTGCAATTGCCGGATCGGGCAAAGTAGGTCGAGCGCTCGCAAAAGATTTAATCGCAAATGGACATAAAGTTTTAATGATTGATCAGGACCCAGAATGCTTGAATCGTGATGATCTTGCAGGTGCTGAGACTTTACTCGGAGACGTCTGCGAAATTTCTATTCTAGAAAATGCAAATCTGCCAAATACCGACATTTTGGTTGCCACAACAGGTGATGATAAAGTTAACCTGGTTGTCTCGTTGTTAGCGAAAACTGAGTTTGGGGTTGGCCGAGTAGTAGCTCGAGTAAATCATCCCAAGAATGAATGGCTGTTTGACGAGTCCTGGGGAATAGATGTCGCAGTATCAACACCCCAAATTTTAGTTGCCTTAGTCGAAGAAGCAGTTAGTGTTGGTGACCTAGTTAAGTTATTTACATTTCGTAAGTCTGGAATTGATTTAGTTGAGATTACCTTGGCTGAAGATTCACCTGTTATTGGAAAACGTATCGGGAGCATTCAATGGCCTACAGATACCGCCCCAGTTTCAATTCTTAGGGACAATTCTGTGTTGGTACCAACCAGTGACAATACGCTAGAGATCGGTGATGAACTTTTGTTCGTCGCAAAACAAGAACAAGAACCAGAGTTAATTTCGCTACTTTGCCGAGTGAGTGAACGCGGGACGCATAACTCTGTAACTCAGGAATGAAACAAGCAAAAACCCGGGCCAACCCATAAACACTCTCGCCACACCCAGCGTTGCAACTTCGCCTGCCAAATAAAGAGGTGTTTGAATAAGCATCCTTAGGGCAAACAATCCAACCCAAAACCATCCAGCAACCCATGCTGCTCGAACCTTTTTTGGATCTTTCATCCAGCCCGTTAGGTCGCCAATCAATCCACCTACAACAAATCCCAGAATTGGCTTTCGAATGATTTGACCCACGAGATATACGAATCCATATGAAACATTAATAATTAAACCAGGCAAAAATGCATCCTCAGGTTTGCCAGTAAATTTGGCAGCAACTGCAGAAATTACAACTCCTAGTAGACCATTTAATACGTGCTGAAGAGTGTCGCGCAATATTAATTGCATAACACCTGCCAAGGTTGCCACGATCAATGAAAGAATCAAAGCTAAATTCAAGTCGTAAGTAAATACCCAAACAAAAACGAAAACTAAACTAGGCAAAGCAGTTGCAATAAATCCACGCCAGCCACCAAGCGCTCGTTGCATTAGCACAGATGCATCATCAACTTGGCCATTATTACTCAATTTGATTCCCTAACTAATGTGTACTTTGGGTTATACATAGTTTTCATAGCTTTCTCTCGAACTACTCTACCCTCTAATAAAACCGTAGCTCCAGGTTCAATACCAGTTAATGCTTTCTGTCCCAAGTAAACAACTCTTAACCTTTCAGTACCATCATAGATTTCAAATTCAAACTGGTGACTTGATTGGGTAGGGTGGTGAATCACAGCATTAACTAAACCAAGCACTTTTCCTTTTTCACCTGGATGAATTTCTGAAACAGGCATTGCCCCAGACTTTAATCCAGTTTCTACTAGTTCCGCTGACTCAATTTTGCTTGAATCTCGAAAGATCTTGGATAGCAATTTCGCCATCAACCTTTAACTCCGGTAGAGCCAAAGCCACCCTCACCGCGATCACTACCTGGTAATAGCTCGACCTCAACAAACCGAAATTGTGCCAACTCCAAAATAGTAAGTTGAGCGATTCGATCTAGTCGCTGAATTTTAAATTCGTTCTTCGAATCTAAATTGATTAACGGAACTTTAATCTCTCCCCGGTATCCAGCATCAATAGTTCCAGGCGCATTCAAAACGGTAACTCCATGTTTGATAGCAAGTCCAGACCGCGGCATTACGTAAGCAACTAGTCCTGCAGGTAATGCAATGCTTATTCCCGTGGGAACTAAAGTACGCTCCCCTGGAGCCAGTGTGACTTCTTGAGTGGATACTAAATCGGCACCAGCATCTCCTGGATGAGCAAACACAGGAAGCGGCACATCGGCTACTAATTTCTTAACTAAAACCAACATTACTGCTCCCCCATCTTGGTACCACCCTAAGGCTAATTGAATCTGATTTACTGGCAAGATGGCAGTGTGCGCGTTAAGTATCGGGAAATTCTTCTCCCCTCACCAGCCATCGCTGGCTTCGGCCTCATTTGCTCAATCGTGCTTGGTATTGCTGCTGGATATGCAACCTCGATGACAATAGGAATTAGTTTGGCGAATTTTGGACTAACGCTGACGTGCTTTTTATTGGTTAAATTCATCAGGCGAATTACCGTTTCTGATTCTTTGCAAGTTGGCAATTATTCGCTGCCTATTAAGCTGATTCAGAATGTCAAGGCAATAAATCATGATGAATTTCGCTTAAGCGTTACACCTCAAGACTTAGTGCTCGGTGCTCGGACAGGAATAAGTTACCTACAATTTGAAATCAATGGCGAGCACGAACCATTCAAGAGGTGGTTTGTAGGAACTCGAAAGCCGAAAGAATTCTTGGCTTCGTTAACTTAAAGATCGCAGTCGCGACAATAGAGCTGACCATTAACTTCTCGACTAAGTGCACTTCGTTGATGTACTAAGTAGCATCTTGAGCAAGTGAATTCGCCTTCTTGTTTAGGTACAACTAATACGCTCAATGTCTGATCAGAGAGGTCAGCACCTGGTAACTCCATTACCTCAGCTAATTCCGCCTCATCTACATCAACAGCTGCTGCCTGAGCAGCTTCGGCATGTCGCTGCTTTAACTCTTCCAGCGAATCTTCGGTGAGCTCTTCATCTGTTTTGCGCGGTGCGTCATAATCGGTTGCCATACTGCACTCCTTTAACGCGGTCGACTCGGAGCAATTTCGCCACTCCCAGCGGGCGGATAGTGCCACACCTAAAGACAAAAGGCACATCCAGCCACCAAAATAGGGTGCTAAAGGAGCCAATATGCCGCTATATCGCCTCGGCGAGTATTCACCCGTGATTCATCCAGATGCCTATGTGCACGAAGACGCGATCTTGATTGGGCGAGTTGAGGTTGGGGCAGAAAGCACCATCTGGCCCACCGCCGTGCTCCGTGGTGATGGTGCAGGAATCTATGTAGGTGAGCGAACCTCTATTCAAGATGGCTGCATTATTCACAATACTGATGTGTTGCCAACCAGAGTTGGCTCGCGGGTAACAGTTGGTCACAACACTCATCTTGAAGGTTGCACAGTTGAAGATGACTGCTTGATTGGATCAGGTTCAACGTTGTTACCAGAAGCTGTCGTTAGGCGAAACTCACTTGTGGGGGCAAATGCACTTATTCCAGGCAGTATGGAAGTTCCTTCATTTGCCATGGCGCTTGGAGTACCCGCAAAGATAAAACCAGATTCAGTTTCAGAGGGACAGTTTATTGAAAATGCTGATGCATATGTTGCTCGTGGTAAGTATTACCGTGAGTATCAATCTCGTATCTAAAGCAGATTAGTTATTTCTTCAAGTTGATCTTTTAATCCTGGTCGACAAACTAATAACCATTCGCCCCAAGGTTGATTTCGATGATTAAACTCCGCTCCTGCTTCTATTGCAATTAGTAATGCCGCTGCATAATCCCAGATCCGTACGCCTGATTCCACATATGCATCAACACCTCCAGTTGCAACAGATGTAATATCAATGCTTGCCGCACCCATTCGGCGTAAATCTCTTACTTGCGGTAGCACAGCAGCAATAACTGGTGCAATTTCGGCGCGACGTTCTTTTCGATATGCAAATCCAGTAGCAAGTAAACATTGCCCTAGATCTGTGCTTGGTGATGTTTTAAGTTGAGTCACTCCATTATTGTCTTCAACAAACGATCCGCCGCCAGCTGTTGCATAATAAATTTTGCTCAAATCAGGCGCTACTAAACAGCCTGCAATTGATTGACCATCTTTAAGAGCGGCAACTGATACCGCCCAGACAGGCAGGCCATACATATAATTAACTGTTCCATCGATTGGATCAATTGCCCACGATATTCCTGTTTTGCTGACAATCTCACTTCCCTCTTCACCAATAAAACCATCATCTGGCCGAGTTAACTTTATTGTTTTTACTATCAATGCTTCAGCAGCGCGATCCATCTCAGTTACTGGATCAGTAACTGACGTTTTAGTGCTCACTTCGGATTTTTGAGCAATAACTTCACTTCGCCCAGAAACTACTAATTTTGCAGCTTGCGTGGCAGCGGTTCGCGCAATTGCCAGCAACTCCTGCGCAGAAGGACTTTGGCTCATGGGATAACTTTGCCACCTATGCTCAATAAATATCGAATTGCCTTTTCCGACCCGCGAGCGCGCGCATTTTCTTTTGCTGGATTTATTGCTCGTATGCCTATTTCGATGGTTGGCATTGGAATTTTAATGTATGTGGAAACTGCCAGAGGTAATTACACATTAGCCGGTTCAGTATCAGCACTAGGCGCTATTGCTGCAGCCGCTGGTGGTCCTATTACTTCGAGATTAACTGATCGATTTGGTCAACATCGAATACTTCCTTGGCAAATTGTAATTGTAGTTTCAGCAGCAGTCGCATTAATTCTTACTATTCCATCAGATTTACCAGCTATCTGGATTTTTGTTTTTGCAATCATTAGTGGCTTTTGTTCGCCTTCAATTGGTGCACTAGTTCGAGCAAGATGGACGGCTTTGTTGGTATCTGGCCCAGTTCTAATAACGGCATTTTCAGTTGAGAGCATGATTGATGAAATAATTTTTGTAATTGGTCCATCAATTGCGGCTTTCACATCTGTAAACATTCATCCTGCAGCTCCGCAGAGTATTGCGGTGGTGTTTTTATTAGTGGGCGGCATATGGTTAATTTCAATGCGCGATACTGAACCGCCGATTAATCTCCACCAGGTTAAACATGGAAAGCCAGTAGTTTTTAAAAATGGTTTACTCTGGTTGGTCTTTGTGCATTTTTTAGCTGGAGTTTTCTTTGGCTCCATTGAGACGACAATGATTGCCTTTAGCGATTTTACTGGCGTTCCAGTTGCAGCAGGTTTTCTGCTAGCACTATGGTCAATTGGCAGTTTGATTGGCGGCATCTATTACGGTGCTAGCGATTTCAAATTACCATTGCCAAATCAGTTGGTGTTAATTTCTTTGATATTGATTCCACCTGCTGCAGTAGTGCCCTTTGTAGATAGCTTGTTTTGGCTCGGTGTTGTCGCTGTTATTGCCGGTTTTGGTATTGCTCCGCTCTTGATCTCAGCTGCCTCTATTGCTCAACAGCGTGCGGGAGCTGGACGCACAACCGAAGCGATTGCTTCGATGTATTCAGGTATTGCGGTTGGGTTTGCATTTGCTGCTGCATCAGCTGGATGGCTAATTGATAATCACGGCACAAGTTGGGCGTTTAGCATTGGCTTAGGTGCTGCTATGGCAATGATGCTTGCCGCCCTAGCAGCGCGCCCATACTTGAGTAAGCCCCCTGCTCCCTAGCCTTTTGGCAAACCCCAACTACTGGCTAGACTGTCCCCTTATTGGAGGCAAATCTTGAACTCGCTTAAGTTCGTCAAATTGACCGCTGACGGCCAGCATCTTGTCTTTGTTGATGCTAGCGGAAAAGAACATAGCGTTGAAGCGTCAGCTGATTTGCTTCTTGCTCTGAGAAAAGCGCTTGCCCCCATCTCCGCTGCAACTGATGAAGATTTGCGTCCTGCTCAAATTCAAGCGCGTTTGCGAGCAGGTATGTCTGTTGAGCAGTTAGTTTCTGAATTTGGCGTAGATGAAGCGCGAGTTCGAAGATTTGAAGGTCCTGTTATCCAAGAGCGGGCATATGTGGCACAACGCAGTCAACGTGCTCGCATAAAGGGCAATACCAATGAAATCACCCTTGGTGACCAAATCGAAAATCTGCTACTAGAACGCGGCCAATCAACAGATCAACTCACTTGGGATGCAACTCGGGGCGAAGAAACTTTCTGGACTATCTCCGTAACCAGAGGCGGAGCAATTGCACATTTCGGTTTTGATACCTCTTCACAAAGTGTTTGGCCGCTAGATGATGTTGCTAGAACTTTAATAGGTCTTGCACCAACAAATGCACCGAGATTGGTACCAGTACCAACTGAAACAACAAGGCCAACATCTGTTATTGCTCAACCAAAACCAGAGACAGTTGCTGCAAGACCTGTGCCAGTTGAAACAAAACCAGAGCCAGAGAATGAATCGAAGTCAAGTGTAGAACCAGTAGCAAAAATTGATACCGTAAAGAGTTTTGATCCTGACCAAGATGAATCAACTGTAGAAACAGGCCAATCTACTTCAGCAGCAAAGGTAACTGGAAAGAAATCAAAACGAACCAGTGTGCCATCATGGGATGAGATATTGTTTGGCGGAAGCGACTAGGTCCAAGCTACATAAATCAAATCTTTGTGCTGATTTAATCAACCTGATTAAAGTAAATAACTGACAAGTAATTACAATCTCGCTTTTCCACAACAGATACAAGCGGAACATACCTAAAGTCTGTAGGCATAGATTCTGTTTTGTCAGACCTCACTAATACTCTTTTACTCATTGACCGATTAGCAACAAAGGGCAAATCGGTCGTCTTCCTAACGAAAGTAGCAACGTGAGTAACTTGCTGGATCACAGCGCACCTGGACAGCATCCAACCCGAAAGCGATTAATCGATGTGACAATCCGCCTACTGGATAATCACCGTCCTGAGAATGTGACAATCACTATGGTGATTTCAGAATCTCTTGTTTCTAAGGGTGCTTTTTATCACCACTTTAACGAGTTTGAAGAAGTGATTGAAGAGGCTCTAGCTTCAAGATTCATTAGTGACATTGATCAGGCAATTGGCGAATTTACACAGCTAATTGAATCAGCAACATCTAAAGAAGAGTTGTTGAACCACTTGCGAAGTAAAGTCGAATGGTCTGAAAGAGATAATGAACGCGTGAACATTCGATTAGAAAGAATTAGGACTCTGGGCAAAGTACTTAACAACGAGAGATTCTTTAGAGTTATGTCTCAACAGCAATCCAAAACAACAAATCGACTTGTTTAGATGATTGACTTGTTAAAAAGAAAAGGTTTGATCAAAGCAAGTGTAAGTCCAAGAGTATTTGCTACTTTTTTGCTGGCATACACTTTTGGCAGAGTTATTGATGATATTTCCACTGAACCAGTTGATCGAGATGAGTGGAATGAATTTTTAATCACAACATTCAGGAATTATCTTTTTGAGTGATTTTTGAAGAGCAAGATGGCATTAACTTCATATGATGATTCCGGCAAAGCACTTCATATGTGACTGAAAACGGTGAATTGGGTGAAGTGTCACCTACCGCCACTTGTTCACCCTCAATCACCATCTGCCCATTTACCAAACGAGCATTATGTGTCGCACGTTTGCCGCACCAACACAGTGCCTCTACCTGAAGAACATTGATTCGATCTGCTAATTCATATAGTCGCTTTGATCCAGGAAATAGCTCAGTTCGAAAATCTGCGGTAATCCCAAATGTAAACACATCTAAACTAAAATCATCTACCAGTGATGCTAGTTGTTCTATTTGCTTTGGTTGATAAAACTGAACTTCATCGCATATCAAGTAATCGATTTTATTGCCAGACTCAATTTCATTTTTTATGAAAAAATAAAAATCTCAAGC